>JAPLSJ010000052.1 GCA_026398695.1 Arenimonas sp.
GCGTTCGTGGCGGTGGAGGCCGGCTTCGGCTGGCAGGCGCAGTCGCTGGCGCTGCTGGCCGATGCGGCGCACAACCTCAGCGACGTCGGCGGCCTGGTGCTGGCCTGGGCGGCGTACGCGGCCGCGAAGCTGCGCACCGACGACCGCCACACCTACGGCTGGCGCCGCGGCTCGATCCTCGCCAGTTTCGCCAACGCGGTATTGCTGCTGGTGGCGATGGGCTCGCTGGCGTGGGAAGCCACGCAGCGCATCGGCGCCCCCGCCGACGTCAACGGCCTGACCGTGATGGTGGTGGCCGGCATCGGTGTGTTCGTCAATTTCGGCACGGCCTGGCTGTTCATGGGCGATCGCCACGACCTGAACATGCGCGGCGCCTTCCTGCACATGGCCGCCGACGGGCTGGTGTCGGTGGGCGTGGTGGTGGTGGGCGCGCTGACGCTGTGGAAGGGCTGGGGCTGGCTGGATCCGCTGGTGAGCCTGGCGGTGGCGGGCGTGGTGGTGGTGGGCACCTGGTCGCTGTTCCGGCGCTCGCTGCACCTGCTGTTCGACGGCGTGCCCGACCACGTGTCCCTGCCCGAGGTGCGGCAGTGCCTGCTGGATATTCCCGGCGTGGCCGGCGTTCACGACCTGCACGTGTGGGCGGTCGCAACCTCGGACTGCGCCCTTACCGCGCACCTCGTGCTGGCCGATGCCGAGGTGTCGCCCGACGGCGTGCTGCGGGCCGCGCACGCCGCGCTGGAGAAACGCTTCGGCATCCACCACGCCACCCTCCAGCTGGAATCGGCGGACTTCGCCAGCCACTGCATCGAAGTCGCGCCGCCCTACTGACGCCATCGGCCCCGCTTCGATTATCTTGGCGCGTCGCCCCCCCAAAGATGTGGACACATGACCTCGAATCACGCGCCGCGGCCGAGAGCCGCCCTGCTCCTGCTGCTGCTCGCCGCAGTCGCGGCCGTCGGCTTCTGGCTCCGACCCGGCACCACGGCGACGACGCCCGCGGAAACCGCCGGCGGCGCGGCCCCCGCCACGGCAAGTCTCGACAAGCCGTCGGCGTCCAAGGCGAAGGCACCTTCCGCCAGGCCGATCCCACCGGCCCCGCTACCGTCCCTGACGGCACCGTTCGCTCTGATCGCTTACGACCTGAAGGCGCGCTCCGACGCCGGCGACCCCGACGCGGCCTGCCGGCTCGCAGCCGAGTTTGCCTACTGCAGCACCCGCGAAATGCAGCGTGCGGACTTCGACCGCTGGCTGGTGGAGCGCCAGGCCGGGCTGGTGTCCGCCACGGAGCCCCAGACACGGAGCGACGTCGCGACCTACGTTGATCGGGAAATGACGATGCGCGAAGGCATGCTCGACCAGCTGACGCGCCACTGCGCGGGCAGCCCGGCCGCCACGCCCAACGACATCGCCCTGCAGTGGCGCCGCGCCGCGCTGCTGGGCAGCCCGGCGGCGATGAAGCAATACGCCAGCGGCAACGCCTTCCGCTGGTCGAGCCTCATGGATTCGCTGCCGCTGCTGGCCACTTACCGCGGTGAGGCCGAAGCCATGGCCCTGCAGGTGGCGCGCAACGGCGACGGCGACATGCTGCTGATCCTGGCCACCGGCTACGACCCGTCGCCGTTGCCCAACCGGTCGTTGCTGGCCCAGTCGGTGTCGCCCGACGGCCCGCGCGCGCTGGCCATGTACCAGCGCGCGCAGGCGGCGCTCGATGCCCTGCCCCCCGAAGCCATGGCGCTCGCGCGGCGGCAGCTGGGCGCACGGATTTCATCGCTCGAGTCCGAGCTGTCGCCGGCCGAGCGCGCCCGCGCGGCGCAGCTGCTGCAGGACGAAATGTCGGGCTGGAAGGCACCCGCGTTCGACCAAGAGCGCGGCCAGCGCAGCGGCGGGCAGGGCGACGTGCATCGCTTCGCCTGCGGGGCGCCGCCGGGTGAAACGGTGCGCCGGCGGGAACCGCCGGCCGGCTGAACGAGCCGGGGTTGGCAGCTTGGTGTTCCCTTTTCCGTTATGCCCTTCAGCGACGGCCAAAAACAGGCCGCGCCTCCACCCGAAGGAATGACAGAGGAACCACCATGCAAAAGCGAATCAGCCTCCTTGCCGCCGCCCTGCTGCTCGGCGCCACCACCACCGCCTCGGCGTCCAGCGACTGGACCGGTTGGCACCTTGGCGGCCACGTCGGCCACGTCAGCGGCAACTCCGACTTCGACATGGCCCTGGCCGGTGCTTGGTCGACTGAAAGCCAGGCCCTGCGCGACCACGTGGTGGCCAACGGCTCGGACGACCTCGACGTTTCCGGCGCGGCCTACGGCGTGCAGTTCGGCTATGACCACCAGTTCGGCAACGGCATGGTGCTCGGCGCCGAACTCGACTACAGCTCGCTGGACGTCAGCGAAACGCGGCAGACCGGCCTGCAGCCGACGGCGCCGTTCCCGACGCTGTCCTATGACTTCATCAACCGCATGGAGCTCCAGAGCCAGGCGTCGCTGCGCGGCCGCTTCGGCTACGCGTCGGGCGCCCACCTCTTCTACGCCACCGCCGGCTGGACGCGCGTGGACACCGAAGCCACGGCCTCGATCACCAGCAACGGCGGCTACCGCAAGCTGGGCACCTCTTCGGAAACGCTCGACGGCTTCGTCTGGGGCGTGGGCTACGAGTACGACCTGGGCAACCAGTGGACGGTGCGCGGCGAATACACCGCCACCGAACTGGACGACTTCAGCTTCGACACCGCCTATGTCGCGGGCAGCGCCTTCGTCACCCCGGCCTACCTCGAGACGGTGACCCAGGACGTGGACTTCAACACCGTGCGCATCGGCATCAACTACCGCTTCTGATCCACCGCCGCGTCGGTGGGCGCCCCGGCGCCCACCGGCGTGTCATCCGCCGCATCGTCCTGGTCTGGCGCCCGCACGGCATAGCCGCGCTTTTCCAGCGCCACCAGGTAACCGCTGGCGCCCACCACGCGCGCCATCGGCAGCACCGCGAAACTTTCGGCGTGCGTGGCCAGCGCTTTTTCCGCCGCCGCCATCCACGCCGCCTGCACGCGCGCAGGCAGGTCGGTGAAGCCGCTGCGCTTGGCCACGCCGGTGCCCAGCAAGGCGTCGGTGCAGGCCTGCGCGTTGTCGGTGTAGGTGAGGTCGCGCAGCATCGCCATTTCGCCCTGGGCCCAGGCGTTGGCGCGGGTGGCCAGCGTGCCCAGGTCGTTCTCCACCTGGTCGAGCGTGCGCCGGAAGCACTGCAGGTCGTCCACCGGGTTGCTGGCGAATTCCTTGATGGCCGCCTTCGGGTTTTCCACCACCAGCGATACGCTGGGCCGCTCCACCGGCACGTCGGCCTTGTCGGCCGCGCGCGAAACCACGCGGCCGGCGATGTCGCGCCAGGAAAGGTCCTGCTGGTCGAACGCCTCCTGCCGCAGCTCCATCGCCGCCAGGAACGGACGGCGCTTTTCCACCGCGCCGTCGCGCGGCAGGTACTTGGCCTTGAGCCCCTGCCAGCGGGCGTAGTCGGCGGCGGGCAGCACGTCGGCCAGGCGCTCCTTGTCGGGATTGTTGCGGGCCTTGAGCATGGACGGCACCAGGAACAGGCCGCCGAACATCGCGCCCTTGGCATTCACGTTGACGGAGGGCGGCATCAGCACCACGCCGGCCGCTGCGACCTTGGCCTCCACTTCGGCCGAGTTCCACTCCATGCGCTTGGGCAGCGGCGCCACCGTGCCCAGCACCCACATCACGCGGCCGTCCTTTTCCACCCGCCACAGGCCGGGGCCGGGCTGGATGCCGCTGACCACGACGGTGTCGAGCACCTGCAGCACCTCGGCGTCACTGGCGGGCACGTCCTGCGCCGCCGCGAACGAAGACGAGAGCGCGAAGGCAAGGCCGAGGGCGAGCTGGCAACGAAGCGATGGGGTCATGCGCGGGTCCGGTGGCGGGAGGGCCGCGCCAGTCTAGGGCGGCTCAGCGATCCGTCACGTGCCCATCGACATACAGCCACAGCTGCCGTTCACGCACGAAGCGGCTGGTCTCGTGCAGGCGGCCGGCGCGGCCACCGCCCTGGCGATGGCGCGCCACGAATTCGACCACGGCCGTGTCGCCGTCGGCGACATGGCGCTTCACGTCCAGGCCCAGCCAGCGCAGCGGTGGCTGCCCGTGCAGGTCCAGCGAAGCCGGGCGCGTGGACGGATGCCAGGTGGCCAGCAGGTAGTCGGACAATCCCAGGGCATAGGCGCTGTAGCGCGAACGCATCAACGCCTCGGCATCCGCCGCCGCGGCGCCGGCGTGCAGGCGCCCGCAGTGGTCGGCGTAGCGGCCCAGGCCGCAGGGGCAGTCCACGGCGCGGGGGTCAGACGGCCTTGCGGGCCTGCAGGATCAGCTGGGCGATATGCGAGTCGCCCTTTTCCAGCAGCTCCACCGGCGTGAACTGGAAGCCGGTGAGCACCATCGCTTCGCCCACGCACCACTCGCGCTGTTCGCGGGTGAAGGTGGCGGCGCCGGCGGCGGCGGCACTGAGCAGTTCGGGCGAGGGCACGGTGTCCTGCGGCTCGGGCGCGCGCTGGACGCCAGGCTTGGCGGCCGCGACGGTGGCCTTTTCGGCTTCGGCCTTGAGCCAGGCCACGCGGGCCAGGGCCACGGCCAGGCGGTCGCCGCCGTCCTTGAGCTTGGGCACGGCGTTGGCCAGCGAACCCAGCAGCGCGTCGCGCTCGCTGGCCATGGCCTGCTGGTCCCGGGCCTGGGCCTCGAGGGTTTTCTGCAGCTCGGCCACCTGCTTCTCGAGCTGCACGATCTCGGTGGCGGGATCCACCAGGGTCTTGGCGGCGAGCAGGCGCATCACCTTTTCACCCAGCCGCGCGTAGATCGGCGGGTCGCTGAACTTGAGGTCGCGCACCGCGGTCTGCCAGGCCAGGGCGACCTGGCTGACGGTCTGGCCCTTCTCGGGCGCCGCGCCGGGGGCGGCCTCGTTCACGACCGGCGCGGCCGGCGCCGCCGGGGCGGCCTTCGCGTTGGCCTGCGCCTGGATGGCCAGGTCGAGCCGCTCGCACAGCTCGGTCTTCTGGAAGTCGCGCGAGAGCTTGCGCAGCTCGATCCGGCAGTCGATCAGCAGGGAACGGAGGTCGGTCATGCGGCCATTCTATGCCCGGCCGCGGGCCGTGCGGTCAACGCGCCAGCAGGAAATTGAGCAGGTTGTTCTGGAAGTAGGGGTTCACCGACAGCTGGTCGTGCTGTTCGCACAGGAAGAAGCTCTGCACGATCGGGAAGGTGCCGCCCGGCAGGCCCGGCGCCACGTCCAGGCCGCGGCCCAGCTGCGAGTCGCGGGTGACCAGGCCGTCACCGGGCTGCAGCAGCAGGCGCTCGTAGTCGACGCCTTCGACGCGGTTCTTGACCTCTTCGGGGTGGATGACCAGGCGCTCGCCGTCCTTGTCACGGTCCAGCACGGCGCGGGCCGGCGTCATGGTGCAGTCGCCGCCGAACGCCGCCACCTCGACGCCGTTGGCGCGCACCGGCTCGCTGAGCGACAGCTGGAAACGCTTGGCCCGCAGCAGGTGGTGCACGAACTGCGCCTGCACCGCCGCCAGCTGGGCTTCGCCGCTGGCGACATCCGGCGCGCTGGCGATCACCCGCGCCGACACTTCGGGCGAGAACACCGACCAGCGGCGCGAACGCCAGGTCTCGGGATCGTAGAAATCGAACGCGATCGGCAGGCCCTCGGACGAGAACACCACCTGCGCGTCCGGGTGCGGCAGCGCCTCGAACGGCGTGGCGAACGTGGCCAGCACTTCCACCGGCACCGTGCGCAGCGCGATCTTGAAGCCGTGCTGCAGGCGCTCCAGGCTGGTCACCGCGCCCAGGCTGGGCGTGCCCAGCATCACGACCCGGCGCACGCGGTGCGCGCCCTCGTCCCAGGGCGTGAACTGCGCCTGGTCGAGCACGTCGTTGGGGCCATAGCGCAGGTAGTAGTTGGCGATCAGGCCGCCGTTGCTGTGCGCCAGGATGTCGACCGCCAGGTTGGGGTCGCCGTAGTCGATGCGGATCTGTTCGATCAGGGCATGCAGCTGGCGCACGGCCGCCAGGTTTTCCTTGCGCCAGTCGTACAGCAGCACGTAGTAGCGGCGGCGGTCGTCGGGATGGATGGCTTCGCCGGCCCGGCCGCGCTTGAAACGGCCGACGTTCTCGAGCGTGTCGGTGAGCGCCTTGTAGTAGTCCACGCGCGCCACGCCGTAGAACAGGTCGCCCGGCACCAGGCCGCCGCTGTCCTCGGCGGCCTTCATGCGCGCCAGCTCGCGGTAGTCGCTGAAGGCCATCGTGCCGATCGAGCCGGGCCAGAACTCCTCGCCGGTGGACTTCTGCACCAGGGTCGAGCCCATCAGGCCGTGGATGAGGATCACCGGCGGCTGGGTGAGGTGCTGGGTTTCGGCTTCGTACAGGCGCACGAGGTCGGGGCGCGTGGGCGCGCCGCAGGCCGCCAGCAACAGGGCGGCAACGGCCAGCGCAAACCAGCGTGCGTACGAATTCATGCGTGGATTCTCCCATTGCCGTCGTGGCCCCACCATGTCCACGACGGCACTTGCTTGTGGCCCGGTTCAGTCGGCCAGCAGCGCCTCCGCCTCGTCCAGGCGCGGGTAATCGGTGTAGCCGGCGGCACCCGGGGTGTAGAGCGTGGCCGGGTCAAGGTCGGCGATGGGTGCGCCCGTACGCAAGCGTTCGGGCAGGTCGGGGTTGGAAATGAAGGGGCGGCCGAACGACACCAGGTCCACCAGGCCCGCGGCCAGGTCGGCCTCGGCGCGCGCGGCGTCGTAGCCGCCGTTGATGATGATCGTGCCCGGGAAAATCGCGCGCGTTTGCCCCAGCAGCTCGCCCGCGACGCTGCCGCCGGCCAGGTGGATGTAGCCGATGTCGCGCTTGGCCAGTTCACCGACCAGCGCCAGGAACTGCTCGCGCTCGCCTTCGAAGCCCGACTCGAGGTCGTTGAACGGATTGAACGGCGAGAGGCGGATGCCCACGCGCGCCTTGCCGATCGCGGCGATCGTGGCGTCCACCACTTCGAGCACGAAGCGCAGGCGGTTGGCCGCGCTGCCGCCGTAGCCGTCGGTGCGCTGGTTGCTGCGCGGGTTGAGGAACTGGCCCAGCAGGTAGCCGTTGGCGGCATGCAGCTCCACGCCGTCCACGCCGTTGGCCACGGCCAGCCCGGCGGCGCGCACGTGGTCGTTGCGCAGCCGCACCAGGTCGTCGGCCGTGGCGGCCTTGGGCACGGCATGCGGCTGCATGCCGGCGGTGTCGGTCCAGATCTCGCCGGCGGCGGCGATGGCCGACGGCGCGATCAGCTCGCCGCCCTGCGGCAGGTTGGCCGGGTGGCCGATGCGGCCGGTGTGCATCAGCTGGATGAACAGGTGGCTGCCCTGGGCCTGCACCGAGCGGGCGACGTCGCCCCAGCCGCGCGCCTGTTCGTCGGTGAACAGGCCGGGGATGCGCGCGTAGCCCAGGCCGTCGGCGGCGGTGGCGGTGCCTTCGGTGATCACCAGGCCGGCGCCGGCGCGCTGGGTGTAGTACTCGCGCATCAGGTCGTTGGGCTGGTTGCCGATGGCGCGCGACCGGGTCAGCGGCGCCATGACGATGCGGTTCTTGAGCGGGGTCTGGCCGAGGGCGAAGGGAGTGAACAGGCGCTGGGTCATGGGAGTCTCCTGAAGGTGCGGGAACAATGGGCGTCTTCATGCATGAAACAAAGTCACACTTGCGTGACGTATCGTTTCGCAAACAGCCCCGGGTCGTGACGCGGCCGGCACGCCCTTCCCGGTTCAATGGGCCATGCGCCTGCTGCTGCCCCTGCTGTTGACCCTGCTGATGGCCGCGCCCGTCGTGGCGCGCGCGGAGCCGTTCGCCAACTCCCGCTTCGAAGCCATCGACGGGGTGCGGGTGCACGTGCGGCACTGGCCCGCGGACGGCGCGGCGCGCGGCTGCCCGGTGCTGCTGCTGCACGGCTTTGGCGGCTCCACCTATTCGTTCCGCGAACTGGCGCCCGCGCTGGCCGCCGCCGGCCACGACGTCTGGGCACTGGACCTGCCGGCCTATGGCTACAGCGCGCGCACGCCCTTCCCCGGCACGGCCGGCGCCGCGCTGGCGCCCTGGCTGGAAGCGAAAGGCCGCGGCTGGTGCCTGCTGGGCCATTCGATGGGCACGCGCGTGGTGGCCGAACTGGTGCAGGCCCGGCCCGGTGGCGTGGCCAGCGTGATCTACCTGGCCGGCAACCCGATTCCATCGGCGAAGGAACTTCGCAGCCGCGAGCGCTTCAAGTCGCCGCGGCTGCGGCGCTGGCTGGCGGGGCTGGTGGAAAGCCGCTACCTGCGCGAGGAAAGGATCGGCGACCTGCTGGCCAAGGCCTATGGCCGGCCGGCCACCGCCGCTGAAATCGACGGCTACCTCACGCCGCTGCGCCAGCCGGGCACCGCCCTGGCCATCATGAACGGCTATGCCGCGCAGTGGCCGGAAACGCCCACCGGCGCCGCGCTGGACGGCGTGCCCACGCTGATCCTGTGGGGCGAAAACGACGCCTGGGTGAAACCCGAAGTGGCCGACCGCCTGCAGGCGGCCCTGCCCTCGGCCAGCCGGATCACCATCGACGGAGCGGGCCACTGCCCGATGGAAACGCACGTGGCCGACACCGTCGACGCGGTGCTGGCGCAGTTCGCCGCGCGCACGCCGGCGGCCAGCGCGCCCTAGCTACTCGAGCGCCAGCTCCAGCGACACCTTGCCTTCCTTCGCCGGCACGGTGGCTGCGGCGGTGATGAACACGCGCTCGGGCGCCAGTTCGCCGCCCGCCCGCAGGGCCGCCTGGATGGCTTCGGCGCGGGCCTGCCCCAGCGCGGCCACTTCGGCGTCGGCGGGAGCGAACCGCGGCAGCAGCTCGGCGGTGAGCCAAGCCACGTCATGGGCGTCGGCCAGGGCGCGGCGCGCGGCGCGGTCGGCGTCTTCGGGGGGCTCGGGGGCGTCGGGGATCTTCGGGCGCTGGTCGAAGCGCGCCTTG
>JAPLSJ010000043.1 GCA_026398695.1 Arenimonas sp.
TTCCGGGATCATCGGCTGGTCGGACACCAGCAGCAGCGCGCCGGCGGGAATGGAGTTGGCGAAGCCGGCCGAGAAGATGGTCGCCGTTTCCATGTCGATGGCCATGCAGCGCATGGCGCGCAGTTTTTCCTTGAAGTCGTCGTCGTGTTCCCAGACCCGGCGGTTGGTGGTGTAGACGGTGCCGGTCCAGTAGTCGTGGCCGAGGTCGCGGATCATCGTCGACACCGCGCGCTGCAGGGCGAAGTGGGCAGTGCGGGCACCTGGGGCAGCAGGTAGTCGTTGCTGGTGCCTTCGCCGCGGATGGCGGCGATGGGCAGCACCAGGTCGCCGAGTTCGTTCTTGCGCTTCAGGCCGCCGCATTTGCCCAGGAACAGCACGGCGTGGGGCATGACCGCCGAGAGCAGATCCATCATGGTCGCGGCGTTGGGGCTGCCCATGCCGAAGTTGATCATGGTGATGCCGTCGGCGGTGGCGCTGGGCATCGGCCGGTCGCTGCCGACGATGGCCGCACCGGTGAGGCGCGCGAAGGTGTTGAGGTAGCCGCCGAAGTTGGTCAGCAGGATGTGTTCGCCGAATTCGGCCAGCGGCACGCCCGTGTAGCGGGGAAGCCAGTTGCTGACGATTTCCTGTTTGTCTTTCATTCGTTTTTATCCTTGTTGTTGTTTTTCTACGCCTTGCCCGACCATTCTACCGTGGGGCCCGCGTGAAGGCCCGGGGGCGCACTTGGCAAGCCCGGCCGGCCCCGGCTAGGGTGTGCGCTTCCAGGGGGAATCCATCCATGACCACACCGCTCAAGGCCACGCTGCTGGCCGCCGTCCTGCTTGCGCTTCCGGCGCTGGCACCGGCCGCCGAACAGCCCTTCGCCAGCACCTACCGCCCCATCGCCTCGGGCCCGGTGCTGATCCGCAACGCCACCGTGCTCACCGGCTCGGGCGAGCGGCTGGAAGGCGCCGACGTGCTGATGCGCGACGGCCGCATCGCCGGCGTCGGCCAGGGCCTGGAGGCGGGCGACGCCACGGTGGTGGACGGCACCGGCAAGTGGGTGACGCCCGGCATCATCGACGTGCACTCGCACCTGGGCGTGTACCCCAGCCCCGGCACCGAGTCGCATTCGGACGGCAACGAAGTCACCGCACCGGTCACCGCGCAGGTGTGGGCCGAACACGGCGTGTGGCCGCAGGACCCGGGCTTCGCCACGGCGCTGGCCGGCGGCGTGACGTCCATGATGATCCTGCCCGGCTCGGCCAACCTGATCGGCGGCCGCGGCACGGTGCTCAAGAACGTGGCCGCCACCACCATGCAGGACATGAAGTTCCCCGGCGCCCCGCACGGCCTGAAGATGGCCTGCGGCGAAAACCCCAAGCGCGTGTACGGCGAACGCGGCCAGTCGCCGATGACGCGCATGGGCAACCTGGCGGGCTACCGCGCGGCCTTCATCGAGGCGCAGGCCTACCGCCGCGCCTGGGACAAGTACGAAGCCGGGCAGGCCGATGCGGGCAAGAAGAAAAAGAAAGGCGAAGCCGCCGGCGACCCGCCCAACCGCGACCTGCGCCTGGACACCCTGGCCGGCGTGCTGCGCGGCGATATCACCGTGCAGATCCACTGCTACCGCGCCGACGAAATGGCGCTGATGATCGACCTGTCCAAGGAATTCGACTTCAAGATCGCCGCCTTCCACCACGGCGTCGAAGCCTACAAGCTGGCCGACACGCTGGCCGCCGAAGGCATCTGCGGCGCGCTGTGGGCCGACTGGTGGGGCTTCAAGATGGAGGCCTACGACGGCATCCAGGAAAACATCGCGCTGGTGGACCGCCCGGACAAGGGCTGCGCCATCGTGCACTCCGATTCAGCCGAGAGCATCCAGCGCCTGAACCAGGAAGCGGCCAAGGTGATGGTGCGCGGCGAACGCCTGGGCCTGAAGCTGCCGCCCGAGCGCGCCATCCGCTGGCTCACCACCAATGCCGCCCGCGCCATCGGCATCGCCGACCAGACCGGCGAGCTGGCAAAAGGCAAGATGGCCGACGTGGTGGTGTGGAACGGCAACCCCTTCAGCGTCTACGCCAAGGCCGAACGCGTGTACGTGGACGGCGCCCTGCTGCACGACATCAACGACGCCTCGAGGCGCCCGGTCACCGACTTCATGCTCGGCCAGGAGGTGACGCCATGAAGCGCCTGCTGATCACCCTCGCCTTCGCCATCGCGCTGCCCGCCGCCGCGCAAGACCTGCTGGTGCGCAACGCCACCGTGCACACCGCCGGGGCGCAGGGCACGCTGAAGAACCACGACGTGCTGGTGCAGGGCGGCGTGGTGCGCGCCATCGGCGCCAACCTTGCGGCGCCCGCGGGCGTCACCGTGGTGGACGCCAAGGGCCGGCCGCTGACGCCGGGCCTGTTCGGCGGCCTGACGGGCCTGGGCATCGAGGAAGTGTCGGCCGAGCCGGCCACCGTGGACGGCACGCTGGCGCTGGGCGCGATGATGCCGGCGCACGAAGGCAGTTCGTGGCGTCCCGAGTTCGACGTGGACGTGGCCTACAACCCGCGTTCGGCCGTGGTCGCGGTCACGCGCGTGGAAGGCTTCACGTACACCGTGCTGTCGCCGGGCAGCGTGCCGGGCGGCAGCTTCGTCGCGGGCCAGGGCAGTGCGGTGCTGCTGGACGGCCGCTTCGACGCCACCCTGCCGGGCAGCCGCAGCCTGTTCGTGAACCTGGGCGGCGGCGCATCGCCGCTGTCGGGCGGCAGCCGCGCGGGCCAGTGGATGCTGCTGGAACAGGCGGTGGCCGAAGCCCGCGCCGGCAGCGGCGACGGCCTGCTCACGCGCGCCGGCCGCACGGCGCTGGCGCGCTACCTGGCCGGTGGCCGCGTGGTCTTCCACGTGGACCGCGCCGCCGACATCCGCCAGGTGCTGGCGTTCGCGAAGCGGCACGGCATGAAGCCGGTGATCGCCGGCGGCAGCGAAGCCTGGATGGTCGCGGCCGAACTCAAGGCCGCGAACGCGCCGGTGCTGCTGGACGCGCTGGCCAACCTGCCGGCGAGCTTCGATGCGCTGGGCGCCACGCTGGAAAACGCCGCGCGCCTGCATCGCGCCGGCGTGCGCGTGGGCTTCACGCAGTTCGCCGACCCCACCCACAACGCGCGCAAGATCCGCCAGCTGGCGGGCAACGCGGTGGCGAACGGGCTGCCGTGGGAAGCGGGCCTGGCGGGGCTGACGTCGGTGCCCGCGGAAGTGTTCGGCCTGTCGGCGCAGCGCGGCCGCATCGAAGTGGGCCAGGCGGCCGACCTGGTGCTGTGGAGCGGCGACCCGCTGGAAGTGAACACGCTGGCCGAACAGGTGTGGTTCGCCGGCAAGCCCGCCAGCATGCGTTCGCGCCAGACCGAACTGCGCGACCGCTACCTCGCGCCCGCCGGCGCCCTGCCCCGCGCCTACACCCGCTGAACCGCAAACCCCTTTGGGAGGGACTTCAGTCCCTCCCACAAGGTCAGGCGGTGGGGACGACGGCGTCGGCGACCACCATGTTGCGGCCCGAATCCTTGGCGTTGTACATGGCGCGGTCGGCGCGATCGACCAGCGCGTCCAGCGCCTCGTCGGCGCCGAGGTATTCGGCGGCGCCGATGCTGACGGTGAGCTCCACCACTTCTTCGCCGACGGTGCGGCAGTGGCCGTGCACGGCCACGCGGATGCGCTCGGCCACCGCGATGGCGTGGATGCGCCTGGCGCCGGGCAGCGCCACCGCGAACTCTTCGCCGCCCATGCGGCCCAGCACGTCGCCGCCGCGCAGCTCGGCCGCGACGGTGTCGGACACCGCGCGCAGGCAGGCGTCGCCCACGCCGTGGCCCAGGCTGTCGTTGATCAGCTTGAACAGGTCGATGTCGAAGAACAGCACCGACAGCGGACGCGGCGGCGTCGCCGCAAGACCGTCCGCCGCCAGCTGCTCGAGCCGGTTGCGCCACGCGGCGCGGTTGAGCGCGCCGGTCAGCGCGTCGCGTTCGGAAGCCTGCCTGGCCTGGTGGGCGGCGGCGCGCGCATGGTCGCGCTCTTCCAGCAGCCGCTGCATCCGCCGGGACAGCCGATGCACCACCGCCAGTCCCCACGCCGTCGTCGCCAGGCCCAGCGCGACGCCCAGCCAGGGCCAGCGCCCAACGGTGAACGCCAACACCACCGTCAGGGCCACCGAGGCCGCCACGTAAGGCTGCCAGACCGACCGCGCGGCGATGCGCTCGCGCAGCACCGTCCAGCACATCACCAGCGCCGCGGCCAGCGCCAGCGCGCCGCCCAGCGACAGCCAGGCCGCCGAGGCCACGGCGGACGACGCGGCCCATGCCGGCGCACTCACCGTCGCGCCCAACACGCACAGGGCGGACGACGGCAGCGATCTGCGGGCAGCGTTTCCGGGCATGGCCCTACTCTCGGGCACCCCTCCGGCGGGCACAAGCACTTGTTCTCCCTGGGCTTTGATTAACGAGACCGGGCTCACGCTTTGGCCCGACCATGACCTTCGGCCTACGGCATGCCAGCACGGTTCACCTAGCATCGCCGGGTCCCCTGAATGGAGTTGCCCATGTCTTCCCGCCGCCCGCTGGCGCTCGCCGTATGCCTCACGCTCTGCATCGGCGCGACTGCCGCAGGCGCACCGGAACCCAAATGGGACGTCAACGCCGCCCATGCCAAGGGCAAGACGGTGCGCTTCAGCACCGACGAAGGCACGTGGCTCGACCTCGACCTGAGCCCCGACGGCCAGCAGATCGTGTTCTCGATGCTGGGCGACCTGTACGTGCTGCCGGCCGGCGGCGGCAGCGCGAAGCGCCTGAGCAGCGGCGCCTCGTGGGACATCCAGCCGCGCTTCTCGCCCGACGGCAAGGAAATCTCGTTCACCTCCGACCGCGGCGGCGGCAACAATCTCTGGCGCATGAAGGCCGACGGCAGCGGCGCCACCGCGGTGTCGAAGGAAGACTTCCGCCTGCTCAACAACGGCGCCTGGACGCCCGACGGCCAGTACCTCGTCGGCCGCAAGCACTTCACTTCGCAGCGCTCGCTGGGCGCCGGTGAACTGTGGCTCTACCACCGCGACGGCGGCACCGGCCTGCAGCTGACCAAGCGCAAGAACGACCAGCAGGACCAGGGCGAGCCCGCGCTGTCGCCCGACGGCCGCTACATCTATTTCTCCGAGGACATGAGCCCGGGCGGCGGCTTCGAATACAACCGCAACGTGCACGACATGATCTACGCGATCCGTCGCCTGGACCGCGAGACGGGCGAGATTGAAAACGTGGTGTCCAGCGCCGGCGGCGCGGTGCGGCCGCAGCCTTCGCCCGACGGCAAGTCGCTGGCGTTCGTGAAGCGCGTACGCGACAAGTCGGTGCTGCACGTGCTCGATCTGGAATCGGGCGAATCGCGCCCGGTGTGGGACGGCCTCTCGCACGACCAGCAGGAAGCCTGGGCGATCTTCGGCCCCTACCCCAACTTCGACTGGACGCCCGATTCCAAGGCGGTGGTGATCTGGGCCCAGGGCAAGCTGTGGAACGTGGACATGGCCAGCGGCAAGCCCACCAACATCCCGTTCACCGCCGAGGTGTCGCAGACGGTGATGCCGGCGCTGCGCTTCGCGCAGGCCTTCGACGGCGCCGAGTTCAGCCCGAAGATGATCCGCGACGTGGCCACCAGCCCCGACGGCAAGACGCTCGTCTTCCACGCGGTGGGCCAGCTGTGGACCAAGGCGCTGCCGAACGGCGAACCGCGCCGCCTGACCAGCGACGACGCGAGTTTCGAATACCAGCCCAGCTTCAGCGCCGACGGCCGCAAGCTGCTGTACACCACGTGGTCGGATGAAAAGATGGGCGCCATCCGCGAGCTCGACCTGGCCAGCGGCCAGTCGCGCGCGCTCACCACGCAGCCGGGCTTCTACTACGGCCCGCGCTGGTCGCCCGACGGCAGCCGCATCGTCTATTCGCGCCAGGGCGGCGGCGGCCTCACCGGCAGCCTGTGGAGCGGCGTGCGCGGCGTGTTCGTGATGCCGGCGGCTGGCGGCGAAGCCCTGCAGGTGGCGCGCAACGGCGCCGACCCGCAGTTCTCGGCCGACGGCAAGCGCGTGTATTTCCTCACCGGCGGCGGGCTGGAGAAGAAGCTGCAGAGCGTGGGCCTGAACGGCGAACAGCCGCGCGACGTGTTCAGCCTCAAGTACGTGGACCACGTGGCCATCAGCCCCGATGGCCGCTCGGTGGCCTTCACCGAACTGTTCAACGGCTACGTGGCGCCCCTGCCGATGACCGGCGGCGTTATCGAGCTCAACAAGGACACCAAGGCCGTGCCGGTGACCGCGCTGGGCACCGACATGGGCAGCTACCTGCACTGGGGCCAGGATTCGAAGTCGCTGCACTGGATGGTGGGCAACCGCTACCACAGCCGCGCGCTGGCCGGCGGCAAGGCCGACGCCGGCGTGGCCGTGGGCCTGCGCCTGCCCACCGACCGCCCCACCGACACCTTCGCCTTCGTGGGCGGCCGCGTGGTGACCATGCGCGACGCCAACAGCGCCCAGGACGTGATCGAGGACGGCGTGGTGGTGGTGAGCGGCGAGCGCATCGTGGCGGTGGGCAAGCGCGGCAGCGTGGCCATCCCGGCCGGCGCGCGCGAAGTGGACGCCACCGGCAAGACGATCTTCCCCGGCATCGTGGACGTGCATGCGCACGCCGCGCACTTCGGCCAAGGTGTCGTTCCGCAGGCGAACTGGGCCTACGCCGCCAACCTCGCCTTCGGCATCACCACCATGCACGACCCCTCGGCCACCACCGAGTTCGTGTTCTCGCAAAGCGAGCTGGTGAAGGCCGGCCGCATGGTCGGCCCGCGCGTGTATTCCACCGGCACCATCCTTTACGGCGCCGACGGCGACTTCAAGGCGGTGGTGAACTCGATCGACGACGCCCGCGGCCACCTGCGCCGCATGCAGGCCAACGGCGCGTTCTCGGTGAAGTCGTACAACCAGCCCCGGCGCGACCAGCGCCAGCAGATCAACGCGGCCGCGCGCGAGCTGGGCATGCTGGTGGTGGAGGAAGGCGGCAGCACCTTCCAGCACAACATGACCATGATCGTGGACGGCGTCACGGGCGTGGAGCACAACATCCCCGTGGCACCGCTGTACCGCGACGTGACGGAGCTGTGGCGCAACACCGAGGTCGGCAACACGCCCACGCTGGTGGTGAACTACGGCGGCCTGAACGCCGAACGCTACTGGTACTCGCGCGACAACGTCTGGGAAAACGAGCGCCTGCTGCGCTTCTTCCCCAAGAACTCGCTGTACGGCCAGACCGTGCGCCGCGACACCGCGCCCGACTGGGACTACTACCACGTGGAAGTGGCCAAGGCCGCCAAGCAGCTGCGCGACAACGGCACGCCGATCCTGGTGGGCGGCCACGGCCAGCTGCAGGGCCTGGCGCCGCACTGGGAGATCTGGTCGCTGGCGCAGGGCGGTTTCACCCCGTGGGAAGCGCTGCGCGCGGCCACCATCGACGGCGCCGCTTACCTGGGCCTGGACAAGGAGATCGGTTCGCTGGAAGTGGGCAAGCGCGCCGACCTGGTGGTGGTGGACGGCAACCCGCTGGAGAAAATCCGGCACAGCGCCGACACCGCGATGGTGATGGTGAACGGCCGCCTGTACGACGCCGCCACCATGGCCGAGATCGGCGGCAAGCAGCGGCCGGCGCCGGTGTTCTTCTGGCAGCGCAGCGGCAACGGCGTGCAGATGGGCATCGAGTACGGCCCCACCGCGCCCTGCCATTGCCCGAAGTCGGACAGCCGGCACGCGCACTGATTCCTTCGGGCGCATTCATGCGGGCGGACCTATGCTGTAGGTCCGCCCTTGCCCGAGGAGCCACCATGGCCACCCGCTACCACCTTCGCCTGCCCGATCCCGCGCTGGCGCGCGGGCCCATCGCCAGCCTGTCCTTCCATTCGGTGGGCGCCGAAGGCTTTGCCGAGGAGCTGCAGGCGGCGCTGCGTTCGCCCGCGCTGTTCGAGCGCTGGCGCGACCTGCAGGAAGACCCGGACGGCGTCGAGCCCACGCTGGGCGCCGTGGACCCGGCCGCGGTGGTCACCGGCGAGCAGGCCGACCTGTCGGTGCGCCTGCAGGCCACCACCGTGTTGCCCGGCGCCGTGTTCAAGCACCGGCTGCGGCTGCTGGCCGGGTCGCACTGGGAGCTGCGGGACGTGACGTCCGCCTGATACCCGAAGCCGCGGCGATTGCCTGATAATCGGGGCCTGCCTTCGGAGGCCGCATGCACATTTTCGGGATCGGGCTTCATATCGTCGTCGCGGTGTTCTTCGCGATCCACGCGGTGCGCACCCAGCAGCCGCTGTACTGGCTGTTCATCCTGTTCCTGTTCCCGCTGCTGGGCAGCATCGTCTACGGCATCGCCATCTGGCTGCCGGAGATCCGCCAGCACCGCGGCGTGCGCAAGGTCGGCAACAACGTGCGCAAGCTCTTCGACCCCACGCGCGAACTGCGCGAAGCCACCCACGCCACCGAGCTGGCGCCCACCGTGGGCAACCAACTGCGCCTGGCCGACGCGCTGCTGGAAGCCGGCCGCGCCAACGAGGCGGTGCCGCACTACCAGCGCGCGATGGCGGGCCTGTACGCCGGGGATGCCGACATCCAGGCGCGGCTGGCGCGCGCGCTGCTGGAAAGCGGCCGCCCCGCCGAGGCACGCGATCTGCTGGACCGCCTGATCGCGGCGCAGCCCGATTTCAGGTCGCCCACGGCGCACCTCACCTATGCGCGCGCCGTCGCCGCCTGCGGCGACCGGGACAAGGCGCACGAGGAATTCGGCGTGCTGGTGGGTTACTACCCGGGACTGGAAGCGCGCGCCCGCTACGCCACGCTGCTGCACGAATGGGGCGAAACCGAACGCGCCCGCACCCTGGCCGCCGAGGCCCTGCGCGACGCGCAGCGGCTGCCGGCGCACACGCGCGACGGTGAAAGCGAGTGGATCGCCCTGCTGCGCAAGGCCGACCGCGTCAGCTGATCAGCCGGTGTTCTGCACGCCGGCGGCGATGCCGTTCACGGTGGTCACCAGGGCATGGAACAGCGGGTCCTCCGGCCGGCCCGCGGCGCGCCAGCGCGCCAGCAGGTCCACCTGCAGCAGGCTGATCGGGTCCACGTAGGGATTGCGCAGGCGGATGGACTGGCGCAGGCGGAAATCATTCGCCAGCAGCTCGTCGGTGCCCTTGAGCGACAGGATGGCCCCACGCGTGCGCGCGAACTCGTCGGCGATGCCCGGGAAGAAAGCGCCGTGCGCCTCCGACAGCCGCGAGTAGCGCTCGAAGATGCCCAGGTCCGACTTCGCCAGCACCATTTCCACGTCGTCCACCAGGGTGGCGAAGAAGGGCCAGTCGCGCGCCATTTCGGCCACGGCGGCGTGGCCGTACTTTTCGACGCCGTGCGCCAGGCCGGTGCCCACGCCCAGCCACGCGGTGAGCCCGCAGCGGTTCTGCGACCACGCGAACACCCACGGGATGGCGCGCAGCGACGAGACGCCGCCGGCGTTGCCGCGCTTGCTGGGCCGCGAGCCGATGCGCAGGCGCTCGATCACGTCGATCGGCGTGGCGGCGCGGAAGTAGTCGACGAAGCCGGGCGTGTCGTACACCAGGCCGCGGTAGTGCGCGCGTGCGGTGGCGGCGATGTCGGTGGCCATTTCGCGCCACGCGGCCTCGCGCGGCTCGGCCGGGCGCGGGCGCAGGCTGGCGCGCAGCACGGCGCCGGTCATCTGCTCGAGGTTGCGCAGGGCCAGGGCACGGATGCCGTACTTGCGGTGGATCACTTCGCCCTGCTCGGTCAGGCGCAGGTTGCCGTCCACCGAACCGCGCGGCGCGGCGATCACCGCGCGCTCGGTCTTGCCGCCGCCGCGCGACAGCGAGCCGCCGCGGCCGTGGAAGAAGGCGATGCGCACGCCGGCTTCGGCGGCCAGCGCGGTCAGCTGCACCTGGGTCTGCTGCAGCGCCCAGCGCGAGGCCACCAGGCCGCCGTCCTTGGCGCTGTCGGAATAGCCCAGCATAACCACCTGGCGGTCGCCGCGCTCGCGCAGGTGTTCGCGGTACACCGGGTCGGCGAACAGCGAGCGCAGCGTGTCGGCGGCGGCCTGCAGGTCGGCCACGGTTTCGAACAGCGGCGCCACGTCCAGCGGCACGGCGCCTTTGCGGTCGGTGCAGCCGGCGATGCGGGCCAGCGCGATCACCGCCAGCGCGTCGGCGGCGCTGCGGCTCATGCTGATGATGTAGGGGCCGAAGGCGCGGGTGCCGTAGCGGCCCAGGGCGTCGGCCACGGTGCGGAAGACGTCGAGCACGCCGTGGGACAGGGCGCCGGCGGACGCCGAGGCTGTCGGGACTGAAGTCCCTCCCACAGCGCCCGGCTCTTGTGGGAGGGACTTCAGTCCCGACTCTCCCAGCGTGCCGTCGCCGATCATCAGGCGCAGCCGCTCCGCCCGCTCCTGCCAGGGCCGTGCCGGCCATTCGGCATCGCCCAGCACCTGCGCCAGGGCGAGGTCATGCTGGGTGGATTCCTGCCGCAGGTCCAGCGTGGCCAGGTGGAAGCCGAAGGCCTGCGCGCGGCGACGCAGGCGGCGCACCGCGAAGGCGCCGGCGTGTTCGCCGCGATGGGAGTGCAGGCTGGCCTCGACCAGGCGCAGGTCGGCGAGGAATTCGTCCGCGTCGTCGTAGCCCTCGCGCTTGTCCTGCTCGGTGGCGGCCAGCCGCGCCGACACCAGCGCGCAGAAGCGGCGGTAGGGCATGTCGGCGTGGCGGGACCTGAGTTTTTCAGCGGCCTTGGGGAAGCGCCGCGCGTACTCCTCGGTGCGCCGCGCGATCTCGGGCGACACGCCGACGCGGCCCGACGACTGGCTCAGCACTTCGCCCAGCCGCGCAAGATCGCGCCGATAGTTCGCCAGCACCAGCGCACGCTGGCCCGACAGCGTGGCGTCGATGGTGGCGGCGCCCACGTTCGGGTTGCCGTCCATGTCGCCGCCGACCCACGAGCCGAAGGCCAGCACGGGAGGCAGCTCGGCGGCCTCGTCGCCGTAAACGGTGTGCAGCGCGTCCTCGAACACCTCATGGAAGACGGGCAGCACGCGGTACAGCACGTCCGAGAGATAGAACGCGACGTGTTCGAACTCGTCGGCCACGCTGGGTTTTTCCGGCGGCGTCTCGTCGGTCTGCCAGCTGGCGGTCAGGGCCAGGCGCATGCGCTCGATGTCGGCGCGGCGCTCCTGCGGGGTCAGGCCGCGGTCGATGTCCTCGATCAGGCAGCGCACGACTTCGCTTTCCTTTTCCAGCAGCGCGCGGCGCACGGCTTCGGTCGGGTGGGCGGTGAACACGGGCTCCACGCGCAGGCGGGCGATCAGCGAAGACACCGTGGCCGCGTCGACGCCGTCGGCCTTGAGCTGGCGCAGGGAGTCCTCGAGGCCACCGGGCTGGGGCGCTTCGCCCAGGCGCTGGTAGTCGCGGCGGCGGCGGATGCGGTGTACGCGCTCGGCCAGGTTCACGGCCTGGAAGTAGGCGGCGAAGGCGCGCACCAGCAGCTCGGCGCGGTCCAGGGGCAGGTCGTGCAGGCGGTCGGACAGGGCTTCGATGGGCGCGCCCGCTTCACGGCGGCGAATCGCCGCCACGCGCAGCGCCTCGACGTCGCCCAGGAAGGCCGGCGACACCTGTTCGGCCAGGATCTCGCCCACCAGGGCACCCAGGCGTTTGACGTCCTCGCGCAGCAGGGCGTCGGTGGGCGGCAGGCCGATGTCGCGCAGCGACTCGAGGGGGGCGGTGTCGGCGGGCGTCTGGCTCATGCCACCAGCCTAGCGCCTCGCCGCGGGCCGCGTCACCGGGCTGCCCACGTTTCCATTCCCTGTCCCGGGACATTGCCAACGCCCGCGAGGGCTAGATGTTCACTTCCGAACCCATCTCGACCAGGATCCCGGGCGGAATCTTGTAGTAGGTGCTTGCCGTGGTCGCATTCCGGTGCATCAGGGCGAAGAGCTTGTCGCGCCAGAGCGGCATTCCCTTGTGCTTGCTGCCCTTGACCCGCTGTCGGCTGGCAAAGTAGGTCGTTTTCAGGGGGTCGATATCCATTCCGCCGCGCGCGCGGAATTCCTTCAGCGCTTTCGGAATGTCCGGGGCCTGCATGAAGCCGTAATGCACGGAGCAAGTCCAGAAGCCTTTGCCCACGGCTTCCCACTCGATTCGTTGCTCTTGGGGGACATACGGCGTGGCGTGCGACTTGACGGTCAGGAAGACATTCTTTTCGTGCAGGACCTTGTTGTGGGTCAGGTTCTGCAGCAAGGCGGGCGGTACCGTGGCCTGATCGGTGGACAGGAAGATAGCCGCGCCGCTGACGCGCGTGGGCGGGTCCAGCTGCAGGCTCTGGATGAGCGTCGCCGTCGGGAAGCAGTCTTTCGCGATCTCCTCGTGGAGCAGTTCCCGGCCACGACGCCAGGTGCGCATCAGGGTGAAGGCGGCGATGGCGATGATCAGCGGCACCCAGGCCCCGAAGCCGGTGAACAGCTTCGCGCCGTTGGCGATCAGGAACGCCAGGTCGACAACGAGGAATACGCCGCACAGCGGAAGCACCCACTTGCGCGAATCGGGCCAGCTGGTCCAGGCAAGCACGGCGAGCAGCAGCGTATCGATCAGCATCGTGCCGGTCACGGAAAGGCCGTAGGCCGTGGCGAGCGCGGAGCTCGACTGGAACCCGAGGGTCAGGAGCACGACCGCAATGAACAACATCCGGTTGACCGCAGGAACGTACACCTGCCCCATCGCGTCTTCGGACGTGTAGAGAATCTGCAGGCGCGGCAGGTACCCCAACTGGACCGCCTGCGCCGTCACCGAGAACGCGCCGGTGATCACCGCCTGCGAGGCCACTGCGGCGGCAACGGTGGCCAGACCGATCATCGGCACCTGTGCCCAGCCCGGGACGGCCATGTAGAACGGATTGGCCACCGCCGCGGGATTGACCAGCAGCAGCGCGCCCTGGCCGTAGTAACTGAGCAGCAGTGCGGGCAACACGAAGCCAAACCAGCCCCACCGGATCGGCGCTTTGCCGAAGTGGCCGAGGTCGGCGTACAGCGCCTCGCCGCCGGTCACCGTCAACACCACCGCACCCAGCACCAGACCGGCATGCCAACCGTGCGAGCGGAAGAATTCGAAGGCCCACCAGGGATTGACCGCTTCCAGCACGCCGGGATTCTGCACGATGTTCCAGGCGCCTACGCTGCCGATGGCCACGAACCAGGTGACCATCACCGGTCCGAAGATCCGGCCCACCCGCGCCGTGCCGAAGCGCTGGAACGAAAACAGGCCGACGAGGATGGCGAGGCTCAAGGGGACCACCCATCGGCCCAGATCCGGCGACAGGACGGCCAGGCCCTCGACGGCACCCAACACCGTGATGGGCGGGGTGATCATTCCGTCACCGAAGAACAGCGCGGCGCCAAAGATGCCGAGCACGCCAATGGCATAGGCGAGACGCGAGCCTTTGCGCACGCCGTTCTGCGCCAGGGCCGTCAGGGACATGATGCCGCCTTCGCCCTGGTTGTCCGCGCGCATGATCACCATCACGTACTTGATGGTGACCACGAGGATCAGCGACCAGAATCCCAGCGACAGCAGGCCCTTCACCGTGGCCGAATCCGGCATCAGCCCGAAGTGCGGGTTGAACATTTCCTTGATGGTGTAGAGCGGGCTGGTGCCGATGTCACCGAACACCACGCCAACGGCTCCGATGACCAGCGCCGTCGAGACAGGGTTGCCATGCTGGAGCGGGCGTTCTGCGGCGTTGATTTTTTTGTGGTCCAGCCGGAGCGTTGGGTCGCGAGCATACCACCCCCACACGGAGGGCCTGGCCGGATGGGTCGCGCGCTACTTCAGCCTGCGCTCCAGCAGGTAGAACGCCAGGTTGCCCAGGCCGGTGGCGCCGAGCAGCAGGGCGATGATGCCCGGCGTGACGCGGTCCAGGCCGGTCCACTCCACCAGCCCGAAGCCGATCGCCAGCGCCACCAGCACGCTTCCCCAGTGCAGCGAGGCAAGGCGCCGGCGGGTGGCTTCGCCTTCGAGCACGGACCGCACCAGCTCGTCCGAACCCCGCGACTCGATGATGCGCCGGCGCGTGTACGCGTCGACCACGGTCTTGATGGAATAGGCAATGCAGGAAAACAGGGCAATGGGAATCAGGATATCGAACATGGCGCAGGTTCCGTAGGAGAAGGTCGAGGAAGGGGATACCCCCGGGGGACCGCCGGTTGCACTCAATCAGTGGACGGCGGCGGGGCCGCTTCGCCCAGAGACGCCACCACCAGGGCGTTGAGCCATTGCGCGACCGCCATGGAAGCATTGTCCTGGTTGGACAGGACGACAACCACCAGGTCGTCGGCCGGGTAGTAGCGGAACTCGGCCGAGATGCCCGGCGCCCCGCCGTTGTGGCCGATCCATCGCCGGCCGGCCACCGTGCCGCTGCCGAAAAGATAGCCGTAACCCATGTCGGGGCCGTGCTGGGTATGGGCCTTCCAGAGCATTTCCCACTGGTCCCGCGACAGCAGGCGCTCGTCCGCCAGCGCGCGGGCGAAGGCATGCAGGTCGCGCGCCGACGCGTAGCCGCCACCGGCCGCCGAACCGCGCGCGCTGAGGTCCTGGTGGTTGTCACGCCACCCGCCCTCTTCGGTCTTGAGGTAGCCAAGCGCGATGCCGGCCGCGGTATCGTCGCGCCGGTAGTGGTCGGCATGGATCATGCCCGCCGGCCGGTAGATGAATTCGCGCACGTAGTCGTAGTAGTCCTTGCCGCTGATCGCCTCGATCACCAGCCCCAGGATGACCGGCCCGCCGTTGCTGTATTCATTCCCCTGGCCCGGCTCGAACAGCAGCGGCTGGTCGA
Source organism: Arenimonas sp. (assembly GCA_026398695.1). Lineage (GTDB taxonomy): Bacteria > Pseudomonadota > Gammaproteobacteria > Xanthomonadales > Xanthomonadaceae > Arenimonas. The sequence continues at coordinate 14,894 of JAPLSJ010000043.1, forward strand.
CGAAGGTCGCCAGGAACGCCTGCTGGCTGTCGAGCTCGGCCAGGCGCGCGGCATGGGCCTCGTTCCAATACGAACCCACGCCGGACGTGTGGGTGAGCAGCTGGTGGAGGGTCACCTCGTCGCGGATTTTCGCGTTCGGGAAATCGGGCAGATGGGTGCCCACGGTGTCGGTCCAGTCCAGCTTGCCCGCCGCCTGCAGTTGGGCGATGGCGATGCCGGTGAACATCTTGTTGATCGAGCCCAGGTTGAACGGCGTGTCGAGCGTGTTGGGGCGTCCGGTCTGGCGGTCCGCCAGGCCGAACGCGCCGGCGTAAAGCGCCTCGTCGCCGCGCGCCACCAGCACGGCCCCGGTGAACCGGCCGGCCTGGAACTCGGCATCCAGGTGCTTGGAAATCGCCGCCGGCAGGGCCTCCGGCGCAACCGCGGCCACTTCGGGCGGCAGGGGCCGGACCCCGAAGCGGTCGATCTTCGACGGATCTTCCCCGGACAGGCCCAGCATCAGCGACACGCGCTGCCCGCTGGCCAAGGTGTAGTGCAGTTCGTCGCCCTCGTCGCCCTTGCGCACCGCCGAGGGCGAAAGCGACGCCAGGTCCGGGCCCAGGACCTCGTCGAGCATGGCAAAGGTTTCGAGAAGGTCCGCGTCACCTTTTCGTTCCCGCAGCGCGGCGCTGAAGTGACGCTCCAGCAAGGCCGGCCGCTCCTCCGCCGTGGCCGACACCGTTTGCCAGAAGTGGCCCGCGTGCTTTTCCAGCGCCGCATCGGCGGCGCTGGCCGGGCCGGCCGCCTGGAAAGCCAGACACAGGAGCAGGCAGCGTAGCCACCCCAGGGTGGAACGGGAGGAAGGGAGTGCGAGGTTCATCGTGCGGGTGTCCGTGCTGGGTGTGTCCGTACTGGGATGCCTGCCCAAGGCAACCGGTTGCAGCGGTCCAATTGCAACCGATGCCGCGTCCGGCGTATCCCTATGCCGGATGCCCAGCCCTCTTCCCTCCCCACATGCCGTTGACGCCGACCGGGCCCTGGTCGAGGCCGTGCTGGCGCAAAGGCCCGGCGCCTTCGAACGCCTGGTGCGCGAATACCAGAACCTGTGCTGGCACGTGGTGGACCGCATGGTGCGGCACCCGGACGACACGCGGGAGCTGTGCCAGGAAGCGTTCCTGCGCATACACCAGAGCCTGCACCAGTATCGCGGCGAGAGCGCGCTGAAATCGTGGGTGGCGCAGGTGGCCTACTCGGTGGCCAAGCGGCACCTGGAGCGCAAGCGGATTCCAATCGTGGAGGAGTGGCCTGACGAGGACGGCCCGACCCTGGCCGAACGGGTGGGCGCCGACCTCGACCTGGAAGCGAGCGCCGTGGACGGTGAGAGGCACGCGCTCCTGCACGCGGCCGTGGCCACCCTGCCGCTACTCCAGCGGACCTTGCTGACGCTCTACCACCTCGAGGAAGTACCGATCGGCGACATCGCCCGGCTGACCGGGCTTGCCGAGGGCACCATCAAGAGCCACCTGTTCCGCAGCCGCAAACTGTTGCGCGGCATCCTTGAATCGCGCCTGGGAGAATCCCCGTGAAAAAGACCGACACGCCACGCATCGACGAAAGCGAGTGGGAAGCGCAGGAACGCGGCATGCGTGCCGCGTCCGGCGCCGACGCGGAGGGCCTGTCCGGCACGGCGGCCACCTATCGCGCCGTGGCCGAGGCGCTGGCTTCGATGCCCCGCAGCGAACCGCCGGCGGACTTCGCGGCCGGCGTCGTGCACCGCCTGGCCCGGCGTGACGCGGGACTTGAACGTCCCTTGTCCCGGATCCTGCTGGTGGCGTTCGTATCGGTGGCAGCGATTCTTGGCCTCGCCTACTACGAAGCGGGCTGGCAACTGCTTCGCCAGGCGTTCAGCGACGACGCGCTGGGCTGGGTCGTGCTCGGCCTGGGCTGCGTGACCCTCTCCTGGGCGAGCCACCGGGCGCTTGAGATGTCGACGCTTCTTGCGCGGGACGCGCACGCGCCCTGAAGACAACCGGGCCGCGCCCCTTGCCGGGGCGCGGGCCGTTGCGCTCGAAGGAGCGGTGTCGGCAGGCGATCACCGCGCCGGCGTCACTCCCCTGGCGCTGGCTCGCAGGTCCCTTTCTCGACGATGCAGGAGGTGCCGTAGCCGCAGTGCAGGCTGGTGGTGCAGCGGTCGCGGCACAGGCCGCTGGTCTCGTTGCAGGTGTAGTCCCCGCAGGCATCGACGGCACCGGCGGTGTTGCGGCTTTCCGACGGGTTTTCGCAGTAGGCCATCACGGCGCTGCCGCCCTTCCGGGTCATGGCCTCCAGGCGGGCCTGGAGCTCCTGGTTCTCGGCACGAAGACGGCGGTTGTTGTCCTGCAGGCGCTCCAGCTGCGCGTCCTTGTCGACGACGGCGGCTTCGCTGACCGCCGGGGAGGGCTGGATGGTTTGCAGCCGCGGCGTCGTCTGGGCGCTGGCCGCCAAGGCGGAAAGGGAAAGCAGGAGGGTGACGAGGATCGGGCGTAGCGTCATGGAGATTCTCCCAAGCGGCCGAACCGGCCGCACTGACATCCTACTCCCGGGCCGCACGGGCACGGGTCATTACGCCCGGGGTGGCGTCGCTGCAGGAACCCGCGCGCGACCACGACGACGGAGGGCGCCATAGCCCACGTGGCCGAGCCAATACAGCAGCAAGCCCAGGATCAACAGGGCCGGCAGGAACAGCCAGCCCTGCAGCGCCTTCGGGAACACCTGCGGCTGGCCCAGGAACAGCGCGTTGGCCGCGATGAAGTACGCCACCGTCATGCGCCACAGATGGCGCGCCAGGCGCATTGCACCGCTGACGCCGCGCTTGAGGATCAGGCGCAGGTCCCCGACGGCCGCCAGGCTGCCGATGAGGATGAACATCACGAAAGCGGCGACAGGCTGGCCGTCGAGCTTGCCCGTCTGGCTTTGCGCCGCCAGGTTCATCAAGTAGGCGCTGGTGCCCACCACGGCCAGTGAGGTCAGCAGCAGGCTGTAGTCGAAGGCGCCGATCTGCCCCGGCTTGCGCCTGACGGTGGTCCAGCTGCTCAACACCAGGTAGAACGTGAGTACGCCGGCGATGACCGAGGCCCGTTCGGGCGTGGGCAGGAACGGCGCCACCGTCGCGCCGATGGCGGACATGACCAGCATGGCGACCACGAAGACGTTGCCGGCCAGGCGGTGTCGTCGCGAGCCCTTGCGGAACGCAAAGGCGGCCGCGCCAGCCAGCAGGCCCACCGTGCCGGCGCCGATGTGCAGGTAGAGCACCACGGCGGCGGCGACATGCACCAGCGGGTGACTGTCCGGTGGAACTTCCAGGACGCTCATTTCGACTGCCGGTCGAAGAAGGCCCAGATCAGGGCCGGGCCATTGGGTTCCGTGGGGGCTGGCCCGAGCAGGCGGGGGCGGCGTGCCCAGGGCTGCGGCAGCACGTGGCCGGCGCCGTGCAGTGTCACCAACTCCACCTCGGTGCGGCCGTCGGCTGCTTGCCAGCGGCTGTGTTCGACACGGGTACCGCTCGCCGTTTGCGTCTGGCTGGTCTGGGGCTTCCCGGCGATGGCGTTGCGGTCCGCGAAGTACTGGGCCGATGCGGTGGACGAGATGACCTGGCCCCCTTTGTAGAACAGCCCCAGCAGGTTGATCTCGCCGCCGGCGTAAGGCACCAGCGGGTCCTCGGTGCCATTCAAGATCATGATCGAGGGAGTCTGCGCAGAAGGCTGGCATTGGAAGTTCTGCGGCGCCGGCACATTGGCCAGCGCGGCGGCCACTGCGCGGTAGCGCGTCGGGTTCTCCAGCGCCAGGCGCATGGCCATCGAGCCTCCGTTCGAGATACCGGCCGCAAACACCTGCCTGGGATCGACGCCCAGCTCGCCCACCAGCTGGTCCACCAGCGCGTCCAGGAAGGCGGCATCGTCGGCGCGCACACCGTTCACCGCCGCGTTGCCGATGGAACTGCAATCGTTCCAGTCAGAGCCGAAGGACTTGGGATAAACCACGGCAAAGCCATGCTGGTCGGCCAGGCGTTCGAAGCCATAGCCGGTGCCCTCGCGAAGGGCCTGCGGGCCTTCACCCGAGCCGTGCATCACCAGCACCAGCGGCGCGCCTTCGGGCAGGTCCCTGGGCACATACGTGCGGTAGCGGCGGACCAGCCCCGCCACTTCCATCGTGCCCTGGCCCAGCGTGCCCGAGAGCTGCGGCAGTTCGGGAGCGGGCGTGTAGATGAAGTAGGCGACCAAGGCCGCCAGCACCGCCAGCAGTCCGAGCAGGGCGAGCAAGCCGCGCAGCAGGAAACGTTTGATTCTGTTCATGGGGTGCCATCAAGTGATTGCTGGCGGCATCTTGACCCATCACTTGCGCGCGTTTGGCGCCCATCGGATGAAACACGCCAGCGCCGGGACGAGTGACGCCCCGCCACGACCCAACGGCGCCCGCCTGTGCCGAACCGGCTTTCGGGGCCATTCGTCCGGCCGGGTCGCGGCTCAGGACCGCCACGCCGTGCCTGGTCCGACAGCGGGCCGGGGCGCCGCCGCGCCCCCACACACTGGCGCCGCTGCCTGGAAAGGGTGGCCGAAGTGCCCGGGTGAAGCCCGCCCCCCGATTCCTGAAAAGAGAGATCACGAATGAAC
>JAPLSJ010000058.1 GCA_026398695.1 Arenimonas sp.
CACCTGGTGGACTCGATGGCGATGTACCTGATCGCCCGCCCGCGCGACTTCGACGTGGTGGTGACCGAGAACCTGTTCGGCGACATCCTCACCGACGAAGCCTCGCTGCTGGCCGGCTCCCTGGGCCTGCTGCCCTAGGCCTCGCTGGGCGACGGCACCCGCGGCCTGTACGAACCCATCCATGGTTCGGCGCCGGACATCGCCGGGCGCGGCATCGCCAATCCATACGCGACGATCCTCAGCGCCGCGCTGCTGCTGCGGCACTCGCTGGGGCTGGAGGCGGAGGCGGTGGAGATCGAGCTGGCCGTGGCGGCCGCCCTGGATGCAGGCGTGCTGACGGCGGACCTGGCGCCCCCGGGGCGTTCAGTGTCGACGCAGGCGGCGACGGACGCGGTGCTCGAGAAGATCACCCAGCACTGCCAGGTGCCCGAGCTGCGCGACTAGATCTGCGGCACTTCCTGCAGCAGCAGGATCAGCGCGTCGCGCACCGCGCGGCGCAGCTGGTTGAAGCGGTCGGCCATCTCCGCGCCGTGCAGGTCGGTGATGTCGTGGTGTTCCAGGCCGTGGCACACCTCCACCAGCTGGCTGGCGCCCATGGCCAGCGCGGCCGAGCGCAGGTAGTGGGCCGACTTGCCCAGCTCGTCGAGGTCGCCGGCCTGCTGGGCCAGCTCCATCTTCCGCACCAGGTCCGGCGCCTCGTGCACGAACATGCGCACGAACTGGCTGAACGCGCCCGGCTGGTCGCGGTCGAGCATGCGCAGCAGTTCCAGGGCATTGGGATCAAGCAGGGGCGCAGCAGCCATGGCGGGGGTTTCCGATGGACCAGCCCCCATTCTCGCCCCTCCCCCCACCCCTGCCTAGTCCCTCCCACAGGGGTTGGGAAACCCGGCTGGAGTGCGGGCTCCAGCCCGATCCCGTATCCTTCACGCCCCACACGGACGCCCTCCCCCGGGCTGCACAGGAGTATCCCCATGGCCCTCGACCTGGTCGCCACCGGCCGCGACGTTCCCCACGAAATCAACGTCGTCATCGAAATCCCCAAGGACGCCGAGCCCGTCACGTACGAAGTGGACAAGGCCACCGGCGCCATCTTCGTCGACCGCATCCTGTCCACCCCGATGCGCTACCCCTGCAACTACGGCTACGTGCCCCACACCCTGTGCGGCGACGGCGACCCGGTGGACGTGCTGGTCATCCTGCCCCTGCCCCTGATCCCCGGCTCGGTGATCCGCTGCCGCCCGGTGGGCATGCTCAAGATGAAGGACGAGGCCGGCGAAGACACCAAGCTGCTGGCCGTGCCGATCGACAAGGTGTTCGGCGGCTACTCGCACATCCACGACATCACCCAGGTGAGCCCGCACTGGCTCGAGCGCATCGGCCACTTCTTCGAGCACTACAAGGATCTGGAGAAGGGCAAGTGGGTGAAGCTCGACGGCTGGGAGGGCGCTGACGCCGCCAAGCAGGAAATCGTCGATTCCGTGCAGCGGTTCGAGGCGAGCCCCGAGAAGCTCAACTTCTGAACCAACCCACAGCGCGCACCACGAAAAAGCCACCCTCGCGGGTGGCTTTTTTGCTTACTTCGCTCGCCGTCCAGACAGCAGCTGCACAGCGGTTTGAAGCCACCCCGGGAGACCAAGCGCCTGAGCCGCCGCGCCTTCCTGGCCCGGTCCCGCGGCCGCTAGACCACAATGTCCGGCCGTGCACCTCCCTTGCGTTAGGCTAGGACAACTCAGGAGAGGGGATGGTCATGAAAATTCAGTTCGGAATGGTTGTAGGAATCCTGGCCGCGAGCACGGCGCTCATCGCGCCGGGGGCCCAGGCCGGTCCGCGACAGCTCAAGGCCGAACCCGTGGCCGCGGCCGCCAGCGGCAAGCTCACCCCGGCCGAGCGCGGGGCCATGACGCGGGCCTACGTGCGCAAGTGGGGCCCCTACGTGCAGCAGGTCTACAACGTCCCGATGGACGTCTGGGCCAAGCGCATGGTGCCGACGTTCGTGCATGCCGACCCCGAAAACTTCCGCAACGCGCTCCAGCGCACCACCTATGAAGGCGCATCGGCCGCCCTGAGCGGCACCGGCAAGCGCCTGTCCGACGACCAGGTGATCGACTCGATGGCCCGGTCCAGCCTGGATCCGCGGCTGACCCAGGCCGATGCCGGGACGATGGCCCTGGGCTCGGCCAGCTCCGACCTGGTGTACACGCCGATCACGCCGTGCCGGATCCTGGACACGCGCGTGGCGGGCGGCGCGATCGCGGGCAACTTCACCCGGGACTTCAATGCGGTGGTGGGCTCAGGCGGCAACTTCAGCAGCCAGGGCGGCAGCGCCACCGACTGCGGCGCCGTGGCTGCCGGGCAGGCCGCCGTGGTGATCAACCTCACGGCGGTGACGCCGTCGGGTGCGGGCTTCGCGACGGCGTACCCGTTCGGCACGACGCGGCCTTTGGCATCGAGCGTGAACTACACGGCCGGTGCCATCGTCAACAACAGCATCGTCGTCAAGATCCCCACGCCGCTCACGACCAAGGACTTCACGGTCTACACCTTCGCCAGCTCGGACTACGTGGCCGACATCGTCGGCTACTACTCGCCGCCGACCGCGACGGCGCTGGATTGCGCGACGGTTTCGGGCGCCCCGACCAACGTGAACGCTGGCGCCTATGCGTCCCTGCCCACGCTCTTCTGCGCGGCCAACTACACGCCCGTCGCCCTGTCCATTTCCGCCGGCGAGAATGTCCTGGTCGCGGACAGCTACACCGCCGGCAACGCCGGGCAGATCTTCGTGCGAAGCGTGAGCGCCAACGCCCAGAACGTGACCGCCAAGTTGATGTGCTGCCGCGTGCCTGGCCGCTGAAGCCAGCAAATACGGCGATGGAAGCAAGAAAGCCGCCCTCGGGCGGCTTTCTTTTTTGCGGCTGGTCGAGGCTGCGCTTACTGCGCGCCGGCCCGATGCGGGTACTGCGCGAAGATCTCGCCGATGGTGCTGTCGATGCGGGTGTTGCGCGCGGCCGGCTTGGTGTTGGCCATGCGGCCCACGGCAATGCCTTCCCAGACCAGCTGCTTGCGCAGCGCGTCCACCAGGTCGATGTTCATCGTGCCTTCCGAGTAGTTGTACACGTCGGTGCGGTCGGCCCAGAAGGCGGTCTGCACGTAGCTGTTGTAGCGGTAGTTGTAGTACGTGCGGAACTGCAGCTGCGGCGTGCTGATGACGTCCTGGCGCTCGTTGATGTAGGCGTTGATGTTCACCAGCAGGTCGGGCTTGGCCTCGTCGTAGACGTAGCCGCGCGCTTCCATCTCGCGCCGGGCCGCGGACTTCATGCGCTGGCTGGACGGGGTGGAGTAGCCCTTGGTTTCCACGGCCAGCGGCTCGTAGAAGGCGAAGCTGCGGTAGCTGGCGAAGTCGGCCGACGGGTCGGTGTCGGTGGTGATGCGAGGGCCGGTGGCGCAGCCGGCCAGCAGGGCGACCAACAGCAGCAGGGCAAGGCGGATGGCGCCGGCGGGAACTCTCATCACACGTCTCCAGGGTAAGGACAGGATGACGCTAGCACGCGGCTTCGGCGCCGGATGAACCGGGGTTAAGCAAACCCGGTCACGCTCCGGCGAAGCGGGCGGCCCGGTCCAGGGTGGCCTGCACGCCGGCCAGGCGCGGCAGGATGTCGGCTTCGTGCTTGCGCCATTTGTCCGCGCTGGGCTGGCTGAGCGTGTAGCGCGCCAGCGGCAGGCTGGCGCCCACGGCGCGGTCCCAGCCCAGGCCCACCGACGCGGACAACTTCTCCAGCTCGCCCTGCGGGTCGGCCACCAGTGCGTCGTAACGGACCACGCAACGGCGCTCGGCCGGCATGGCTTCCAGGTCGTCGAGCAGCCAGCGCGTGGTGGCTTCCCACTGGCGCACCACCACGTCGGCCAGCGGCAGGCCGTTGAGTTCGCGCCAGCCGGGGATCAGCAGCAGCGACCACGGCGGCCCGCTCCAGCCCGGCAGGTTCGGGTAGGTGCGGAACTTACCCGACTGCCACGCGTCCATCATGCTGCCCAGCACCTGGCGCGGATCGCGGTACAGGTAGATGAAAACGCCTTCCGGGAACGTCTCGGCCAGGAACGGGATGCGCAGGGAATTCTTCGGCGTCTTTTCCAGCATGCGCACGCGGCCCGGCGCCGGCGGCCTGCCGTCGCGGTCGCGCAGGGCGGCGTGGAAGCGCTGGCGCAGCGCGCCGACCACCTGTGGGGTGGCGGCGTCCGCACCCAGCCGGTTGGAATCGAAGCCGCGCGCGGCCGGGTTGAGGCTGGGCACGCCTTCGATCAGCGCGTGGCTTTCGCCACCGATGCTGTGGATGCCCGGCGCGGTGGCCATGGCCTCGAACAGCATGGTGGATCCCGAACGCGGCGAGGACACGATGAACACCGGCCGTTCGAACACCGGGTCGGGCTGGCCGGCGCGCGGCGGCGGCAGCGTCGCGGCGGCGGGCGCGGGCGCCACGGCGGCGCCCATGCCCGGCATGCCCCAACGCACGCCGCTGGGCGCGCCCCAGGACATGGCCACAGCGGGCGCCGCGGCACG
>JAPLSJ010000076.1 GCA_026398695.1 Arenimonas sp.
GCGGCGTGGAATTCCGGCGCCACCTTGGCGCTCGAGGCGGCGTAGACACAGACACGCATGGGCTGGCTCCGGTGGCGGTGGAGGGCGGCACGCGCTGGGGCCGTGCGCCGGGCCGGTTAGTTTACCGGCTGCGCGAGCGCCTCTCACGCTCCCGGCACGCCGGCAAGTAGACTGTGGGGAATGCGTCCCCCGCCGCCCACCGACGCCGACCACGCGCTCACCGAACTCACGGCCGCGCTCGACCGCGACTGCCGCAGCCTGATCGCGCTCGGCTGGCCGGGCGAGCTGCTGCTGCGCTGCACGAGTGCGCTCGAACGCCTCACCGACGACGCCCAGGACCTGGGCCAGGCCGCCATCCGCGACGCCGGCATGGACCTGTTCGCCTACCTGGTGGGTGTCGAGGAAGCCCAGGCCCCGCGGCCGCAGCAGGGTGAAACGCTGCTGCGACTGGTGGACGCGCTGGCCGACGCCGTGGCGCGCGGGCTGCCGGCCGCGCACCGTCCGGTGCGTTTCATCGACCTGCTGTGCGAACGCGGCGACCTGCCGCCGGCATCGGCGATGGCGCTGGCACAGGCCGGCTTCGAACTGCGCCGCTTCTCGCACTGGGCCGAACTGGCCGACGCCGTGCTGCGCACGCCCGGCGCCGCGCTGCTGGTCGAGGCGGACCAGTTGGTGCCGGCCGGCGCCGTGCTCGAGTCGCTGTCCAACCAGCTGCCGGCGGCCGGCGCCACGGTGATCTTCGGCGTGGGTGGCAACCGCCTGGAGGCCCTGCTGCACGGCGCCGGCGGCCACGTGGATTCATTGGCCGACCCCAGCCTGGCCGCGCGCCTGCTGGAGCTGGTGGACGTGCCGGCCGCGGAGGTGTTCCGCGTGCTGGTGGTGGACGACGACGTGCAGTCGTCGCGCTACCTGCGACTGGTGCTGGAACAGGGCGGCATGCAGGTGCGTGAATGCGCCGACCCGCGCCAGGTGCCGTCCCTGGTGGCCGACAACCCGCCCGACCTGCTGCTGCTGGACCTGCACATGCCCGAGGTCGACGGTCTCACGCTGACGATGGCGTTGCGCCGGCAGCCGGCGCTGGCGCTGCTGCCCATTCTTTTCATCTCCGGCGAAGAGCGCGAGAACGTGCGCTTCCAGGCCATCCAGGCCGGCGCCGACGATTTCCTGTGCAAGCCGGTGCGCCCGCGCGTGCTGCTGGCCGAAGTGGGCAGCCGCATCAAGCGCTCGCGCCTGGCGCGGCGCCAGCTGCCGGCCGCGCCGGCCCCCTCGCCCCGGCGCGGCGGCCAGCTGCGACGCGGCGATTTCCTGGCGCAGCTGGGGGCCGTGCAGCGGCAGGCCAACGCCGGCTGCCTGGCGCTGATGTCGATCAAGGTCGACCAGGCGGCCGACCTGGGCAAGCGGCTGGGCCAGGCCGGCGCGTACGAACTGGAGCAGGCGGTCGCCGCGCGCCTGGCCGAACTGCTCGACGACCGCGACGCGTACACGATCTGGCTGGAGTTCGGCTTCGGCGTGCTGGTGCAGCGCGACACCAGCGACCAGGTGGCCGCGCTGGCGCAGGAGCTATGCCGCCGCGTGCGCGGGCGGCCGTTCGTGGTGCGCGGCATGGCGCTGGACCTGACGCTGTCGGTGGGGCTGGCGCTGCCGCCCACCGGCGCGGCCGGCGGCGACACCGACCGCTGGTTCGCCGCGGCGTACGCCGGCATGTCCATCGCCCACCGCCTGGGCGGCGACCGCCACGACGGCGTGCTCACCACCCGGCACGGCGACATGCCGGCCGAGCGCGTGCTGATCATCCGCGAGTTCGTCAAGGAAGCCGCGCACGGCGAGCACATCGTGGTGGAGTACCAGCCCATGCTGCCGCTGCGCGGCGCGCTGGTGGCCGGCCACTACGCCCAGGCCACCAAGCTGCGCGACTTCCGCGCCCCGCTGGCCGGCATCCGGCGCGACGAATACCTCGACGCCGCGCGCGACGCCGGCGCACTGGGCATGATCGAACGCACCAGCGTGTTCAGCGCGTTCGAAACCATCCAGGAAGAGCGCGACCACGGGCGCAACACCCGCATCCTGGTGCCGATGGACCTGGCGTCGCTCGACCGCACGCAGATGGGCTGGCTGATGGCCGAGCTGCGCCGGCGCAAGGCGATCGCCGACGGCCTGGTGATCGAACTCGAGGCGCGGCCTCTGCTGGCCAACCCGGCGCTGGCCGACGTGATGCGGGAACTGCGCGACGGCGGCATCCGGCTTTCCCTTTCCGAGCCCTCGGGCAGCCTGGCGCTGGTGGAAAAACTCCAGGACGCGCCGGTGCACCTGCTGCGCCTGCCGCAGTCGGCGATCGACGGCGTCACGCCGCAGGCCTTCGCGCGGCTGATGGCGCCGTGGCGCGAGCGCGGCCGCGGCCTGATCGTCGACGAGGTGCGCAGCATCGACGCGGTGCCCCAGCTGTGGGGCCTGGGCATCGACTTCCTGCAGGGCGAGGCGCTGGCCGCCACCGGCCCGCGCCTGGACTACGTCTTCCAGCAGGACGGCTGAGATCGCCCCATCCCTTCGCGGGATGGCCCCCGGCGCCGGGCACGAAGTGGTGGGCGGGCCGACGGATCAATTCGCATCGATCAGCCGCCTCACATACGTCAGCGGAAGCTCGGTGGCGCCGCGCTGCGGCACGACCAGGCCCTTTCGCTCAAACACCCTCGCCACGCCGATGGCAAACTCCATGCAGTCATTGCCGCCGAGGCTGTATGCGAGCAGTGTTGGTCTCCATTGTCGCGGATCGGGCGAATAGCTTCCCGGTGGAAGAAATGGTTGGGTCAATTGGTACGCGGCCCCGAAATCACCTTCGTTGACCTGGAGCACCAGGCATTCCTCCTGGCTGTGCGTGTACAGCTCTTCGCTCAGCGAACCCCGGACGGTGTGCGTGCCGAAATAGGTCATCAGCGCGTCCTTGGGCGCGGCGGATGTCGTGTGGCCCACCGCGAGATACAGCCTCTGGCCGCCCTGCTGCAGGATGCTGTATGCAACGAACAGGTGGCCGGGCAGGTTCTTCAACGCATCGGGTGACGGCCGCGCGCAGATGGAAATCTCGCGCAGAGCGCCGTCACCATCGGTTGAAAGGCGCAGGTCCCTGGTCGCGTGCGGCGCCGCCTGCACCGATGCCGCGAGGGTCAGCAATGCAAGGGCGATGGCCTGGCGTGTCCACGGAATCATCATCTCGGGGTTCTCCTCCGGTCACCTTGTTTCGGGATGCCCTTGGCAGCAGGGAATTTCAGGAGCGCGCCGCTGGTTCCAGGGCGCGTTCCGACGGCGTGCCGGCCTGGAGGGACTGGCTAGAAGATTCCGCCGAGCACGCCTTCGAGCACCTTGACGACGTCATTGTTCGGCCCGGGCCCGTTGACGATGTCGTTGTTGATCGTTTCGATGGCGCGAACGACGTCGTTGTTCGGCCCCGGGCCATTGCTGATGTCGTTGACCGCCGTATTGAATGCCTGGATTGCAAAGCCATTCGGGTTCAACACTTGCTGCATGTCCACGCCGAGCTGCCGCAGCCCCTTCACGATTTCATTGTTCGGGCCGAAACAACCGCCCTCGCCGATGCCATGGTTGAGGCATTTCTCAAGCTCCCGCGCCGTGAGTCGCCCGCCGGCGCAGCCTGCGAATGTCAGCGGCTCGCCACCACTCGTGGCTGCACACTCGACGGCGATGGTGAGCTCCGGATTCAAGTTGAGTGACCCGGCGGCAAGGCAGGTGGCCACGCCGATGGCGGACGGATCGGCGGATTCCGCCTGCGCCCTGACGCACTGGAAGGCCTTGACGGTCCTCTCGTCCGCCTGCTTTTCGCCCATGCAAAGGGCGTACTTTTCCCACTCGGTGCCGACCTGGCGATAGCAGGCCTCGACGTCCCGGAGCGCCCGCTGTTCGTTGCGCCCGACGAGAGTTCCCGCAAGGCACGTGGCCGTCGCCATTTCGTCCCGTTCGCCCCGGATGCAGTCGTAGGCCTTCCTCTGGTTGGGCGTCATCATTGATGGCGCGAGGCAGTCAACGAATGCCGCCGCATCCTGCCCGTACTGTACAAGGCATGCGTTGGCTTGCTGTTCCGTGGCGATCATGGGCGGCGCAACCCCGACGGTCTGTCCGTACATTCCATCCGGCAGCGGAATCCGGGTATCGCCCGACACGACCATCCTGTTGTCGCCGTAAGTGAAGACGGGCAGCGCGGGGGCCTGCGGCGGCGAGGCGACCACGTCAGGCGCGAAGTTGCACCAGCCGATCTGTTGCCCGACCGGCATGGTCATGCTCAGCTCGTACAGGGCGCCGTCCCACCCGGCGAAAAAGGCGTTTTGAGTGGGTGTTTGCGAGGGCAATCGGAGGAAGTACTGACCCGTCGCATCCCGCTGAATCGGGCCGATGGCAGCCGGTGCGTCACTGCGGAACCCGGTGAAATCCCTGAGCAGGGTAACGTCGTAGCCTCGGACATGGTCACGGCATTGGCCCATGACCTGGCTGCTGTCGACGCCGGGTGCCTGTGGCGCCGGGGTGGGCGCCAGGTCGGCGCATTGGCCGACCGCCTGGGAGGTGCCCGTGCCCAGGTCGTACACGACCAGGCTGTTGTTCCAGGCAACCAGATACATGAACCGCATGTTCGCGCTCGGCAGCTGGTACCTGGCGCTGCCGTTCGCGACCGGAATCACTGGGCCGAGCAGCAATCCGTCCGCCTCGCGGACAAGGGTCATGTCGGAACGGATGACGGAAGCAAAGTTGCCCGCGGACTGGTCCACGCATCGCAGCATGGGTGCCTGGGCCTGGCCCGCCGACGGAACCAGTATCAAAAGAAGAAGAAGCGCAACGTGGATCCATCGCATCTCGAGCCTCCTTGGGAAAGTGTGTCCTTGCCGCCCTTCGGCTTATGGAGCACCGCCCTGACCCTGCCCCTTGGCATTCGCCCCCGTCAAAGCCTATTCCACCGTCACCGACTTGGCCAGGTTGCGCGGCTGGTCCACGTCGGTGCCCTTGAGCAGCGCGACGTAGTAGCTCAGCAGCTGCAGCGGCAGGGTGGACACCACCGGCGCGGCGATCTCGCCGCAGGCGGGCAGGATCACCACGTGCGAGGCGTCCAGGCCGTGCGCGACGGTTTCGTCCACGAACGCATACAGCTCGCCGCCGCGCGCGCGCACTTCCTCGAGGTTGGACTTGAGCTTGTCGATCAGGCGGTCGTTGGGCGCCACCGCGATCACCGGCATGTTCTCGTCCACCAGCGCCAGCGGGCCGTGCTTGAGCTCGCCGGCGGCGTAGGCCTCGGCGTGGATGTAGCTGATCTCCTTGAGCTTGAGCGCGCCCTCCATGGCCACCGGCCAGTGGGTGCCGCGGCCCAGGAACAGCGCGTGGTGCTTGTCGGCGAAACGATTGGCCAGCAGCTTGATCTGGTCGGCCAGCTTGAGCGTTTCCACGATCAGGCCGGGCAGCTGCTCGAGCTGGGCCACGCCGTCGAGGTAGCGCTTCTCGTCCAGGCCCTTGCTGCGCGCCAGCGCCAGCGCGAACAGCGCCAGCGCCACCAGCTGGGTGGTGAAGGCCTTGGTGGACGCCACGCCGATCTCGGGGCCGGCGCGCGTCATCAGCACCAGCGACGATTCGCGCACGATCGACGACTCGGGCACGTTGCACACGGCCATCTGCGCCAGGTACGGCATCTGCTTGGCCAGCTTGAGTGCGGCCAGGGTGTCGGCGGTTTCGCCCGACTGGGAAATGGTGAGGAACAGCGTGCCCGCGCGCACCACCGGGTCGCGGTAGCGGTATTCGCTGGCGATCTCGGCCGTGCAGGGCACGCCGGCCAGCTGTTCGATCCAGTAACGCGCCACCAGGCCGGCGTGGTAGCTGGTGCCGCAGGCGATGATGTGCACGGCCTGCGTGTCGGCCAGCAGCTGCTCGGCGTCCACGCCGAAGATCTGGGTGAGGATGCGGCCACCGGCGATGCGGCCTTCCAGCGTGTCGGCCACGGCCTGGGCCTGTTCGTGGATTTCCTTGAGCATGTAGTGGGCGTAGTCGCCGCGCTGCACCGCGTCGGTGTTGAACTGCGACTCCTTCACTTCACGGATGGCCGGCTGGCCGGCGGCGTCGAACACCTGCACGCCGGCGGTGTCCAGGCGCGCCACGTCGCCTTCCTGCAGGTACAGGAAGCGGCGCGTCAGCGGCAGCAGCGCGTGGATGTCCGAGCCGAAGTACTGCTCGCCCTCGCCCAGGCCCACCACCAGCGGGGACCCCAGCCGCGCACCCACCAGCACGCCCGGCTCGCGCGCCGACACCACCACGATGGCGTACGCACCGTGCAGGCGGCCCACGATCTGCTGCACCGAGGCCAGCAGCGACAGGCCGCTGCGCTGCGCGCGCTCCACCAGGTGGGCGATCACTTCGGTGTCGGTCTGCGAGCTGAACTGGTAGCCGTCGGCCTGCAGCTCGGCGCGCAGCGCGGCGTGGTTTTCGATGATGCCGTTGTGCACCACGCTCACTTCGCCCGACAGGTGCGGGTGCGCGTTGCCTTCGCTGGGCACGCCGTGGGTGGCCCAGCGGGTGTGGGCGATGCCGCAGTGGCCGTCCACGCCGGTTTCGCGCTGCAGCGCGGCCAGGTCGCGCACCTTGCCTTTGGCACGCAGGCGGACGATGCCTTCGGGACCCAGCAGGGCCACGCCGGCGGAGTCGTAGCCGCGGTATTCCAGGGCGCTCAGGCCTTCGATCAGGTGCTGGACGATGTTGCGCTGGGCGCTGATGCCGACGATGCCGCACATGGGGTGGTGGTCCGTGATCGGTAGGCGGCCAGTTTACGGGATGCCGCCGCCAGCCTGGCCGCGTGCCCGCGCGCGGCGCCGCGGCGAGTGTCCGGGCATTCAGGCGATGGACGCCCGACGGACACCCGGACACCGGCCTGCACGTTGCAGATTCAAGGACTTACAGCTGGCACGGCTCGTGCATTTGTATTACCCGAACCCCTTGCTGGACGCCCCATGATCCGCGATACCTCCGCCCAGGACCGCCCCGTCACGCCGCCCGCCGGCAGCCGCAGGAACAGCCTGCTGATCAAGCTCGGTGGGGCCGCTGCGGTGCTGGCAGTGCTGGTCGCGCTGGCGATGGGCTGGGCCTCGAGCGACCGCTCGGTGTCGGCGGACCGCGTGCGCACCGGCGAAGTGGCGCGCGGCACGTTCGTCCGCGACGTCGCGGTGGAAGGCCGCGTGGTGGCCGCGGTCAGCCCCACGCTGTACGCGCCGGTGGGCGGCACCGTCACCCTGCAGGTGCAGGCCGGCGCCACCGTGAAGCGCGGCGCGGTGCTGGCGAAGATCGAATCGCCCGAGCTCACCAACGAACTGGCGCGCGAAGAGTCCACCCTGGCCAGCCTGGACGCCGAAGTCGGCCGCCAGCGCATCACCTCGCGCCAGGCCAGCCTGCTGGCCCGCCGCACCCTGGACGAAGCCGAGCTGGCGCTCACCACCGCCCAGCGCAACCTGCAGCGCTCCGAGCGCGGCCACCAGCTGGGCGTGGTGTCGGAAGTGGACCTGCTGGCCGCGCGCGACGCGGTGCGCAGCGCCGAGATCCGCCTGCGCCACGCCCGCGACGACAGCGGCCTGGCCACGCAGTCCACCGGCTTCGACCTCACCACCCGCGAGCGCGCGCTCGAGCGCCAGGCGCTGGTGGTGGCCGACCTGCGCCGCCGCGTCGAGGACCTGCAGATCCGCGCCCCGGTGGACGGCATCGTCGGCACCGTGGCGGTCACCGACCGCGCCGTGGTGGTGGCCAACGCGCCGCTGGTGACCGTGGTGGACCTCTCGCGCCTGGAAGTGGAGCTGGAGGCGCCGGAAACCTACGCCGACGACCTGGGCATCGGCATGAGCGCCGACGTGGCCATCGGCAGTGCGAAGGCGCCCGGCAAGATCAGCGCCATCTCGCCCGAAGTGGTGGCCAACCGCGTGCGCGTCCGCTTGGCCTTCGAGGGCGACCAGCCCGCCGGCCTGCGCCAGAACCAGCGCGTGAACGCCCGCATCCTGATCGACGAACGCGCCGACACCCTGATGCTGCCGCGCGGTCCCTTCATCGAAGCCCAGGGCGGCCGCACCGCCTGGGTGGTGGAAGGCGACGTGGCCGTGCGCCGCGCCATCCGCCTGGGCACGGCCAGCGTCACCCACGTGGAAGTGCTCGACGGCCTGGCCGTGGGCGACGTGGTGGTGATCGCCGGCACCGACACCTTCGGCGACGCCGAGCGCGTGCAGCTCAACGACTGACCTCCCCCTTTTTCCGAACCCCGACACCAAGGACGCCTCCGATGCTCCGGATGAACCACCTCAGCAAGGTCTACCGCACCCACATGATCGAAACGCACGCCCTGCGCGGCTTCGACATCCACGTGCGCGAAGGCGAGTTCGTCGCCGTCACCGGCCCGTCGGGCTCGGGCAAGACCACCTTCCTCAACATCGCCGGCCTGCTGGAGGAATTCACCGACGGCACCTACCTGCTCGACGGCGTGGAAGTGCGCGGCCTGAGCGACGACGCGCGATCGCGGCTGCGCAACGAGAAGATCGGCTTCATCTTCCAGGGCTTCAACCTGATCCCCGACCTGAACCTGTTCGACAACGTGGACGTGCCGCTGCGCTACCGCGGCCTGAACGCCGCCGAGCGCAAGCGCCGCATCGAGGACGCCCTGGGCAAGGTGGGCCTGGCCTCGCGCGCCAAGCACTACCCGGCCGAACTGTCCGGTGGCCAGCAGCAGCGCGTGGCGATCGCCCGCGCGCTGGCCGGCTCGCCGCGCCTGCTGCTGGCCGACGAACCCACCGGCAACCTCGACACCCAGATGGCGCGCGGCGTGATGGAGCTGCTCGAGCAGATCAACGCCGAAGGCACCACCATCGTGATGGTGACCCACGACCCGGAGCTGGCCGCGCGCGCCGCCCGCAACGTGCACATCGTCGACGGCCAGGTGAGCGACCTGGAGCATCCGTTCCGCGCCGCGCAGTCCAGCGCCGCCGCCGCGACCTGAGCCACGGAGAAAGCCATGTTCGCCTACTACCTCAAGCTCGGCCTGCGCAGCCTGCGCCGCAACCCCGTGCTCACCGCACTGATGGTGCTCACCCTCGCCGTAGGCGTGGCCACCAGCATGTCCACGCTCACCGTGCTGCGGGCGATGTCGGGTGACCCGATCCCGTCCAAGAGCGACCGGCTGTTCGTGGTGCAGGTGGACAACAGTCCCGAGGACGCCGCCGCCGGCGAAGATCCGGCCGACCATCTGAGCTGGCTCGACGCCAAGGAGCTGCTGGAAGCCGGCGACGGCGTGCGCCGCAGCGCGATGTATGCCGTGGGCGGCGTGGCCGAACCCGAGGGCGAGAAGGGCAACCAGCTGATCGGCGGCATGGCGGTGAACGCCGACTTCTTCGCCATGTTCGAGGCGCCCTTCCTGCATGGCGGCGCCTGGAGCGCCGAAGACGATGCGCGCGGCGGCGCCCAGGTGGTGCTGTCGGCGCCGTTCGCCGAGCGCCTGTTCGGCAAGGACGACCCGACCGGCAAGCGCCTGCGCATGTTCGACGGCGAGTACGTGGTGTCGGGCGTGCTGGCGCCGTGGCGGCCGATGCCCAAGTACTACTGGCTGATCGGCAGCAACAACCGTTTCGGCGACACCGACGATGTGTTCATTCCGATCCGCAACGCCCTGGCCAACGAATCCGGCCCCAACGGCAACGTCAACTGCAACGGCGACGGCCCGGAGCCGGGCTTCACCGGCCTGCTCAACTCCGAATGCGTGTTCATGCAGTACTGGGTGGAGCTGGCCGACGCCGGTGAGCGCAGCGCCTACCGCGAACGCCTCGGCGGCTACGTCGACGGCCAGAAGGCGCTCGGCCGCCTGCCCGTGGGCGAGCGCTCGCGATTGCTCGACGTGCGCGAATGGATGGAACAGCAGGAAGTGCTGGGCGACGACACCATCCTGCAGACCCTGCTCGCCGCCGGCTTCCTGCTGGTCTGCGTGGTGAACACGGTAGGCCTGCTGCTGGCCAAGTTCACCGCCCACGCCGGCGAGATCGGCGTGCGGCGCGCACTCGGCGCCACCCGCAGCCAGGTGTTCCAGCAATACCTGGTGCAGGCGGGCGTGGTGGGCGCGGCCGGCGGCCTGCTGGGCCTGGGCCTCACCTTCGGCGGGCTGTGGCTGCTGGCGCGGCAGTCGGAGGAAATCGCGGCCGTGGCCCACATGAGCCCGTCGATGTTGA
Source organism: Arenimonas sp. (assembly GCA_026398695.1). GTDB lineage: Bacteria > Pseudomonadota > Gammaproteobacteria > Xanthomonadales > Xanthomonadaceae > Arenimonas. Next base: position 10,227 of record JAPLSJ010000076.1, read on the forward strand.
TGGCCACCGTGGCCACCGCCGTCGTGGCCGCGCTGCTCGCCGGCCTTCTGCCGACCTGGCGCGCCTGCCGCGTCGTCCCCGCCATCCAGCTCAAGACCCAGTGAGGCTCACCATGGAAATCCGCCCCATCCTTTCGGCGCTGCTGCGCTCCAAGACCGGTGCCTTCCTGATCGCCGCCCAGGTGGCGCTGACGCTGGCCATCCTGGGCAACGCCGTCTACATCGTGCAGGACCGCCTGGCGATCGCCGCGCGGCCCACGGGGGCCGACGAGGCCAATACGTTCTTCATCCGTCTCTACGGTTTCCGCGAGGGCATCGACGTGCCGGCCATGCTGGACGCCGACCTGGCGATGATGGGCGCCATGCCCGGCGTGAAGGCCGTGGCCACGGCCAACATGGCGCCGCTGACGCAGTCGGGCTGGAACCTCAGCGTGCGGCCCAACAGCAACGACGAAAACGTGGAGTCCACCAACACCGCGTTCTACTTCAGCTCCGAGAGCCTGGTGGACGCGATGGGACTGCAGCTGGTGGCCGGTCGCGACTTCCGCGCCGATGAAGTGCAGATAGTCGAACCGTCCATCGCCAACATCGCGCCCAAGCACGCGATCCTGAGCAAGGCCCTGGCCCAGCAGCTGT
>JAPLSJ010000082.1 GCA_026398695.1 Arenimonas sp.
CCGCACGCTCTACATCCTGGACGAGCCCACCACCGGCCTGCACTTCCACGACATCGAGCACCTGCTGGCCGTGCTGCACAAGCTGCGCGACGACGGCAACACCATCGTGGTGATCGAGCACAACCTGGACGTGATCAAGACGGCCGACTGGGTGATCGACCTGGGCCCGGAAGGCGGCCACCGCGGCGGCCAGATCCTGGCCGAGGGCACCCCCGAGCACCTGGCCACCGTGGCCGAGTCCCACACGGGGCGGTTCCTGGCCAAGATGCTGGCGCCGGCCGCACCGTCGCCCGCCAAGCCCAAGACCAAGGCCCCGGCCAGGAAGAAGAGCGCATGAACCCCATCGTCTACACGCTGGACATCGAGTCGCGCTGGCGCGACATGGATGCCTTCAACCACATCAACAACGCCAGCTACCTGGGCTACATCGAAGAGGCGCGCGTGCGCTGGTTCAAGTCGCTGTCCACCGACTGGGCCGGCGAAACCTCGGCGCCGGTGATGGCATCGGTAACGGTGAACTACAAGCGCCCGGCGCACTGGCCCGAGACGCTGCGCATCGAGCTGTTCGCCGAGCGCGTGGGCAGCAAGAGCCTCACGCTGGGCCACCGCATCGCTTCGGCTTCGGACCCGTCGATCCTCTATTGCGACGGCCACACGGTGCTGGTCTGGATCAACCGCGACGGCCAGTCGGTGCTGCTCCCCGACCAGGTCCGCGCCGCCTGCACGCCAGCCGGCGCCTGAGCCGGCCTGGCGCCGCGATTCAGGGCGCTTCGCGGCGTACCGGGAAGACGGCGAAGAGGCGGCGACCGTCCGCGAGCACAAGGCGCACGCTGGCCTGGTCGCCTTCGGCGAGCGGGCGCAGCGGCTTCATCAGCATCAGGTGCAGGCCGCCTGGCTCGAAGCGCAGCGCGCCGCCCGGCGGCACCACCAGCTTGCCGGCGGGGCGCATGCGGCTGACGCCGTCCACCACCTCCGAGCGATGGATCATCGGCATGCCGAAGTCACGGCTCTCGACGTCGCTGACCTCGATCGCGGTCGCGCAGGGATTTCGCAGCACCAGGTAGCCCGCGAGCGAAGCCGCCCCCGGCGGCGCGGCGCGCACCCACGGCTTCTCGATGACCGGCACGCAGGCCGCTTCCGCCCCAACCGCAGCTGAAGCGAAGCAGGCCAGCGCGAACCCCAACAAAAGGCGTGATGCGTTCATGGGCCTATGATAATCCCACGCGCCCCCAAGGAGTTCCCGATGAATCGTTCACTGCTTGCGGCCGCCACGGCCACCGCCCTTTTGGGCATGGCGCCCGTGCACGCCGCCACCCCCACCCTTACCGTCTACAGCGGCGACTACGACGCCGTCGTGCAGTCCGACGCAACGCCCGGCGGCCCGGGCTTCGCACTGTTCCATTCCACCCTTGGCTTCGACCTCGCGAGCGGCGACAACGCCGAGCGGCTGGGCGGCCTTCCGGCGGCGCTGGACGCCAGCTCGGTGCGCCTGCGCCCGCGCGGCGAGGCCAGCGTGCGCGGCCAGCGCTTTGATTTCGCCCTCGCCGGCCAGGACGCGCTGCTGGCGCGCGCCATCGGCCAGTCCATCACCGTCGAGCAGGCCGTCGGCGACAGCCGCCAGGCCTACACCGGCGTGCTGCTGGCGGCGGGCAACGGCCTGACGCTGCGCCTGCCGGACGGCCGGGTGAAGATGCTGGCCAACTACGCCAGCTTCGAACTGTCCGCGCTGCCCGAGGGCATGGTGGTCGAACCCACCCTGGCCTGGGACATTGGCGCCGCCCGCGCCGGTCGCCAGGACTTCGAGCTCGACTACGCCACCGCCGGCCTGGCCTGGCGCGCCGAATACCAGGCCGACCTGTCCGGCGGCGCCAAGGCCTGCCGCATGGACCTGGAGGGCGCGGCGATGGTGGTGAACCGCTCGGGCGCCGACTTCAGCGGCGTCGCGCTGACGCTGGTGGCCGGCGCGCCCAACCGCGTGGCTTCGGCCGGGCCGGAAATGATGGCCAAGGACATGATGATGGTCCGCGCGCAGGCCGCGCCTGCGCCCGCGCCGCAGGCATCCGGCGAATACCATGCCTACCGGCTGCCCGGCACCAGCACCCTGCCCCAGGGCAGCGTGCAGCGGCTGCCGCTGGTGGATCGCGCCGAAGGCGTGGCCTGCGAGCGCCGCTACGAAACCCGCGCCGAATTCGGCGACTGGCGCCCGCCGCAGCCGATGATCGACGCGAACTTCAACAGCCCCGCAGGCCAGCAGCCGGTCATCGCCAGCCTGCGCTTCCGCAACGCGTCGCAGGCCGGCCTGGGCGTGCCGCTGCCCGCGGGCCGCGTGCGCGTGTTCGACGGCGGCGAACTGCTGGGCGAAGCCAACCTCGGCCACACCCCGGCCAATGCCGACGTGTCGCTGGCGCTGGGCACCGTGTTCGACCTCACCGCCGAGCGCACCCGCGAGGCCTTCAGCGTCGACCGCGCCGGCCGCCAGATGGAAGAGCGCATCAGCGTGCTGGTGCGCAACGCCAAGCCCGAAGCCGCCACGGTGCGGGTGGTTGAGCCGCTGCCGCGCTGGTCGGATTGGGACATCGTCTCGAGCAGCGTGCCGGCGGCGGTGAAGGACGCCCAGTCCGCGGGCTTCGACCTGGCCGTGCCGGCCGGCGGCGAGGCGCGGATCACCTACACGGTGCGCTATCGTTGGGCCCCAGACGTCCCGGTCAACTGAGGCCCCCGATGAGCATCGAACTGCACCGCCACGGCTCCATCCAGGAAATCCGCCTCGCCCGCCCGCCGGTGAATGCGCTCACGCCCGAGCTGCTGGCCGCGCTGCGCACGGCGGTGAAGGCGGCGCCGTCGGAAGGCGCGCGCGGCATCATCCTCACCGGCGGCGCCAAGGTGTTTTCCGCGGGCATGGACGTGCCGCACCTGATGGCGCTGGACCGGGCCGGCCTGAAGGCCGGCTGGTCGTCGCTGTTCGCCGCGGCGCGCACCATCGCCAATTCGCCCATTCCGGTGGTGGCCGCGATCGGTGGCCACAGCCCCGCCGGCGGCTGCGTGCTGGCGCTTTGCTGCGACTACCGCATCATGGCGCGCGGCCCGTTCCGCATCGGCCTGAACGAAGTGCAGGTGGGCCTGGTGGCCCCCGACGCCATCCAGCACCTGCTGCGCCGCGTGGTGGGCACCTACCGCGCCGAGCGCCTGCTGGTGGCGGGCGCACTGGTGGACTCCGATCGCGCGCTGGCCATCGGCCTGGTGGACGAACTCACCGACGACGTGCTCACGCGCGCCCAGCATTGGCTGGAAGAACTCCTGGCGCTGCCGCTGGCGGCCATGCAGGCCACGCGCCGCATCGCCCGCGCCGACATGGTGGACGCGCTCAAGGGCTTCAGCGACACCGAACTCGACGGATTCCTCGACGACTGGTATGCGCCGGCCACGCAGGCCGCGCTGCAGCTGCTGCTCGACCGCCTGAAGAAGTGAACCGCCAGGCCGCCCTGCGCCAAGCCTTCGCGCTGCTGTTGCTGCTGGCCCTCGCGGCCTGCACCCAGCCTCTGCCGGTGGACCGGCGCGACTTCATCGGGCACTGGCAGGGCGACGGCGTGCTGCTGGTGATCCAGGCCGACGGCCAAGCCCGGTATGCACGGGTGAAGGACGGCCGGCGCACCACCATCAACGGCCCCGCGCATTCCTTCAGCACGGACGGCTTCCGTATCGGCATCGGCCCGATCAGCGCGCGCTTCAAGGTGCAGTCGCCGCCCACCGAAACCGACGGCACCTGGCGCATGACCGTGGACGGCCAGGTGCTGTCCCGCGTTGATCTGGGCGAGCTTGGGCAAAAGGCCCAACCCACGATCGACCTGTGATCAGTCGCCGCGCGCCACCGGCCGCGCGGGATCGCTGACCCAGCCGCTCCACGAACCGGCGTAAAGCCGCGCACCGTCCAGCCCCGCGTGCGCCATCGCCAGCAGGTTGTGGCAGGCAGTGACGCCCGACCCGCAGGACAGCACCACTTCTTCGGGCCGGCGATGGCCGATCAGAGCCAGGAACCCCGCGCGCAGGTCTTCCGGCGAACGCATCCGGCCGTCCTGCAGGTTGGCCGACAGCGGCCGGTTGAGTGCGCCGGGAATGTGGCCGGCCACGGGATCGAGCGGCTCGACTTCGCCGCGGAAGCGCTCGGGCGCACGGGCGTCGAGCAGCCAGCCCGGCGGCTCGCGCAATCGTGCGGCCACGTCGTCGGTCGACGCGATGCGCGCCGGGTCGAAGGCGCCGGCGTAGTGCCCGGGCACGATCACGGGCGCGGTGGCTTCCATCGGCAGGCCCAGCGCCTGCCAGGCCGCCACGCCGCCGTCGAGCACCGCCACGCGGCCATGCCCCATCAGGCGCAGCAGCCACCAGAACCTGGCGGCGGCCATCGAGCCATCGCCGGCGTCGTAGGCCACCACCTGCGACTGCGGCGTCACGCCCAGGCGCGCCAGCGTGCGGTTGAAATCGTCCGCGTCCGGCAGCGGGTGCCGCCCCAGCGAGCGCGGCTTGCGGTGGTCGGACAGGTCGCGGTCGAGATGCGCATGGCCGGCGCCCGGCAGGTGCGATTGGCGCCAGGCGCGCTCGCCCGCATCTGCGTCGGCCAGGGCGTGGCGGCAGTCGACCAGCACCAGGCCGGGCTGGCCCAGCGCGGCGGCCAGCGCTCCGGGCGGGACGATCGTGGTCCAGGAGGTCATGGCGCCTGCTCCAGGCGGTGGCGGAAATTCACCAGCATCGCGGCGGTGGCACCCCAGATGCGATGGCCTTCGTAGCGGTATTCCAGCAGGCGGCGGCGCCGTCCCTGCCAGTCCACCTCCAGCTCGTGCACGTTGGCCGGATCAAGCAGGAAGCCCAGCGGCACTTCGATCACCTCGGCCACTTCGGAGGGATCCAGGCGCGGCACGTAGTGGCGCGACACCGTCGCCACCACCGGGAACACGTGGAAACCGGTGATGGTGACGAACGGATCGAGGTAGCCCAGCGGCAGCGACAGGCCCGCCGTGAGGCCCACTTCTTCGTCCGCCTCGCGCAGGGCGGCGGCCACCGGGTCGGCGTCGCCGGCGTCGATGCTGCCGCCCGGGAAACTGATCTGGCCGGCGTGGTGGCGCAGCGCCTCGGTGCGGCGGGTAAGCAGCACGCGCGGGCCATCGGCACGGTCGATCAGGGCCAGCAGCACGGCGGCCGGGCGAAGCTCGGATTCCTGCGGCAGCAGGTCGGACAGTTCGGCGTGGTTCCAGCCCGGCCCGGCGGGCGCGTGGGCCAGCGGGTGCAGGGCGCGCGGCAGTCGTTCGAACGGATCGAACGGCAGGCTCACACCCGGCTCGCCTCACGGACGGGAAGCACCACGTCCATCACGTGCTGGCGCTCGGCGTCGCTCATCTGCGACCAGCCGGCGATTTCCGTGGTGGTGCGGTGGCAGCCTTCGCACAGGCCCTGGCCATCGAGCGAACAGATGCCGATGCAGGGGCTGAGGATGGCGCGCAGCGGGGTATTCATCGGGCCTCGCACAAAAAAAAACGCCGCGCCGGGAAACCCGGCGCGGCGGCATGGCGTTGTTACTGGACGCTGACCAGCTTGATGTCGAACACCAGCGCCTGGCCCGGGCCAACCGGCGAACGCGGGTCGTTGCCGAAGGCCTTGTCGGCCGGCAGGAACACTTCCCAGCGCGAACCGGCGGGCATCATCAGCAGGGCTTCCTGCACGCCCTTGATCGGGAACTCGCTGACCTTGAAGGTGGCCGGGGTCGGGTTCTGCTGGGCGTAGGTGTTGGCGAACTCCTGGCCGGTCGAAACCGAGCCGCGGTAGTGCATCGCCACGGTGCTGGCCTGGGTCGGCTTGGCGCCGGTGCCGGGCTCGATCACGCGGTACTGCACGCCGGTGGGCAGGGTGGTGACGCCCGGCTTGGAGCGGTTGGCGGCCAGGAACGCGTCGGACTTGGACTTGTTCTCGTTGGCCACGCGCTCGAACTCGGAGCGCGCCTTGTTCATCATGCGCTGCTGCAGGCCCGTGAGCTGGGCGTCCATCTGCGGCTGCGGGTACTGCGCGGCGCGCTTGGCGAAGCCGTCCTGCAGCGCCTTGATGACGGCATTGAGGTCGACGTCAACGCCCTGCTGGGCGAGGTCCTTGCCCAGGTCGTAACCAATGGCGTAGCTCAGGACGGGCTTGTTGACCGCGACCGGGGCTTGCGCCGCCTGCGGGGCGGGAGCCGGGGCGGTCTGCGCCACGGCAACGCCGGCGCTCAGACCAAGGGCCGCCAGACTGGCAGCCAACAGACGCAACTTCATCGGGAAATCTCCAGTTGTGGATGCCGGGGCGATGTGGGGCCCCAGAGGCCGCGCTAGGATAGCCCCCACACGGCTGAACCGCTACTGACACGAGGTCCCCTACCCCGTGCAGGCCCCGGCGCCACGCCCTCTCCCTTCCCCTCGCCTGCCCCTCGGAGCCGCCATGCACTTCAACAACCTGATCGTCGAGGACCGCGGCGCGGTCCGCTGGATCACGCTCAACCGGCCGGAAAAGCTCAACGCCCTCAACCGCGCCACCCTGGGCGAGCTGCACCTCGCCTTCGAAGCGGCCGGCAGCGACGACGCCGTGCGGGTGGTGGTGCTGACCGGCGCCGGCCCCAAGGCCTTCGTGGCCGGCGCCGACATCGCCGAGATGAACGGGCTCACCGCGATCGAAGGCCGGGACTTCTCGCGCCACGGCCAGCGCCTGATGAGCCGCATCGAACACCTGGGCAAGCCGGTGCTGGCCATGGTGAATGGCTTCGCCCTGGGCGGCGGGCTGGAGCTGGCCATGGCCTGCCACCTGCGCATCGCGGCCGACACCGCCAAGGTGGGCCAGCCCGAGGTCAACCTGGGCCTGGTGCCCGGCTTCGGCGGCACCCAGCGCCTGCTGCGGCTGGCGGGCCGGTCGGCCACCCTGGAGCTGTGCCTGCTGGGCCAGCCGATCGACGCCGCCCGCGCGGCGCAGCTGGGCGTGCTGACCCGGGTGGTGCCCGCCGACCAGCTGGAGGCCGAAACCACGAAGCTGGCCGAACAGCTGGCGCAGTCGGCGCCGCAGGCCCTGCGCGGCGTTCTGGACGCGGTGCTGCTGGGTGGCGAGACCTCGCTCGAGGCGGGGCTGGACTATGAAACCCAGGTGTTTGCCCTGGCCTTCTCCACCGACGACATGAAGGAAGGCACCAGCGCCTTCCTGGCGCGCCGCAAGCCCACCTTCACCGGCCGCTGAGGCGCCGGCCCCCGGCATGCCGCTGCACGAATTCCACGGCGGGCTGGTGCTCGCCGGCCACAAGGCCGAGTCCACCGGGCGCGGCCTGCAGGCCTGCGCCCTGCCGGCGCTGCTGCGCGTGTCGCTGCTGCAGCACGCAGGCACGCCGGCCGGCGCCTGCGTGGCCGCGGGCGACACCGTGGCCGCCGGCCAGCGCATCGGCATCGCGCAGGGCGAGCTGAGCGCCGACGTGCATTCGCCCTGCGCCGGTCGCGTGGTGGCGGTGGAGGCGCATGCGCTGGCGCGGTTCCCCGGCCTGGAGGCCGGGCACGTGGTGATCGAGCCCGGCGCCGCGCTGTCGCCGCAGGCGCTGCCGGCGATGGACTGGCAGGCCAGCGACCCGGCGGCCCTGCGCGAGCGCATCCGTGCGGCGGGCGTGGTGGGCCTGGGCGGCGCGGGCTTCCCCACGGCCGGGAAACTGTCGGTGGCGCGCGACCTGCTGGTGCTCAACGGCGCCGAGTGCGAGCCCTGGATCGCCTGCGACGACGCCCTGCTGCGCGAGCATGCCGATGAAGTGGTGCTGGGCGGCCGGCTGATGGCGCGCGTGGTGGGCGCGGGCCGCGTGCTGCTGGCCATCGAGGACACCATGCCAGAAGCCCTGGCCGCGGCCCGCGCCGCCGCCGCGGCGGCGGGCGACGGCCTGGTGGAGGTCGTGGCCGTGCCCACGATCTACCCCGAGGGCGGCGAGCGCCAGCTGATCCAGGTGCTCACCGGCCTGGAGGTGCCGCGCGGCGGCCTGCCGCGCGACATCGGCGTGATCGTCCAGAACGTGGCCACGGCCCGCGCCGCATGGCGCGCCGTGGCGCTGGGCGAGCCGCTGTCGGCTCGGGTGGTCACGGTGACGGGCCGCGGCGTGGCGCGCCCGGGCAACTTCATCGTGCCCATCGGCACGTCGGTGGCGCACTTGGTCGAACAGGCCGGCGGCTACACCGACAGCGCCGCGCGCCTGCTGCTGGGCGGGCCAATGATGGGCCAGGCACTGCCGCACGACGACTTCCCGATCGGCAAGCAGGACAACTGCGTGCTGGTGCTGTCGGCCGACGAGTGCGGCGAGCGGGCGCCGGAAATGCCCTGCATCCGCTGCGGCGACTGCGCCAGCGCCTGCCCCGCGCAGCTGCTGCCGCAGCAGCTGCTCTGGCACGTGCGTGCCGACAATGCCGCGCGCGCGCAGGACCAGGGCCTGTTCGACTGCATCGAATGCGGCTGCTGCGACCTGGCCTGCCCCAGCCACATCCCGCTGACGCAGGCCTTCCGCCGCGCCAAGTTCGAAATCCGCGTACGCGCGGTCGAAACCGAACGTGCACTGGCCGCGCGTGATCGCCACGACGCCCGCAAGCTGCGCCACGAACGCGAATCGGCCGAACTCGCCCAGCGGCACGAGGCGCGCAGGGCCGGCACCGCGGGCGCCGACGCCGTGGCCGCGGCGCTGGAGCGCGCACGTGTGAAACGGGCGCCTGGCCACGACACGGATGCCTCGCCATGAAAACCTTCGCCACCGCCGACGCGCCGCACCTGCCGGCCAAGCGCAGCGTGCGCGACGTGATGGGCCTGGTGCTGCTTGCACTGGTGCCGGGCGTGCTGGCGCATGCGTGGTTCTTCGGGCCCGGCATCGCCATCCAGATCGCCCTGGCCACCGCGTTCGCCCTGGGCTTCGAGGCCGCGATGCTGCGGCTGCGCGGCCGGCCGCTGCGGCCCTTCCTCACCGACCTCAGCGCGCCGCTCACCGCCGTGCTGTTCGCGCTGTCGATCCCGCCGCTGGCGCCGTGGTGGCTGTCGGCGATCGGCATGGCGTCGGCCATCGTGCTGGCCAAGCATCTCTACGGCGGCCTGGGCCAGAACCTGTTCAACCCGGCGATGGTGGGCGTGGCGGTGGTGCTGCTGTGCTTCCCGCGCGAGTTCACCCAGTGGCTGCCGCCCACCGGCCTTCCCGAAGGGGCCGCCATGCCCGGGCTGGCCGCGAGCCTGCGCGCCGTGTTCACGGGCGAGCTGCCGGCGCCCTGGCGCTGGGACATGCTGGCGCAGGCCACGCCGCTGGACACCGTGCGCACGCTGGGCAATGCCGGCGCCACCCTGGCCGAGATCCGCGACAACCCGCTGTTCGGCGATTTCGGCGGCCGCGGCTGGGAATGGGTGGCGAACTTCTTCGCGCTCGGCGGCGCGTTTCTGCTCTGGAAAAAAGTGATCCCGTGGCAGGTGCCGGTGGCGACGCTGGGCACGGTGGTGCTGGTGACGCTGCCGTTCTGGCTGTCCGACCCCGACCTGCATCCGTTCCCGCTGCAGCACGTGTTTTCGGGGGCGCTGGTGCTGGGCGCGTTCTTCATCGCCACCGATCCGGTCAGCGGCTGCACCACGCCGCGCGGGCGGCTGCTGTTCGGCGCGGGCGTGGCGCTGCTCACGCTGGCCATCCGGCGCTGGGGAGCCTTTCCCGACGGCGTGGCGTTCGCGGTGCTGCTGATGAACTGCGTGGCGCCCTGGCTGGACCTGCACACCCGCCCGCGCATCCTGGGCGAAGGCCGGGCGCCATGAACGAAGCCCTGCGCGAATCGCTGCGCTCGGGCGTGCAGCTGGCGCTGGCGGCGCTGCTGGCCACCGGCCTGCTAGCCGCCACCTGGGTGCTGACGCGCGAGCGCATCACCGATGCCGAACATCGCCTGCAGATGGACGCGCTGGCCATCGTCATTCCCGCCGACCGCTACGACAACGACCTGGTCGCGGACAGCGTCACCGTGGCGGCCGGGCCGTGGCTGGGCCAACCGCAGTCCACCGTGCACCGTGCCCGACTGCGCGGCCAGGACGCGGCGCTGGTGCTGTCGGTGGTGGCACCCGACGGCTATTCGGGCGACATCGGCCTGCTGGTGGCGGTGGACCGCGGCGGGCGCGTGCTGGGCGTGCGCGTCAGCCGCCACCGCGAAACGCCCGGCCTGGGCGACGACATCGAGGCCGCGCGCAGCGACTGGATCACGCGGTTCACCGGCCGCTCGCTGGGCAACCCGGACGCCGCGCGCTGGGCCGTGCGCAAGGACGGCGGCGACTTCGACCAGTTCGCCGGCGCCACGGTGACGCCGCGCGCGGTGGTGGCGGCGGTGAAGCGCTGCCTGGAGTTCGTCGCGCGCCACCGCGATGCGCTTTACGCCGCGCCGCCCGGCGATACACTCCGCATCGATTCCGCCCCCGACGACTATCGCCCGCAGTGAGCGCCGCCACGCCCCGCGCCATCCTCGAATACGGCCTGGCCAGCGGCAACGTCGGCCTGGTGCAGCTGCTGGGCCTGTGCCCGCTGCTGGCGGTGAGCAACAACGCGGTGAACGCGCTCGGGCTGGGCCTGGCCACCGTGCTGGCGCTCACGCTCACCAACCTCGCCGTCGCCAGCATCCGCAGGCTCACCCGCCGCGACGTGCGCATCCCCGCTTTCGTGATGGTCATCGCCGCCGTGGTCACGTCCATCGAGCTGGCCATCCGCGCCTGGCTGCCGGAACTGCATGCGGTGCTGGGCCTGTTCATCCCGCTGATCGTCACCAACTGCGCGCTGATGGGCCGCGCCGAGGCCTTCGCTTCGCGCAACAGCCCGGCGCGCGCCGCGCTGGACGGGTTCGCGATCGGCCTGGGCTTCCTGTGGGTGCTGCTGGTGATCGGCGCGGTGCGCGAACTGATCGGCGAAGGCAGCCTGTTCGCCGGCGCCGGGCAGCTGCTGGGCCTGCCGGGCCTGGAGCTCGCGGCGGAAGGCTACCCGGGCTTCCTGCTGGCGGTGCTGCCGGTGGGCGCGTTCCTGGTGCTGGCCTGCCTGATCGCCCTGCGCCAGGGCTGGCGCCTGCGCCACCCGGGGCCGCCCGCATGAAGCCCGACCAGCGCCGTGAACTGTTCGCCCGCCTGGCCGAACTCAACCCCAAGCCCACCACCGAGCTCGAATACACCACGCCCTACGAGCTGCTGGTGGCCGTGGCCCTGTCCGCGCAGGCCACCGACGTGGGCGTGAACAAGGCCACCCGGCGGCTGTTCCCGGTGGCCAACACGCCCGCGGCCATGCTGGCCCTGGGCGAAGAGGGCCTGAAGCGTTACATCGCCACCATCGGCCTGTTCAACACCAAAGCGGCCAACGTCATTGCCGCGGCGCGCAGGCTGGTGGACCAGCACGGCGGCGAAGTGCCGCGCGACCGCGCCGCGCTCGAGGCGCTGCCGGGCGTGGGCCGCAAGACCGCCAACGTGGTCCTCAACACCGCCTTCGGCGAGCCCACCATCGCGGTGGACACCCACATTTTCAGGGTCTCGAACCGCACGGGCCTGGCGCCGGGAAAGACGGTGCGGGCCGTCGAAGACAAGCTGGTCAAGGCCGTGCCGCCCGAATTCCGCCTGGACGCGCACCACTGGCTGATCCTGCACGGCCGCTACGTGTGCAAGGCGCGCAAGCCGGACTGTCCCAATTGTGTCATCCGCGATCTTTGCCGCTACAAGGCCAAAACCACGGAGTAAACCCGCGCCGCATGGCGCTGCCGCGACGCCACCGTGTCAGCCGCTGTCACAATAACGAAACCTTCACGACCTAATCTGCGCCGGTCCCTCCTCTCCCAACCCGCAGGGTTCCGCCATGAAGCTCGCTCCGAAGCTGCTCGCCGCCGCCGTCCTGGCCGCGCTCTCCACCCCGGCCCTGGCCGAAATCACCATCGACGTCGTCGGCGGTTCCGAAGTGTCGTTCGAAGGCATGATGCAGGCCGACGGCAACTGGTTCGACAACGACATCACCGACCTCAACGGCACCTCGATCAACGGCAAGGACAGCGAGTTCGAGCTGCGCCGCGCCGAACTCGTGCTCAAGGGCAAGGGCCCTGGCAACTGGAACTGGGTCGTCGGCTACGACGCCAAGGCCGACAAGTTCCTGGACACCAACGTGCAGTACCGCTTCAACGCCCAGACCTTCCTGACCGTGGGCCAGTACAAGCAGCCCAACAGCCTGGAAGAGCTGTCGAGCACCAAGAACAACGACTTCATCTCCAAGGCCATGACCACCAACCTGCAGGCCGTCGCCCGCCGCATGGGTGTGCAGCTGGCTTACCTGCAGCCGAACTGGGGCATCACCGGCAGCATCTACGGCGACGAACTGACCCGCAACCTGGCGCAGGGCGAGGGCTACGGCATCCGCGGCTACTTCGCGCCGATCAACGAGGCCAACAACTTCCTGCACCTGGGCCTGTCCTACAACGACTTCAAGGCCGAAGACGCCAACGGCAACCCGTCGGCCCGCTTCCGCGTCCGCCCGAACGCCGACCTGGCCACCGTGCGCCTCGTGGACACCGGCAACTTCGCCGACGCCGACTCCATCGCCACCACGGGCCTGGAAGCGGCCTACGTGAACGGCCCGATCAAGGTCCAGGCCGAATACATGACCTCGGACATCAACCGGGACGTGGCGGCGGACTTCACCGGCACCAGCGGCTACATCTACGGCGTCTACAACCTCACCGGCGAGTCGTGGGGCTACAAGAACGGCGTCATCACCACCGTGCTGCCCGACAACCCGGCCGGCGGCATGTGGCAGCTGGGCCTGCGCTACGACACCGTCGACCTCAACGACGGCCTGGTCCAGGGCGGCACCGAGGACAACTGGACGGTCGGCGTGAACTGGTACTGGCGCTCGAACTACAAGTTCTCGGCCAACTACGTCTTCATCGAATCCGACCGCCAGGGCCTGGAACAGAGCCCGAACGTGTTCGAGCTGCGCGCCCAGTTCTACTGGTAATGAACCTGAACGGCGCCCCGGATTCCGGGGCGCCGTTTTCGTGTCCGCGCCTGCGTGTCATGTCGCTGTCACATTCGTCATAAATCATACCCATGCCCGCTGCACCGCCCCCTCCCCCGCGGTGGCGGCAGGCCCCACTCTTCCAAGGAGTCGACCGTGTTCAGCTCGATCAAGATGAATTCCCGCATTGCCGTCCTCGCCATCGCGGCGGTGCTCGGCACCAGCGCCCAGGCCGCCGAGATCACCGGCGCCGGCGCGTCCTTCGTGTTCCCGGTCATGTCCAAGTGGTCGGCCGACTACAACGCCGCCACCCAGCACCGGGTGAACTACCAGTCCATCGGTTCGGGCGGCGGCATCGCCCAGATCAAGGCGGCCACCGTGGACTTCGGTTCGTCCGACGCCCCGCTCAAGGCCGAGGACCTGGCCGCCAGCGGCCTGTACCAGTTCCCGTCGGTGTCCGGCGGCATCGTGCCGGTGGTGAACATCCCGGGCCTGGAAATGGGCAAGATCCGCTTCACCGGCCCGATCCTGGCCGACATCTTCCTGGGCAAGCTGACCAACTGGAACGACCCGGTGATCGCCGCGGTGAACCCGGGCGTCACCCTGCCGGACCTGCGCATCACCGTCGTGCACCGCTCGGACGGCTCGGGCACCACCTTCAACTGGGTGAACTACCTGTCCAAGGTCAGCGTTGACTGGCGCACCAAGGTCGGCGAAGGCACCGCGGTGCGCTGGCCGGTGGGCGTGGGCGGCAAGGGCAACGAAGGCGTGGCCGCTTACACCAAGCAGATCAAGGGCGCCATCGGCTACGTCGAACTGTCGTACGCGCTGGTGAACAAGCTCAACTACGCCGCGGTGCGCAACCGCTCCGGCAACTTCATCGTGCCGTCCAACGAGTCGATCGCCGCCGCGGCCGCCAGCGCCGACTGGGCCAACGCCAAGGACTTCTCGCTGGTGATCACCGACGCCCCGGGCGCCGACGCGTACCCGATCTCGGCCACCAACTTCATCCTGATGCACAAGAAGCCGAAGAACCCGACCAGCAGCAAGCAGGCCATCGACTTCTTCACCTGGGTCTACGCCAACGGTGACGAAGCGGCCACCAAGCTCGGCTACGTGCCGCTGCCGGACGCCCTGGTGACGCAGATCGAGGCCTACTGGGCTCAGAACGCCAAGTAACATTATAGTGGCACCTGCCGCGCGCGCCCTCCGGCGCGCGCGGTTGTGTCCGGGCCCCGGCCCGTTGGTTCCCCCAGAGAGTACGCACTGAATGCACGCTCCCGCCGCTCAAAATCCCGCTGCACCGCGCTGGCTCGACAACATCGGCGACTGGCTGTTCCGCAACATCGTCGCAGTGGCCGGCTGGTTCGTGCTGATCACGCTGGTCCTGGCCGCGTTCTCGATGTACTGGGGCGGCCGCGAGGCGTTCTCGGAATTCGGCTTCGGCTTCCTGGTGTCCACCGAATGGGACCCGGTGCGCGAGCGCTACGGCGCGCTGGTGGCCATCTACGGCACCCTGGTAACCACGGCGATCGCGATGATCATCGCGGTACCCGTCAGCTTCGGCATCGCCCTGTTCCTCACCGAAGTGGCTCCCGCCTGGATCCGCCAGCCCCTGGGCTCGGCAATCGAACTGCTGGCCGGCATCCCTTCCATCATCTACGGCATGTGGGGCCTGTTCGTACTGGCGCCGCTGCTGGGCAACCACGTCTACCCCTGGGTGGACGAGCACATGGGCCCCTGGCCGGTGCTCGGCGCGCTGTTCCGCGGCCCGCCGCTGGGCATCGGCATGCTCACCGCCGGCATCGTGCTGGCCATCATGGTCATCCCCTTCATTTCCTCGGTGATGCGCGAAGTCTTCCTCACCGTGCCCACCCGCCTGAAGGAGTCGGCCTACGCGCTGGGCTCCACCACCACCGAAGTGGTCTGGGACATCGTGCTGCCCTACACCCGCTCGGCGGTGATCGGCGGCATCTTCCTGGGCATGGGCCGCGCCCTGGGCGAAACCATGGCGGTCACCTTCGTGCTGGGCAACGCCCACCGCATCAGCGCCTCGCTGCTCGAGCCGGGCAACTCCATCGCCGCCAGCGTGGCCAATGAGTTCGCCGAGGCCACCACGCCGATGTACCAGTCGGCCCTGCTCGCCCTGGGCTTCCTGCTGTTCGTGGTCACCTTCATCGTGCTGTCCATCGCCAAGCTCATGCTGATGCAGCTCAAGAAGCGGGAGGGCAACTGATGGCCACCGTCGCTGAACGACTTTTCCTGCGCCGCCGCATCGTCAACGGCGTCTCGCTGGTGCTTTCGGGCCTGGCCACGCTGTTCGGCATGTTCTGGCTGGTGTGGATCCTCTGGACCACGTTCACCAAGGGCGTGGACGCGATGAGCCTGGACCTGTTCACGCAGATGACCCCGCCCCCGGGCCAGGACACCGGCGGCCTGCTCAACGCCATCGCCGGCAGCCTGATGATCAGCGGCCTGGCGGTACTGATGGGCGCGCCCATCGGCGTGGCCGCCGGCACCTACCTGGCCGAGTACGTCAACCACCGCAAGCTGGGCGAAGTGATCCGCTTCGTCAACGACATCCTGCTGTCGGCGCCGTCCATCGTGCTGGGCCTGTTCGTCTACACGGTGGTGGTGCGCACGACGGGCGGCTTCTCCGGCTTCGCCGGCGCCATCGCCCTGGCCTTCATCGTGCTGCCGGTGGTGGTGCGCACCACCGACGAGATGCTGCAGCTGGTGCCGACCCAGATGCGCGAAGCGGCGCTTTCCCTGGGCATCCCGCAGTGGAAGGTCACCACCCAGATCCTCTACCGCGCCGCGGCACCGGGCATCCTCACCGGCGTCCTGCTGGCACTGGCGCGCATCAGCGGCGAAACCGCGCCGCTGCTGTTCACCGCCTTCAACAACCAGTACTGGAGCACCGACATGACCGGTGCAGTGGCCAACCTGCCGGTCACCATCTTCCAGTTCGCACTCAGCCCCTTCGAGTACTGGAACAAGCTGGCCTGGGCTGGCGCCTTCATCATCACGGTGTTCGTGCTGCTGGTCAGCCTCACCGCCCGCTTTTTCCTGCTGCGCAAGAAGATGAGCCATGACTGACCTCTCGATCGCCATCAACACGTCCGTGCCGGCCGCCGCCGCGCTGGCACCCCGCGCCGCGAAGGTCTCGGCGCGCAACCTCGCCTTCCACTATGGTGACTTCACGGCGCTCAAGGACATCAACCTGGACGTGCCCGAGAAGCGCGTCACCGCGCTGATCGGCCCGTCGGGCTGCGGCAAGTCCACGCTGCTGCGCGTCTTCAACCGCATCTACTCGATCTACCCGGGCCAGCGCGCCAGCGGCGAAGTGATCCTGGACGGCGAGAACATCCTCGACCCCAAGTACCCGCTCAACAAGCTGCGCAGCAAGATCGGCATGGTGTTCCAGAAGCCGGTGCCGTTCCCGATGTCCATCCACGACAACATCGCCTACGGCATCGGCCACTACGAGAAACTGTCCAAGGCCGACATGGCCGTGCGCGTCGAAGGGGCGCTGCGCCAGGCCGCGCTGTGGGACGAAGTGAAGGACAAGCTCAAGCAAAATGCGCTGGGCCTGTCCGGCGGCCAGCAGCAGCGCCTGTGCATCGCCCGCGCGGTGGCCCTGAAACCCGAGGTGATCCTGTTCGACGAACCGACCTCGGCGCTCGACCCGATCGCCACCGGCAAGATCGAGCAACTGATCGCCGAGCTCAAGCAGCAGTTCACCATCCTGATCGTGACCCACAACCTGCAGCAGGCGGCGCGCTGCTCGGACTACACCGCCTTCATGTACCTGGGCGAGCTGGTCGAGCACGGCGTCACGTCCACCATCTTCACCAAGCCGACCAAGCAGCAGACCGAAGACTACATCACCGGCCGCTTCGGCTAACCCAGGACACTCGAATGACCGACCATATCGTCAAGAGCTTCGACAGCGAGCTCAAGCGCCTCGACGGCGAGATCCAGCGCATGGGCGAACTGGCCATCAGCCAGCTCGACGCCGCCATCGACGTCCTGCAGCGCCGCGACAGCGCGGCCGCGATGCGGGTGGTGGCCAACGACGACGCCATCGACGCGATGGAGCACCAGATCAGCCACGACGTGCTGCGCCTGCTGGCGCTGCGCCAGCCGATGGCGCGCGACCTGCGCGAGGTGTACGCGTCGCTGCGCATTTCCTCCGACATCGAGCGCATCGGCGACTACGCGGCCAACGTCGCCAAGCGCTCGATGGTGCTCAACCAGACCGCGCCGGTCTCGGCCGCGCGCGGCCTGCCGGCGCTGGCCAAGCTGGCCAACACCCTGGTGCGCGACGCGCTGGACGCCTACCGCACCCGCGACGCCGACCGCGCCATGGCCGTGCGCGGCCGCGACGCCGAAGTGGACGCCGAATACACCGGCCTGTTCCGCGAGCTGCTGACCTACATGGCCGAGGACCCGCGCCAGATCACGGCCTGCACGCACCTGCTGTTCATCGCCAAGAACATCGAGCGCATCGGCGACCACGCCACCAACATCGCCGAGAACACCTGGTTCCTGGTGCATGGCGAACAGCCCTCCGGCGAGCGCGAGAAGCGCGACACCACCGCCGAGTAACGCCGGCTACGCGGGAGCGCGGAAACCGAGCTCCCGGAACGACCGCTCGATCCTCTCCCGCCCTTCCGAGGGCGCGAACGGAAACGACCGGAAGAACGAGGCGGGCGTCACGCCCGCATCCATCTGCCTTGCCCGGGCGAGCCACTGCGCCGCCTGCGCCGAGCGTCCGTCCGCGTGCGTGGTGATCGCCGCGATCACCGCGATGTGCTTGTGGGCGCCCGGCGACCGGGCCGCCGTCTCGCCCAGGTCGGCCGCCGTGCCGCTGTCGCCCTGGAACAGGGCACTGACCGAGCGCACGGCCAGCATCGCGTAACGCAGCGGGTCCAGCGGACTCAGGCGCAGGGCCAGCGCCGCGTGGGCGTCGCTGTTGGCCGCATCGCCCTGGGTCATCTCCGCCCAGGCCCTGGAGTAGATCGCCTGGGCGTAGTTGGGGCTCAGCGCGATGCACTGCGCCAGCCGCTCGAGGCTCTCGGGCACGGCCTTTTCGAACCACAGGGAACGCCCCAGGTTCAGGTGCGCGAACGGATCCAGCGGGTCGCAGGCCAGGGCCTGCTCGGCCAGCGCCCTGGCGCGCCGCGCCATGTCCTCGCCGCTGCCCGAGTACTGCAGGAAGCTGTCCTGGAAACAGGTGAAGGACAGCCCGGAAAGCGCGCGGGAAAAATTCTGGTTCAGCGCCAGCGCCCGCTCGAACAGGGCCGCCGCGTGGCCGTTGTCGGCCTGGTTGAAGCGGAACATGTGGTCGAGCCCGAGATGGTAGGACGACCAGGCATCGAGCCCGGACAGCGGCACCCGGCGCGCCAGGTCCACTTCCTGCTGCACGATGCGGACCTCGAGCTTGGCCACCAGGCTGGCCAGTATTTCCTGCTGCAGCAGCGGCAGTTCGTCCAGGCCCGCGGTGAACTGTTCGGCCCAGACCACGGCGCTGTCGCGGGTGCGCGCCAGCTCCACCGACAGCGTCACGCGGTCGGCGCGGCTGCGCAGCGTGCCCGTCAGGCAGTAGCGGACGTTGAACGCGGCGCCGATCTCGCCGCAGTCCGTGTCCTTGCCGCGGAAGCGGAACGTGGACGTGCGGGCGATGACCAGCAGCCAGCGAAGCCGCGCCAGGTCGGTGATCAGCTCATCGGCCAGCGCATCGGCCACGACGTCCAGCGGCCCGGCCTCGCCGACCACGCGGAACGGCAGCACGGCGATCGACGGGCGGTCGTCGGTGGCCGGTTCAGGGCGGCCTGCCGCCGCTGTAGCGGCGGGCTCCGGCGCGCCGGCATAGCCGACGCTGCCGACAAAGCGAAAACCCCGGCCGTGCACGGTGCGGATCAGCCGCTGCTGGTCGCCGTCATCGCCCAGGGCGCGGCGCGCCGACTTCACCCGCGAGGCGATGGTGGCGTCGGAGGTGCCGGGGTTGTTCCAGATCTTTTCGGCCACTTCGTCCTTGCTGACCAGGCGCTCGGCGTTGGCCACCAGCAGGATCAGCAGCGACAGCACCTGCGGCTCCACCGCGATCGCCTGGCCGCCATGGCGCAGCTCGAACCGCCCGGGGTCGAGCTCGAAGGTCTCGAAGCGATAGATGATGCTCGGGCCGGCGGGCAAATCGGCGCTCCTCCATGAAATCTCCAGACGCCCTCCAAGCATCGCGATACGGAAGCGTGGACGCTGTGGCCACCACCGGACCGGAGTCCGGGACAAGGAGCCGTGACATGCCAACCATCGAATCACAGGGCGCTGCCCACAGTGCGTCCGCACCGACCATAAGTCCAGCCGCCGCCATCAACCCCAACCGGGCACTCTGGGAAAAGGGCGACTTCACCCGGCTTGCCGCGACGATGCGTGAAAGCGGCGACGAGGTGATCGACCGCCTCGGCGTAGGGCCCGGCATGGACGTGCTGGACCTGGGCTGTGGCGACGGCACCACGGCGCTGCCGGCGGCCCGGCGCGGCGCCCGGGTGCTGGGCGTGGACATCGCCTCGAACCTGGTGGCCGCCGGCAATGCCCGCGCGGCCGCCGCCGGCCTGGCCAACCTGGGCTTCGAGCAGGGCGACGCTTCGCGGCTCGACGCGATCACCGACGATCGCTTCGACCTGCTGGTGAGCATGTTCGGCGCCATGTTCGCGCCCCGGCCGCTCGACACCGCCCGGGAGATGGTGCGCGTGACCCGGCCCGGCGGCCGGATCGTGATGGGCAACTGGATCCCGGGCGACCCCACGCTGATCGCGCGGGTGCTGCAGATCTGCGCCGGCTACAGCCCGCCGCCGCCCGAAGGCTTCGTGAGCCCGGTCACCTGGGGCAAGGAAGAGCTGGTGCGTGAACGCTTCGCGGCCGCCGGCATCGCCCAGGACCGCATCACCTGCGAAAGGGCCACCTACACCTTCCGCCACCCCGGGACGCCGCTCGAGTTCCTGGCCATCTTCCGCGACTACTACGGCCCGACCATGAACGCCTTCGAGGCCGCCGCGAAGGCCGGCCGCCGCGACGAGCTCGAGGACGAACTGGCCAGGCTGTTCGCGGCCGAAAACCGCGCGCAGGGCCCCGGCACAGAGATCCCCGCCACCTACCTGCGCGTCACCGTCCTCAAATAGCCCCCCCACCGCCCAAAAACCCTGTGGGAGGGACTTAAGTCCCGAAGCCTTTCGCGGAAAGCGTCGGGACTGAAGTCCCTCCCACAAGCGCGGCGTGGGCACCCCAAATTCACCTGGCCGGAGGGTAGAATGGCGGCGCTCAATGCGTGGTGCGGGAGAGACTGGCCTAGGCCAGCGCCGAAGGCGTAACGCCCGTAATCGCTCAGGAACCCGGAACCGTACCGCGCGAGCGACTCTGGAGAGACCGGAACCAACCGGCGCCGAAGGGGCATGGGACCGCAGGACGCGGCCCAAAACTCTCAGGCAAAAGGACAGAGGGGCACCCCGCGCATCCGTGCGCGGCCCTCCCCTATGTCCCGGACCGCCCATGAACCGCGAAAGCCTGAGCCAGCTCGAGCAGCACGACGCCTTCCTCGAACGCCACATCGGCCCCAACGACGCCGAGATCGCGCACATGCTGCGCGTGGTGGGCCACGAGACCCTGGACGGGCTGACCGACGCGATCGTGCCGGCCAGCATCAAGTCGCCGGGCCCGCTGGCCCTGCCCGAGCCGATCACCGAAGTCGAGGCGATTGCCAAGATCAGGAAGATCGCCGACCGGAACCAGGTCTTCCGCAGCTTCATCGGCCAGGGCTACTACGGCACCCACACGCCGAACGTCATCCTGCGCAACATCCTCGAGAACCCCGCCTGGTACACCGCGTACACGCCCTACCAGGCCGAGATTTCCCAGGGCCGCATGGAAGCGCTGATCAACTTCCAGACCATGTGCGCCGACCTCACCGGCATGGAGATCGCTAACGCGTCCCTGCTGGACGAAGCCACCGCCTGCGCCGAAGCCATGACGCTGGCCAAGCGTTCCGCCAAGTCGAAGTCCAACACCTTCCTCGTGTCCGGCGACACCCACCCGCAGACGCTCGAAGTGCTGCGCACCCGCGCCGAGCCGCTGGGCATCGTCGTGGACGTGGTGCGCTCCACCGACGCCTTCCACGCCGCGCTGGCCAAGGGCGACTACTTCGGCGTGCTGGTGCAGTACCCCGCGTCCAGCGGCTGGATCGTCGACTGGGCCCGCGACGCCGACGCCATCCATGCCCACCAGGCGCTGTTCGTCGTCGCCACCGACCTGCTTGCGCTGACCCTGCTCAAGTCGCCCGGCGAGATGGGCGCCGACATCGTCGTCGGCAACACCCAGCGCTTCGGCGTTCCGTTCGGCTTCGGCGGCCCGCACGCGGCCTTCATGGCCTGCAAGGACGCCTTCAAGCGCTCGATGCCGGGCCGCCTGATCGGCGTGTCCATCGACGCCGAGGGCAAGCCGGCCTACCGCCTCACGCTGCAGACCCGCGAACAGCACATCCGCCGCGAGAAGGCCACGTCCAACATCTGCACCGCCCAGGTGCTGCTGGCGGTGATGGCCTCGATGTACGCGGTTTACCACGGCCCCGTGGGCCTGACCCGCATCGCCCGCCGCGTGAACCGCCTCACCGCCATCCTGGCCGCCGGCCTGCGCGAGCTCGGCCACGACGTGGTGCATTCGACTGCCTTCGACACGCTGTGCATCGAGCCCGGCGCCGCCGGAGCGGGCATCCAGGAGCGCGCCACGGCCCACCGCGTGAACCTGCGCGTGCGCGGCAACGGCTCGCTGTGCGTTTCCCTGGACGAGACCACCACGCGCGAGGACATCGCCACGCTCTGGCGCGTCTTCGCCGCCTCCGACGCGACCACCCTGCCCTCGGTGGACGCGCTCGACGCCAGCGCGCCCGACCTGATCCCGGCCGGCCTGCGCCGCACCAGCCCCTTCCTCACGCACCCGGTGTTCAACACCCACCACAGCGAACACGAGCTGCTGCGCTACATGCGCGCCCTGTCCGACAAGGACCTGGCCATGGACCGCACCATGATCCCGCTGGGCAGCTGCACGATGAAGCTCAACGCCACCGCCGAGATGATCCCGGTGACGTGGCCCGAGTTCGGCAACATCCACCCGCTGGCGCCGGCGCCGCAGACCCAGGGCTACGTGCAGCTGATCGCCGAGCTCGAGGCCATGCTGGTGGAGTGCACCGGCTACGACGCCGTCAGCCTGCAGCCCAACTCCGGCGCGCAGGGTGAATACGCCGGCCTGCTGGCCATCCGCGCCTACCACCGCAGCCGCGGCCAGGACCACCGCGACATCTGCCTGATTCCAGAGTCCGCGCACGGCACCAACCCGGCCTCGGCGCAGATGTGCGGCATGACCGTGGTGGTCACCAAGACCGACGCCAACGGCAACGTGGACGTGGAAGACCTGCGCCGCGCCGCCGAGAAGTACAGCGACCGGCTGGCCGCGCTGATGGTCACCTACCCGTCCACGCACGGCGTGTTCGAAGAGGACATCGTGCAGATCTGCGAGATCATCCATTCGCACGGCGGCCAGGTGTACACCGACGGCGCCAACATGAATGCGCTCGTGGGCGTGGCCAAGCCCGGCAAGTGGGGCTCGGACGTGTCGCACCTGAACCTGCACAAGACCTTCTGCATCCCGCACGGCGGCGGCGGCCCGGGCGTGGGCCCGTGCGCGGTGAAGTCGCACCTGGCCCCGTTCCTGCCGAAAACCCTCGGCGGCGAAGGCGACGTGGGCATGGTCAGCGGCGCCAGCTACGGCTCGGCCTCGATCCTGCCGATCAGCTGGATGTACGTGACGATGATGGGCGCGCACGGCCTGCGCCGCGCCACCCAGGTGGCGCTGCTCAACGCCAACTACATCGCCACCCGCCTGGCCCCGCACTACAAGACGCTCTACACCGGCCGCAACGGCCTGGTGGCGCATGAGTGCATCCTCGACCTGCGCCCGCTGAAGGACGCCACCGGCATCGGCGCCGAGGACGTGGCCAAGCGGCTGATCGACTTCGGCTTCCACGCGCCCACCCTGAGCTTCCCGGTGGCCGGCACGCTGATGGTGGAACCCACCGAGAGCGAATCGCAGCACGAGCTCGACCGCTTCATCGACGCCATGACCCAGATCCGCGACGAAATCCGCGCCGTCGAGGAAGGCAAGCTCGACCGCGAGGACAACCCGCTGAAGAACGCGCCGCACACGGCCACGGCGGTAACGGCCAGCGAATGGACCCACGCCTACCCGCGCGAACTGGCCGCCTTCCCGCTGGCCAGCCTGCGCCAGGCCAAGTACTGGCCGCCGGTGGCGCGCGTGGACAACGTGTATGGCGACAAGAACATCATGTGCGCGTGCATCCCGGTGGATGCGTACAAGGATGAAGCCGAGGCTTGAGGCCGCAGGCATGACCGACCCCAAACCCAAACTCAGCTTCCACGTCCAGGCGATCCGCATGGATGCACACGGCAGCGTCGCGCACTGCAAGGATGCCGACGTCGTCCTGGACACCGACCTCGCGGGCCGTCGTGATGCCTTCAATCCGGCCGAGCTTTTACTGGCCGCGCTCTCGGCCTGCATGATCAAGGGCATCGAGCGGGTCGTTCCAATCCTGCGGTTCGGGCTGCGGGGCGTCGAGGTGCGGGTGGAGGGCGTCAGGCAGGACGTGCCGCCGCGCCTGGAGTCGATCCGCTACGAGATCGTGGTGGACACCGACGAGTCGGACCATCGCCTGGATCTGCTGCACGAGAACGTGCGCAAGTACGGCACGGTCTTCAACACCGTGGCCCCCGGAACCGACCTGAGCGGCAAGCTGGTCCGGAAAGGCTGACCGCTCTCCGGAGACTCGAAACTGTCATATGGTTCCACTATTCTGGAATCATGGACACAGACACCGCCGTCACCTCCCTCGCCGCCCTCGCCCAACCGCACCGCCTGGCCGTGTTCCGCCGCCTGGTGGAACTCGGCCCCGAGGGCGCCCTGGCAGGCGAGCTGGCCGAGCACCTGGCCATCCCCGCCAACACGCTCTCCTTCCACCTCAAGTCGCTGCAGCAGGCCGGCCTGATCGTGCCCGAGCCGCGCGGGCGCACCATCCGCTACCGGGCCGACTTCGCGGCCATGCGCGGGCTGGTGGGCTTCCTCACCGACAACCGCTGCGGCGGCGACGCCTCGCTGTGCGCGCCCGCAGACACCCCGGCCCAGGCGTCGGGCTGCTGCTGACTTCCTTTCCCCACCCACGGACCCCACCCATGCAACTCAAGATCGGCATCAACGGCTTCGGCCGCATCGGACGCCTGGCCCTGCGCGCGGCCTGGGACTGGCCGGACGTGCGCTTCGTGCAGATCAACGACCCGGGCGGCGACGCGGCCACGCTGGCCCACCTGCTGAACTTCGATTCGGTGCACGGCCGCTGGGCGCATGACGCCGGCCACGACGGCGACGTCATCACCGTCGGCGACCGGCGCATCGCCACCAGCCGCCACAAGGCCATCGGCGACACCGACTGGTCGGGCTGCGACGTGGTGATCGAGGCCTCGGGCAAGATGAAGACCACCGCTGCCCTGAAGGCCTACCTCGACCAGGGCGTGGACCGCGTGGTGGTCACCGCGCCGGTGAAGGAGCCGGGCGTGCTGAACGTGGTGATGGGCGTGAACGACCACCTGTTCGATCCCGCCGCGCACCGCATCGTCACCGCCGCTTCGTGCACCACCAACTGCCTCGCCCCCATCGTGAAGGTGGTGCATGAAAGCCTCGGCATCCGCCACGGCAGCATCACCACGGTGCACGACCTCACCAACACCCAGTCCATCCTTGACCAGCCGCACAAGGACCTGCGCCGCGCGCGCGCCTGCGGCATGAGCCTGATCCCCACCACCACCGGCTCGGCCACCGCGATCACCGAAATCTTCCCGGAACTGAAGGGCCGCCTGAACGGCCACGCCGTGCGCGTTCCGCTGGCCAACGCCTCGCTCACCGACGCGGTGTTCGAACTCGAGCGCGCCACCACGGCCGAAGAGGTGAACGCGCTGTTCAAGGCCGCCGCCGAGGGCCCGCTCAAGGGCATCCTGGGCTACGAGACGCGGCCGCTGGTGTCCATCGACTACCGCTCCGACCCGCGCTCGGGCGTCGTCGATGGCCCGTTCACGATGGTGGTGAACGGCACGCAGCTCAAGGTGTTCGCCTGGTACGACAACGAATGGGGCTACGCCAACCGCACCGTCGAACTGGCGCGCAAGGTGGGCCACGCGTGACAGCCGCTTCGCCGGCGGTGCGCCAGTACCTGCTGGTCACCGGCAACTACTGGGCGTTCACCCTCACCGACGGCGCGCTGCGCATGCTGGTGGTGCTGCATTTCCACCAGCTGGGCTATTCGCCGCTGCAGGTGGCGATGCTGTTCCTGTTCTACGAAGTGTTCGGCGTCATCACCAACCTGGTGGGCGGCTGGCTGGGCGCGCGCCTGGGCCTGAACCGAACGATGAACCTGGGCCTGGCGCTGCAGGTGGGTGCGCTGGCGATGCTGGCCGTGCCTGCGGCGATGCTGACGGTGCCTTGGGTGATGGCGGCGCAGGCGCTGAGCGGCATCGCCAAGGACCTCAACAAGATGAGCGCCAAGGGCAGCCTGAAAGCGCTGGTGCCAGGCGACCAGCAGGCGAAGCTTTATCGCTGGGTGGCCCTGCTGACGGGTTCGAAGAACGCGCTCAAGGGCGTGGGATTCTTCCTGGGCGCGCTGCTGCTGGCGGCGCTGGGCTTCGACGGTGCGGTGCTGGCGATGGCCGGCGCGCTGGCGCTGGTGTGGCTGGGCAGCGTGCTGTTCCTGAAGGCCGACCTGGGCCGGGCCAAGGCCAAGCCGAAGTTCCGCGAGCTGCTGTCCAAGAGCCCGGCCATCAACCGGCTGTCGGCGGCGCGGCTGTTCCTGTTCGGGGCGCGCGACGTGTGGTTCGTGGTGGCGTTGCCCGTCTTCCTCGCTACCCGGCTGGGCTGGAGCCACCTGCAGATCGGTGGCTTCCTGGCGCTGTGGATCATCGGCTACGGCGCGGTGCAGGCGCTGGCGCCGGCCATCACCGGCCTGCGCACGCGCGCCACGCCCGACGGCCGCACGGCCTTGCGCTGGGCGCTGCCGCTGGCGCTGCTGCCGGCGGGCATGGCCGTGGCGCTGGGCGCGGGCCTGCCCCCGGGCCCGGTGCTGGTGGGCGGCCTGCTGGCCTTCGGCGTGCTGTTCGCGCTCAATTCGGCCCTGCACAGTTTCCTGATCATCAGCTACGCCCGCGAAGACGGGGTGTCGCTGGACGTGGGCTTCTACTACATGGCCAACGCGGCCGGGCGCCTGCTGGGCACGGTGCTGTCGGGCTGGGTGTACCAGGCGGCCGGGCTGGAGGCCTGCCTGTGGATTTCGGCGGCCTTCGTGGCCGTTGCGGCGGCGGTGTCGCTGGCCCTGCCCCGGCACGCCCGGCCCGCCTGAGGCCGGTCCGATTTTCCTGAACGCGGGCTGACCGAAGCCGGCGGCCCGCGAACCTCCCCGCCCTGGGGCAGGCTCTTTGGAGTCATGACAGCAGGATCATTCCGGTCCATGCTCATGCCGAAGATGCCCACGCACCCATGAACAGCCTGGCCTGGACCACCGACCTGGAAGCCGCCCGCGCCGGCGACCGCCCGGCGCTGGAACGCGTGCTGGCCCGGTCGCGCCAGGACCTGCGGCGCTACGCCGAGCACCACTGCGTGATCAACGACGTCGAGGACGCGGTGCAGGAGTCGCTGTTCACCGCCTCGCGCCGCATGATGGACCTGCGCCAGCTCGAGTGCTTCGCGTCCTGGCTTTTCCGCATCGTCAAGCGCGAGTGCAACCGTCTCAAGCGTGCCGCGCGTACCTTCCTGCATGAACCGATCACCGACGACATCGCCGAAGTCTGCCAGGTCGAACACCGCGGCCTGGCCCGCGACCTGGCCGCGGCCCTGGAGTCGCTGCCGGCCCACTACCGCGAGATCGTGCTGCTGCGCGACCTGGAGGGCCTGGACATCAACGAACTGTCGCAACGCCTGGGCCTGACGCGCGAAGCCACCAAGGCCCGCCTGCACCGTGCGCGTTCATTGGCCCGCGAGTATCTTTCCAGCTGAATCCCGAATCCACCCCGCGGGCCCGCCCGCATCATCCAAAGAGAGCGAAGACCATGTCCAACAAGTCGATCAAACCCGTTGTCCTGGCTGCCGGCGCGCTGATGCTGGGCAGCCTGGCCCTGGCCAACTCCGCCTTCGCCATGAGCAGCCTGGCCCAGGGTTACCAGGTGGCCGGCGCCGAAGCCAAGGCCGAAGAAGGCAAGTGTGGCGAAGGCAAGTGCGGCGAAGGCCATTGCGGCGCCGAGAAGGGCGAGCACGAAGGCAAGTGCGGCGGCGACAAGGCCGGTGAGGAAGGCAAGTGCGGCGAAGGCAAGTGTGGCGAAGGCAAGTGCGGCGCCGACAAGGCCACCGGCGAAGGCAAGTGCGGCGAAGGCAAGTGCGGTGAAGACAAGGCCGCCGGCGCCGAGGGCAAGTGCGGCGAAGGCAAGTGCGGCGAAGACAAGCAGTAATCCGCGCATGACGGCCATCCCTCCCCTGTCACCGATGGCCGCCGGCCTCGGCCTGCGGCGGGCCCTGATGGGCCCGCTGCAGGCCGCAGCGCCGGGTGATTTCGATTTCCTCGAATGCGCGCCGGACAACTGGATCGGCGTGGGCGGACGCTTCGGCGAAGGCCTGCGCGAGCTCAGCCGCAGGCACCCGCTGGTCTGCCACGGGCTGTCGCTGTCGCTGGGCGCGGTGGAACCGTTCGACCAGACCTACCTGCTCAAGCTGCGCCGCTTCCTGGACGAGCACCGCGTGCCGATCTTCAGCGAGCACCTCTCGTACTGCAGCGACGACGGCCAACTGTACGACCTGATGCCCATCCCCTTCACCGACGAAGCCGTGCACCACGTGGCCGGCCGCATCCGCCAGGTGCAGGACGCGCTGGGCCGCCGCATCGCGGTGGAAAACATTTCCTACTACGCGGCGCCCTACCAGGGCATGCCCGAGATCGATTTCCTGCGCGCGGTGCTGGCCGAGGCCGACTGCGACCTGCTGCTGGACGTGAACAACATCCACGTCAACGCCATCAACCACCGGTACGATCCGCATCAATTCCTGCGCGCCATCCCTGGCGATCGCATCGCCTACTTCCACGTCGCCGGCCACTACGACGAGGCCGACGACCTGAAGGTGGACACCCACGCCGCGCCCGTCATCCCCGACGTGTGGGCGCTGCTGGACGAAGCCTGCCGCGTGTTCGGGCCGCGCCCGGCGCTGCTCGAGCGCGACTTCAACTTCCCGCCGTTCGCCGAACTGGTGGCCGAAGTGGCCACGGTGCGAAGCGTGCTGCAGCGCCACGCCACCCCGGAGGCGCGCCATGCCCGCGGCTGAGTCGCTGCGCGCGCAGCAGTTCCGGCTGGCGGCGCACATCCGCGACCCGGCGCACGCGCCACCGCCGCCGGGCATCGAGGAGCGCCGGCTGGCGATCTACCGCGACCTTTTCTACAACAGCCTGCAGGGCCTGCTGGCGGGCAACTTCCCGGTCATCCGCAGGCTTCTGGGCGACGACGGCTGGCACGCGCTCGTGCGCGACTTCTACCGCGAGCACCGCTGCGCCACGCCGCTGTTCCCCGAGCTGCCGCGCGAGTTCATCCAGTACCTGCAGGCGCGCGCCGAGGCCGGCCGCGGCGACAAGCCCTGGCTGCTCGAACTGGCGCACTACGAATGGGTCGAGCTCGCGCTGGACCTGAGCGAAGCCAGCCTGGCCGACGCGCCGCACGACGCCGGCGGCGACCTTCTTGCGGGCGTGCCGGTGCCTTCGCCGCTGGCCTGGCCGCTGGCCTACGCCTGGCCGGTGCATCGGCTGTCGCCGGACTTCCAGCCCGACCAGGCGCCGGCCACCGCCACTTTCCTGCTGGTGCAGCGCGATGCCGCGTTCAAGGTGCGCTTCAACGAACTCAGCGCGCTGAGCTTCCGGCTGCTGCAGCGGCTGTCGGACGAACCCGACCTGACGGGCCGCGAGCAGCTGCTGGCCCTGGCCACCGAAGCCGCCGCGCCCGACCCCGAGGCCTTCGTGGCGCTCGGCCACGACATGCTGCGGCAGTTCCTGGCCAGCGGCGTCATCCTCGGCACCCGCCTTTCCTGACGGAGTCATCCATGCGAAACACCCTGAGCGAGCGCTGGACGGCGCTCACCGAACGGCTGGACGGCGTCGGCGCCTGGCTGGCCCCGCTGGGCCTGCGCCTGTTGCTGGCCTGGGAATTCTGGGAGGCCGGCATCGAGAAGTACCGCGGCGAAAACTGGTTCGCCAGCATCCAGTCCGACTTCCCCTTCCCGTTCAACGTGGTGCCGCCCGACATCAGCTGGACCCTCGCCACCTGGTTTGAACTGGGCGGCGCCGTGGCGCTGCTGCTCGGGCTGGGCACGCGCTTGTTCGCCTTCAACCTGTTCGTGCTGACCATGGTGGCCACGGCGTCGGTGCACTGGCCGATGGACTGGCAGACCCTGCAGGATCTGGCGATGGGCTACGCCATCAGCGACAAGGGCTTTGGCAACTTCAAGCTGCCGCTGATCTTCGCCGTGATGCTGCTGCCGCTGATCTTCCACGGCGCGGGCAAGTTCAGCCTCGATGCGCTGCTGTCGCGCTGGGCCGGCACCGGCGACAGCCAGGCGCGCGGCGTGCAGGACGTGGCGGCCTGGGGCCTGGCCCTGCTGGTGGTGGGCGCGCCGCTGGCCCTGCTGCTGCCGACGCTGGGCCTGGGCCTGGTGGTCGTCGGCGCCGTGCTGCTGGCGGCGGATCGCCTGCTGCTGGCCTGACCCTCTGCTATCCTGCGAGGCATGGAATCAACCTCCCTGCCGCGCATGTCGCAGCGCTTCCGCGGCTTCCTGCCCGTGGTGGTGGACGTGGAAACCGGCGGCTTCGACTGCACCCGCCACGCCCTGCTGGAAATCGCCGCGGTGCCGATCGAGCTCGACGGCGACGGCTTCTACGTGCTGGGCGAAACCGTCAGCGCCCACGTCGAACCCTTCGAGGGTTCCGAGATCGACCCGCGCTCGCTCGAGATCACCGGCATCCGGCTCGATTCGGCGCTGCGCGGCGCCATCGGCGAGCGTGCGGCGCTCGACCACATCTTTGCGCCCATCCGCGCCGCGGCCAAGCGCAACGGCTGCCAGCGCGCCATCCTGGTGGGGCACAACGCCCACTTCGACCTGGGCTTCCTCAATGCGGCCGTGGCGCGCGTGGGGCACAAGCGCAATCCGTTCCATCCCTTCAGCACCTTCGACACCGTCACGCTGGCCGGCATGGCCTACGGGCAGACGGTGCTGAGCCGTGCCGTGCAGGCCGCCGGCCTGCCCTGGGACGGCGACCAGGCCCATTCGGCCGTGTACGACACCGAGCGCACCGCGCAGCTGTTCTGCGCGGTGCTCAACCGTTGGCGCCAGTTCTCCGAGAACGACCTCACGGCCGCGCACGAGGATTGACCGCCGCCCCCACCCTCAAGGGCACGCCATGATCCACGACAGCATCCTGGGCACCGTCGGCGACACGCCGATCGTCCGCATCAACCGCCTCGCCCCGCCGGGCGTGGCGATGTACGCCAAGCTCGAGTACTTCAACCCGATGTCGTCGGTGAAGGACCGCCTGGCGCTGGCGATCATCCTGGACGCCGAGCAGCGCGGCACGCTCAAGCCCGGCCAGATGGTGGTCGAGGCCACGTCGGGCAACACCGGCATCGCGCTGGCGATGGTGTGCGCGGCGCGCGGCTATCCCTTCGTGGCCTTCATGACCGAGACCTTCTCGGTCGAGCGTCGCAAGCTGATGCGCGCCCTGGGCGCGAAGGTGATCCTGACGCCGGCGGCCGAGCGCGGCAGCGGCATGGTCAAGCGCGCGCAGGAGTTCGCGGCCCGGCACGGCGGATTCCTGGCGCGGCAGTTCGAGAACGAGGCCAACCCGGCCTACCACCGCAGCACCACCGGCCCGGAAATACTGCGCGATTTCGCCGCCAGGCGGCTGGACTGGTTCGTGGCCGGCTACGGCACCGGCGGCACCATCACCGGCGCGGGCGAAATGCTGAAGCTGGCGCGCCCGGACATCAAGATCGCGGTAACCGAACCCGACGGTGCCGCGCTGCTGTCGGGCAAGCCCTGGGCCCCGCACAAGATCCAGGGCTGGTCGCCCGACTTCATTCCCGACGTGCTCAACCGCGACGTGTACGACCGGATCGTGCCGGTCACCGACGTGCAGGCGCGCGACACGGCGCGCGAGCTGGCGATGAAGGAAGGCATCTTCTGCGGCATCTCCGGCGGCGGCAGCTTCGCGGCGGCGCTGGAAGTGGCGAAAGCCCTGGAGCCCGGCAGCGTGGTGCTGGCCATGATCGCCGACACCGGCGAGCGCTACCTGAGCACCTTCCTGTTCGAAGGCATCAACGAAGGCAGCGACGAGGACTGGGCCGCCACGCTGCCCTGACCGCTGCCACTGTGGGAGGGACTTCAGTCCCGACGCTTCCTGGCGAAGGGCGTCGGGACTGAAGTCCCTCCCACAGGTTCCATCCTTAGACTGAGGGCGGGTTCTTGCGGTTGCGGAACGCGGCGGCGCGCATCTTGATGCCGCGCCACATGCCGTACAGGCTGATCGCGATCCACGCGAACTGCATGATGGTGACGGAAATCACGTCGCGGAAATCCGGCGACGGCCCGAAGATGGAAATCAGGAAAAAGATGGCGCCGAACAGGTTCGCCAGCTGGTAGCCGATGGCGTCGCTGGCCAGCTTGCCGGCCTGCAGCAGGTAGAACGAGCCCAGCACGAAGGCCACGCCGGCCAGGCCCACGAAATCGAACCACTGCAGGCTCATGCCTTCGCTCCGCGCTGGCGCACCACTTCGAACAGCGCCACGCCCGTGGCGACCGAGACGTTGAGGCTTTCCATCTCGCCTGGCATCGGGATCCTGACCAGGCCGTCGCAGTGCTCACGGGTGAGGCGGCGCATGCCCTCGCCTTCGCCGCCCATCACGATGGCTACGTTGCCGGTGAAGTCGATGGCGTGGATGGCCTGGGTGGCGGCGCCGTCGAGGCCGTAGATCCACACGCCCATTTCCTGCAGCGCGCGCAGCGTGCGCGCCAGGTTGGTGACGCTGACCACCGGGATGCGGTCGGCGGCGCCGGCCGAGGTCTTGCGCACCGTGGCATTGATCGGCGCGGCCTTGTCCTTGGGAATCACCACCGCGGTGACGCCGGCGGCGGCGGCGCTGCGCAGGCAGGCGCCGAGGTTGTGCGGGTCCTGCACGCCGTCGAGCACCAGCACCAGGGCCTTGCCTTCGGCGGCTTCCACCAGCCCGGGCAGGTCCTTCTCTTCGGTGGGCTTGGCCGCTTCGTAGCGCGCGATCACGCCCTGGTGGCGCATCGCGCCGACGATGCCTTCCAGCGACAGCAGCGGGATGCGGCGCACGGAGATGTCGCGGCGGCGCGCGGTTTCCTCGATCTCGGTGAGGCGCGCATTCTTGCCGCCCGCCTCGATCAGCACCTCGCGCACGTGCTCGACGTCGTGCTCGAGCGCCGAGGCCACGGCGTTGATGCCGGCGATCCAGTTGTCTTTCTTGCTCATGGCGTGGGTCAGGCCTTCTTCTTTTTCTTCGGGGCGCCGTCGGGCACCACCAGCTTGAAATCAATGCGCTTGTCCTCGACGCTGGCCTTGAGCACCAGCACCCGCACCGGGTCGCCGAGGCGGAATTTCAGGCCCTGGCGCTCGCCCGCGAGCGAGCGGCGCAGCGGGTCGAAGTGGTAGAAGTCGTGCGGCAGCTGGGTGACGTGCACCAGGCCGTTCACCTTCGAACCGGCCAGCTCCACGAACAGGCCGAAGTTGGTGACGCCGCTGATGACGCCGTCGAACTCGTCGCCGACGTGCTTTTCCATCCACGCACCGCGGTAGCGCTCGTCCACCTCGCGCTCGACCTCGTCGGCGCGACGCTCCATCGCCGAGCAGTGCAGCGCCAGCGCCGACATTTCCTTGAGCGTGTAGCGGTAGCCGTCCGGGTCGCCCGACAGCAGCGCGTGCTTGATCGACCGGTGCAGCAGCAGGTCGGGGTAGCGGCGGATCGGCGAGGTGAAGTGGCCATAGGCCGCCAGCGCCAGGCCGAAGTGGCCCAGGTTCTCGGTCTGGTACACGGCCAGGCTCTGCGAGCGCAGCAGCACCGTCTCGAGCAGCGGCGCGTCGGGGCGCACGCGGATCTTGCGCAGCAGGTTGGTGAAGTCCTTGGGCTGGACCTTGCTCCACGGCGGCAGGCTCAGGCCGAACTCGGCCAGGTACTCCAGCAGGTCGGCGTACTTGGCTTCCGGCGGCCGCGGGTGCACGCGGAACGGTGCCGGCACCTGGCGTTCGGTGACGAACTTCGCCGCCTCCACGTTCGCCGCGATCATGCATTCCTCGATCAGCTTGTGGGCGTCGTTGCGCTCGAGCATGCCGGCCTGGATGACCTCGCCGCTGTTGTCGAGCACGAAGCGCACTTCGCTGGATTCGAACTCGATGGCGCCGCGGCGCGTGCGCGCCTTCGACAGCACCTTGTACAGCTGGTGCAGGCGCTGGACCTGCGGCATCAGCGAACCGACCTGGGCGATGGCTTCGGCGCCGGCCTCGGTATCGGCTTCGCCCACGGCCTTCCACACCTGGGTGTAGGTGAGGCGCGCGTGCGAGTTCATCACCGCCTCGTAGAAGCGCGAGGCGGTGACGTTGCCCTCGAAGTCCACCTGCATCTCGCAGGCGAAGCACATGCGCTCGACCTTGGGCATCAGCGAGCAGATGCCGTTGGACAGGCTCTCGGGCAGCATCGGCACCACGAAGCCGGGGAAGTAGACCGACGTGGCGCGCTTGATGGCCTCGTCGTCCAGCGCCGTGCCGGGCCGCACGTAGTGCGACACGTCGGCGATGGCCACGATCAGGCGGAAGCCGTTGGCGTTGGGTTCGCACCAGACGGCGTCGTCGAAGTCCTTGGCGTCCTCGCCGTCGATCGTCACCAGCGGCACCTTGCGCAGGTCCACGCGGTCGACGATTTCCGACGCCGGCACGTCCACGGGCACCAGCGCGGCCTCGGCCAGCGCCTCGCGCGGGAACACGTGCGGCAGGTCATGGCCGTGGATGGCCGCTTCCACCACCAGCGACGGCGTGAGCTTGTCGCCCAGCACCAGCAGGATGCGGCCGATCGGCGGGCGGCCGTTCTCGGGCGGCGCGGTGACTTCCACCACCACCAGCTGGCCCTCGCGGGCCTCGTTGCGGTCTTCCGGCGGGATCAGCACTTCGGTGAGCACGCGGCGGTCGTCGGGGACCACCATGCCGATGCGCGAGCGCTCGCTGTAGCGGCCGGTGAGGCGCGTGAGGCGGTGCTCGAGCACTTCGACGATGGCGCCTTCGCGGCGGCCGCGGCGGTCGATGCTGGTGACGCTGGCCAGCACGCGGTCGCCGTGCAGCGCCTTGCGCATTTCGCCCGGCGGCAGGAACAGGTCTTCGCCGCCGTCCTCGGCCTTCAGGAAGCCGAAGCCGTCGGGGTTGGCGATGACGGTGCCGGCGATCAGGTCGAGCTTCTTGGCCGTGGCGTAGCCGCCGCGGCGGTTCATCAGCAGCTGGCCGTCGCGCACCATCGCGGCCAGGCGGCGGGTGAGCGCTTCGAAGCGGTCGGGCGCGGTGAGTTCGAGCGCCTTGGCGATGTCTTCGGCGGTCAGCGGGCCGTCGCTGTCGCTGATGAAGTCGCTGATGGCCTCGCGGCTGGTGATGGGCTGTTCATACTTGCGCGCTTCGCGGGCGGCGTGCGGATCCGCGCCGCCGGGGCGCGGGCCACGCGGCGGCTTGCCCGGGCGGCCGGCACCGGCGAACCCCGGCTTGCCGCCGGGCTTGGGGCCGGACTTGGGTCCGGACTTTGCGCCGGCCTTCGGGCCGGACTTGGATTTGGACTTCGAGGGACCAGCCGGCGAGGCCGGGCTGGCGGTACGTGCGCTTTCTGGCATCCACGGCGGCAGTTTGCCGCCGGTGCCACGCTTCTTGGGAGGTTGGGTCATGTTCGCCATGGTACACCCGCGGCCGCGTCCGGCCGGCCGATGCAAGCGCAGGCGTTGACAAGACGGTCGGTCGCCATTAACTTATGCGGCTTCCCGGCGTTCGCGCAGGAAGCACCTGCCCAGGTGGCGGAATTGGTAGACGCACTAGTTTCAGGTACTAGCGGGTAAAACCGTGGAGGTTCGAGTCCTCTCCTGGGCACCAATCATTGAAAGGCCCGCTTCGGCGGGCCTTTCTTGTTTCCGGGCTTGGCCTGCCCCGGTGCAGCCAAGGCCTACAATCAGGGCTGGCGGCCCCCACGGACACCCACGATGCCCTCCGATCCCAACCGCATCGACCATGCGCTGACGCTGGCCGCCGACGGCAAGCCCGACCAGGCCGACACCCTGCTGGAACACCTCGCCCGCCAGGACAACGACGCCACCGCCGCCTGGCACCTGGCCTGGCTGCGGCTGCGCGCCGGCAACGCCGAAGGCGCGCTGGCCGCGCTTTGCGCCTTCCCGGAAGATCCCGTCTGCAGCGAGCGCGCACGCGAGATGCTGGTCGGCGAGCGCCGGAACCAGCAGGCGCTGGCCTTGCTCAAGCACGCCCCCCGCCGCCCGGGCGACCCGCGCAGCCTGGTGTCGGATGCGGTCGAGAGGCACCTGGCGGGCGATTACGCAGGCGCCATCTCCGCCTGCCGCCAGGCGCTGGCGCTGGCACCGGCGCACGCCCCGGCGCACAACCACCTGGCGCGCGCCCTGCACAACCTGGGCCAGTTCCGGGCGGCGCAGGCCGAGTTCGAACGCGCCGTGCATGCCGACCCTCGCTACCCCGAGGCTTGGCACAACCTGGCCCATTCGCTGCGCGCAGCCAACCAGCTCGAGCGCGCCTGCGAGGCGCTGGAGCAGGCGCTGGCCATTTCCCCTGGCTACCGTTCGGCGCGCCTGAACCTGGGCATCACGCTGTTCGAACAGGGCCAGCCGGTGCGCGCGCTGGAGTGTTTCGAAGCTTTGCTGGCGCGCGACCGGGACGACGTCGAGGCCATGGTGAATGCCGGCCTGTGCCTGCAGTTGACCGGCAAGCTGGGCAAGGCCCGCCAGCGCATGGAGCGCGCCCTGGAACTGGTTCCCGGGCACCAGTGGGCCCACTATTACCTGGGCGCGATCCTGCGCGAGCAGGGCGATACGGTGGGCGCACGTGCGTCGCTGGACAAAGCGCTTGCACTTCGCCCCAGCGATGCCGACGCCTGGGCCCAGCTCCACGCGCTGCATGCGGACAACGGCGACGACGCCGCAGCCGAAGCAGCCCTCTCGGCGGGACTGACCTTCGCGCCAGGCCACCCCGACCTCAATATCGAAGCGGCGCGGCGTGAGCGCCTGCGCGGCGACGGCCTGGGTGCGGAAACGCGGCTGCGCCGCATCGAACCGGCCGCCCTGCCGACACCGGTGCGCGAGCGCTATTTCCACGAACTGGGCCGGGTTCTCGACCGCAACTCCCGATGCGACGCAGCCTTCGACGCCTTCGTACAGGGCAACGCGCTGGCCGCCGAAGCCAGCCGCTGGCGCGGCAGCCAGCCCGACGCGATCTTCCACGACCTGCACGCCATCGACAGCTGGCTGGACGCCGGCGCGCCCGGCCTGGACGGCGTGGACGACGGCGACGGCGACCAGGGCGCCGACCTGTGCTTCGTGGTTGGCTTCCCGCGCTCGGAGCACCCGCAGTTCGAGCAGGTGATGGCCGCGCACCCCGGCGTGTCGCTGCTGCGCGAGCGCAACACGCTGGAAACGATGGTGACCACGCTCAAGGGATTGCCCGGCGGGTATCCGTCGTCCATCGCCCGACTGGACCGCAGCGACCGGCTGGCGCTGCGGCGCATGTACCGCCTCGCGCTGGCCCGCGAAGGCGCGCAGGCCGGGCGCCTGGTGCTCGACCAGTCACCGCTGCGGCTGGTGCACGCCGGCCTGGTGCAGGCGCTGTTCCCGAAGGCGCGGCTGCTGCTGTCGCTGCGCCATCCCTGCGACGCGGTGCTCGACAACTTCATGCACGCGGCGCCTGGCGACGATGCGGCGAACTTCCACACCCTGGCCGGCGCCGTGCGCCTTTACGACGCCACGCTGGCGCTGTGGCACAAGCTGCAGCCGCGGCTTTCGCTTGCGGTGGCCGAGCTGCGCCGCGAAGAGGTCGCCACGGCGCCCAGGACCGCACTGGCCGAAACCTGCCGCTTCCTGGGCATCGACTGGGACCCGGCGCTCCTGGAGGCCTCGACGGCCGACGCACCCGCGAACGCCACGCTGCGCAACCCCGCCTTCGCGGCGCGCCGCACCGTGCCGCACTGGGAGCGCTATCGCACGCCGCTGCAGCCCTTCCTGCGCACGCTGGGCGAACACGCGCAGCTCCTGGGCTACGACATGGCGCACCCGCGCGATTGACGCTGCGCGACCGCGGCACCTAGGATGCGGGCTCCCTTTGATACGGACGTCGCCATGGCCCTCGGCAATTCCAAGCTCCGCCTGCTCGCCCTCGCCCTCGTGGTGTTCAGCGGCACGGCGCTGGCCAAGCGCGACGACCCGGCCCGCCTGGAGCTCGCCACCGACGCCACCACGGCCAGCCTGGCCGAGCAGCGCGTGGTGATCGAAGGCGCCATCAAGGACGCAGACGACTACGTCGAACTTCGTGCCGCCGACCGCAAGCAGTTGCGCGACGCGCTTGACGCCATGGCCGGCCGGCTCGAAGGCGCCGGCTCGCTGGCCGCGCTTCCAGACGCCGACCGCAAGTCCCTGCTCGCCCAGCAGGACGAAGTGAACGGCATCCTCAGGACCGCGCACGCCGACAGCCGCCTGGTCTGCAAGCGCGAAAAGGAAATCGGCAGCAACTTCCGCCGCAACGTCTGCATGACCGTGGCGCAGCGCCGCCGCATGTCCGAGCAGGCCAAGCAGTTCAGCCCGCCGCAGTCCTGACGCGCGGCGGCCGCACGGCCGCCAGGCTCACGCCCTGCCCGGATGCGGCGCCACGAAGGCGCCGCGCTTGGCTCAGGCGAACGGGTCCTGCAGCACCATGGTCGCTTCGCGACCCGGGCCGGTGGACACGATGGCCAGCGGGCAGCCCACCAGCTCTTCCAGCGCGCGCAGGTAGGCGCGGGCGGCGGGCGGCAGCTTGTCCCATTCGGTGATGCCGGCGGTGGTTTCCTGCCAGCCCGGGAACTCCAGGTACACCGGCTCGCACTCGTCCCAGCCGGCGGCGTCCAGCGGCGCGTATTCGGTGCGCTTGCCGCGGTACTGGTAGGCGATGCACATCTTGAGGCTGGGCATGCCGTCCAGGATGTCGAGCTTGGTGATGCACAGGCCCGAAATGCCGTTGATGGCCACCGCGCGCTTGAGCGCGACGATGTCGATCCAGCCGCAGCGGCGCGGACGGCCGGTGGTGGCGCCGAACTCGGCGCCCTTCTGGCGGATCAGTTCGCCGGTTTCGTCCTTGAGCTCGGTCGGGAACGGGCCGCCGCCCACGCGCGTGGCGTAGGCCTTGGCGATGCCCAGCACGTAGTCGATGGCGTCGGCGCCCACGCCGGTGCCGGCCATTGCGCCGCCCACCGTGGTGTTGGACGAGGTGACGTAGGGATAGGTGCCGTGGTCGATGTCGAGCAGCGAGCCCTGCGCGCCCTCGAACATCACGCGCTTGCCCTGCTTGCGCAGGTCATGGAGGATGCCGGCCACGTCGGCCTTCATCGGCTCCACGTAGGCACCGAATTCCAGCGCTTCGTCCAGCGTCTTCTGGAAATCCACCGCTTCCACGCCCAGGTACTTCGTCAGCACGAAGTTGTGGTAATCCATCGTGGTGCGCAGCTTTTCGGCCAGTTCCTTCGGGTAGCTCAGGTCGGCCACGCGGATGCCGCGGCGCGCCACCTTGTCTTCGTAGGCCGGGCCGATGCCGCGTCCGGTGGTGCCGATGGCGGCGCCGCCGGCGGCCTTCTCGCGGGCCTGATCGAGCGCAATGTGGTACGGCATGATCAGCGGCGTGGCCGGGCTGATCTTCAGGCGCGAACGCACTTCGACGCCGTTGGCCTCGAGCTCGGCGATTTCCTTCTTCAGCGCGGCCGGCGACAGCACCACGCCGTTGCCGATCAGGCACAGCGCGTCTTCGCGCAGGATGCCCGAGGGAATCAGGTGCAGCACGGTCTTCTTGCCGTTGATCACCAGGGTGTGGCCGGCGTTGTGGCCGCCCTGGAAGCGCACGACGGCGCCGATTTCCTCGGTGAGCAGGTCGACGATCTTGCCCTTGCCCTCGTCGCCCCACTGCGCGCCCAGCACCACTACCGACTGACCCATGACCTGACTCCGGAATAATTTGGAAGGTTGGGGCGACGGGCGCCGGGCCCTTTCCGGGGCCCAGACATGCAAAAAGCCGGAGGTCGCCCCGGCTTTTCGAAATTATCCTCGTTTTGTCCGGCCGGGGCTACCCCGGAACCGGCCCCCGCGGGGGCCGGCGCACAGGATCAGCGCTTCTCGGTGCCGAAGTACTGCAGGAACTCCGAATCCGGGTCCAGCACCAGGGTGGTGCGGCCGTCTGCCATCGCGTTCCGGTAGGCCTCCAGGCTGCGGTAGAAGGCATAGAACTCCGCATCCTGGCCGTAGGCGGCCGCGGCCAGTTCGGCCGCCTTGGCGTCGCCGGCACCGCGCAGGCGCTGGGCGTCGCGCTCGGCTTCGGCCAGGATCACCTGCCGCTCGCGCTCGGCCTCGGAGCGGATCTCGTCGGACCCTTCCGAACCCTCGGCGCGCAGCTGGTTGGCCACGCGCGTGCGCTCGGCGCGCATGCGCTCGAACACCGAGTCCAGGATGGTGCTGTCCTCGGGCAGGTTGATGCGCTTGATGCGGATGTCGACGATCTCAATGCCCAACGTGGCCGCACCGCCCTTGGTTTCGGTCAGCAGGCGCGCGGTGAGGTCCACGCGACCACCGGACACCACTTCCTGCAGGCTCAGGCGGTTGATCTGGTTGCGCAGGGCGTCCTTGATGATCGGCGTGAGGCGCTGCTTGGCCGCTTCCTCGTTGCCGCCGCTGGCGGCCCGGTAGAAGGTGGACACGTCGCTGATGCGCCACTTCACGAAGAAGTCGACGCTGACGTCCTTCTTTTCCGAGGTGAGGTAGCGCTCGGGGGCATCGTCGAGGGTGAGGATGCGCTGGTCGAACTTGCGCACCTCTTCCACCAGCGGCCACTTGAAGTGCAGGCCCGGCTTGATGTCGCTGCGCACCACCTTGCCCAGGTTCAGCACGAGAGCGGTCTGGCCTTCGTTGACGATGAAGACCGAACCCATGGCGCCGAGCAGGCCCGCCACGGCGAGGAGGATGATCAGTGGGTAACCGCGCAGCATGTCAGCGTCCTCCCGGTCGGCCGTCGGCGCGCGGGCGCTCGGCGGGGGCTGTGGTGGGTTCGGGGCCGGCCGCCTGGGTGGCGGGCAGGCGCAGCACGGGGGCTTCGGCCGGCGCACTGCTGCCGGCCGGCGTGCCGCCGACGGGCAGGTACAGAATGTTGCCGTCGCCCGACATCACCTTCTGGTTGGCCGACAGCACCGTCTGCATGGTTTCCAGGTACAGGCGCTTGCGCGTCACTTCCGGGGCCTTGCGGTATTCGTCGGCGAGCAGGCGGAAGCGCTCGGTGTCACCCTCGGCGCGGGCGATGACCGAAGCCCGATAACCTTCGGCCTGCGTGCGCACGGCGGCGGCGGTACCGCGGGCCTCGGGCACGATTTTGCTGGCGTAAGCCTTGGCCTCGCTCTCGATGCGGTTCTTGTCCTCGCGGGCGCTGATCGCGTCGTCGAAGGCCGGCTTCACTTCTTCCGGCGGGCGGGCGTCGGGAAGGTTGAACTCGGTGAGGACCAGGCCGGTCTGGTAGTCGTTGAGCGACTGCTGCAGGCGCTGGCGCGCCATCACCACCAGCTCGGCGCGCTCGAACAGCACCGTGTCCATCGTGCTCTGGCCCACGGCCTCGCGGACCGCGCCTTCGGCGGCCTGCTGCAGCGTGGCCTCGGGATCGCGCGAGCCGAACAGGAACAGGCGCGGATCGGACTTGGTGTACTGGGCGTTGAACTTGATGTCGACGATGTTCTCGTCCTTGGTCAGCACGCGCACCTGGTCGCTCAGCGTCAGCACCTGGGTGGCGTCCACCACGAACACCGACTCGATCGGCCAGGGCCACTTGAAGTTCGGGCCCGGGGTCATGATGCGGTTGAACTCACCGAAGCGCAGCACCACGCCGCGCTCGCGTTCGTCCATCAGCTTGAAGCTGTTGAACACCAGCCAGACACCCACCAGGGCCAGTATCCATGGCAGCGGATTGAAGTTGCCGGCCGCCTGCGGGCCGCGGCCGCCGGCGCCGTTGCCGCCGCCGCCGAACATGCCCTTGAGGCGGTTCACGAAGGCGTCCACCTCGTTGCCGGGGTCTTTGCCCTTCCAGGGATCTTGGTTGCCTTTTCCAGGCTGGTTCCAGGCCATGCTTGCTCCGTCGCGCACTCCGTGCCGGCGTTCTGGCAGGGGCCAGGGCCGGAGGGGCGCTTTAGTCAGTGTCGGGATTGTAGGTAGGGGCGCCGGGGGCCACAAGCAAGAGGGCGTGAAGCAAATGCCCGCCCGGCTCGTCGGCCAGCCGTTCGGCGGCGGCCAGCGGCAGGTCCAGCTGCAGGACCCAGCCGGTTTCGTCCACCTGCTCGGACGTGATGGCCCCCATTTCGTGCAGGCGCGCCCGCAGGCGGCCCTGGTCGGGGCCCAGGCGCAGCTCGGCCTTCAGGCGGCGGTCGACGAAGCGGTTGGCCAGCAGCGTGCGCAGCAGGTCCACGCCCTGCCCGTCCCGGGCCGACAGCCAGATGCGCTCGCGGCCTTCGATTTCGGGGTCGTGGCGCGGCACGGCGCCCTCGATGCGGTCGATCTTGTTGAACACCAGCACCTGCGGGATGTCGCCGGCGCCGATTTCCTCCAGCACCTTGTCCACCTGGCCGATGCGCTCGTCGCGCAGTTCGTCGGCGGCGTCGATCACGTGCAGCAGCAGGTCGGCCTCGCGGGCTTCGGCCAGCGTGGACCGGAAGGCCGCCACCAGCTCGTGCGGCAGGTCGCGCACGAAGCCCACGGTGTCCGACAGCACCAGCGGCGCCACGCCGTCGACGCGGCGCACGGTGGGGTCGAGCGTGGCGAACAGGCGGTCGTCGGCGTACACGCCCGAGCCGGTGAGCGCGTTGAACAGGGTGGACTTGCCGGCGTTGGTGTAGCCCACCAGGGCCACGCGCGGCACTTCGTTGCGGATGCGGGCGCGGCGCATTTGGGTGCGCTGCACTTCCACTTTTTCCAGGCGCGCCTGCAGTGATTCCAGGCGCTTTTGCAGCATGCGCTTGTCGAGCTCGAGCTGGGTTTCGCCGGGGCCGCGCAGGCCGATCGAACCGCCGCGCTGGCGCTCGAGGTGGGTCCAGCCGCGCACCAGGCGCGTGGCCCAGTGCTTGAGCTGGGCCAGCTCGACCTGCAGCTTGCCTTCGTGCGTGGCCGCACGCTGGGCGAAGATGTCCAGGATCAGGCCGGTGCGGTCGACGACGCGGCGCTTGAGCACCTTCTCGAGGTTGCGCTCCTGGCCCGGGGTCAGCAGGTGGTTCACCAGCACCAGGTCGGCGCCGGTGGCTTCGCAGGCCGCCATCGCCTCGTCGAGCTTGCCGGTGCCGATGTAATAGGCGGCGTTGGGCTTCTCCACGCGCGCGGTGAGGGTGCCCACCACGGTGGCGCCGGCGGAGCGCGCCAGTTCGGAGAATTCCTCCAGCAGCGCCGGGTCCTGCTGGCCCGGCGCATACGGCTGGATCAGCAGGGCGCGTTCACCCTTGCGGGCGCGCTCAAACATCGCGGGACCTCAGCACGGGACGGTCAATCGTCCTGGCCCGCCTCGTCTTCGTCACCGCCGGAACCGGCCGTGCCGCCGCCCGGGCCGACGCGCAC
Source organism: Arenimonas sp. (assembly GCA_026398695.1). Lineage (GTDB taxonomy): Bacteria > Pseudomonadota > Gammaproteobacteria > Xanthomonadales > Xanthomonadaceae > Arenimonas. Next base: position 43,073 of record JAPLSJ010000082.1, read on the forward strand.
GTTGCGCGCAGGCACCACGGTGGAGATGGCGTGCTTGTAGACCATCTGGCTGACGGTGTTGCGCAGCAGGACGACGAACTGGTCGAAGCTCTCGATGGTGCCCTGCAGCTTGATGCCGTTGACCAGGTAGATCGAGACGGGGATGCGCTCGCGGCGCAGTGCATTCAGGAAAGGATCCTGGAGGGATTGGCCTTTGGACATATGGACTCCGTTTTTCTTTTTGTGGCGCGCCAGCTGGCGCGATTTGCGGCCAAAAGGGTCCGAGGCCGCGAATGCCACGAGTCTACCAGCACCGCCCGTCAGCGGCGGGTAACGAAACCCTGCAGGGCCTGGGCCAGTTCAGCCCGGTCGGTGGCCGGGTCGAACCAGCGGGCGTCGGCCTGGGCCCGCAGCCAGGTGACCTGGCGCTTGGCCAGCTGGCGCGTGGCGGCGATGGCCTGTTCCCGGAAGGTGGCGGCGTCGGTGTCGCCGTCCAGGTGCTGCCAGGCCTGCCGGTAGCCCACCGCCCGCATGGACGGCAGGTCCGGGTGCAGGCGCGGGTCGGCGCGCAGGCGGTGCATTTCGTCGAGGAAGCCCTCGGCCAGCATCTGGTCGAAGCGCCGGGCGATGCGCTCGTGCAGCACGGCGCGGTCGGCCGGCGCCAGCACCAGGCGCAGCACGCGGAACGGGAACACGTGCCGCGGCGTTTCCTGCTGCCACTGGCTGATCGGCCGCCCGGTGGCGCGGAACACCTCCAGCGCGCGGGTGATGCGCTGCTGGTCCTGCGGCTTGATGCGTTGGCCGGCGGCCGGGTCCACCGCGGCCAGCTCGGCGTGCAGGGCCGGCCAGCCGCGCTCGGCGGCCTGCGCGGCGATGACGGCGCGCAGCGCCGGGTCGGCCTCGGGCAGGTCGGACAGCCCGCGCAGCAGCGCGGTGAAATACAGCCCGGTGCCGCCCACCAGCAGCGGCACCCGGCCGCGCGCGGCCAGGGCCTGCATCGGCGGCAGCGCCTCGCGGGCGAAGTCGGCGGCGGAGAAGACCTCGTGCGGGTCGCGCACGTCCACCAGGTGGTGCGGCGCCAGCGCGCGGGTGGCGGCATCGGGCTTGGCGGCGCCGATGTCCAGGCCGCGGTAGACCAGGGCCGAATCCACGCTGATCACTTCCGTGCCCAGCTGCTGCGCCCACTCCACCGCCAGCGCGGTCTTGCCCGACGCCGTCGGGCCCATCAGGGCGATGGCGAGGGGGCGCTGGTCGCGCACGGGTTCAGGCGCCGCTGCGGCGCAGCTCGCCCTGCACCGAGTCGAACAGGCCTTCCATCGCCGGCGACGGCGGCTTGCCCACGCGGGTGACCAGGAGGATGGCGAGCGTCGCCAGCAGCACGCCCGGCACCATCGAATACAGGCCCGTCGCAGCCGAGAACCACACTTCCCAGGCGATCACGGTGGACGCACCGACGACCATGCCGGCCAGCGCGCCGTTGCGGGTCATGCGCTTCCAGAACAGCGACAGCACCACCACCGGCCCGAAGGCGGAACCGAAGCCGGCCCAGGCGTAGCTCACCAGGCCCAGCACGCGGCTGTCGGGGTTGGACGCCAGCCAGATGGCCAGCACCGCCACCGCCAGCACCGCGAAGCGGCCGACCCACACCAGTTCGCCCTGCCCGGCCTTCGGGCGCAGGAAACCCTTGTAGAAGTCTTCGGTGATGGCGCTCGAGCACACCAGCAGCTGGCAGCTCAGGGTGCTCATCACCGCCGCGAGGATGGCCGAGAGCAGGATGCCGGCGATCCACGGATTGAACAGCAGCGTGGAGAGTTCAATGAACACGCGCTCGGGGTTGGCGGTGACCGCGGCGGCCTGGCCGGGGTTGGCCGCGAAATACGCGATGCCGAAGAACCCGGTGGCCATCGCGCCCACCAGGCACAGCACCATCCAGGTCATGCCGATGCGGCGCGCGCCGCGCAGCGTGCGCACGTCCTTGGCCGCCATGAAGCGCGCCAGGATGTGCGGCTGGCCCACGTAGCCCAGGCCCCAGGCCAGCAGCGAAATGATGCCGACCACGCTGGCACCCTTGAAGAAGTCGAGGTTCGCCGGGTTCACCTGCTCCACCAGCGCCAGGCTCTCGGCCGGGCCGCCAGTGCCCAGGATCACGAACACCGGCGTGAGGATCAGCGCGAAGATCATCAGGCTGGCCTGCACCGTATCGGTCCAGCTGACGGCCAGGAAACCGCCGACGAAGGTGTAGACGATGGTGGCGGCCGCGCCGTACCACATGGCCTGCGCGTACGGGATGCCGAACACGCTTTCGAACAGGCGCGCGCCGGTGACGATGCCCGAGGCGCAGTACACCGCGAAGAACACCAGGATCACCAGCGCCGAGAAGATGCGCAGCAGCTTGCCCTTGTCCTCGAAGCGATGGGTGAAGTAGTCGGGCAGCGTCAGCGCATTGTTGCTGCGCTCGGTGTAAAGCCGCAGCGGCGCGGCCACGTACCTCCAGTTGAACCAGGCGCCCAGCACCAGGCCGATGGCGATCCAGCTTTCCGACACGCCGCCCACGTACAGCGCGCCCGGCAGGCCCAGCAGCAGCCAGCCGCTCATGTCCGACGCGCCGGCCGACAGCGCAGTGACGAAGCTGCCCAGCGAACGGCCGCCCAGGATGTAGTCGTCGAAGCTGCGGGTGTAGAACCAGGCCGCGAAGCCAATGCCCACCATGCCCAGGATGTAGATCGCGAAGGTGATGTGCAGCGGCGAAAACTGGCTCATGGCGTCTCGGCGGGTGGTCGGGGCCCGGCAAGCTTATCGCGATCGAGGTCGGCGGCAACCGCTATCCACACCCCCTGTGGACAGCCAGTGGGGAAAGCCTGTGGATGGAATGCGGAGCGCCAGGCCTGGCGTGGCCTGGAGCGGGTTTGGACAAGGAATGACCAGCACCGGCCGATAGTCCACAGCGCCTGTGGACAAGCCTGGGAGAAGTCCTGTGGACCGATTGCGCCCAGCCAGCAGGGGCGCGGGTGTCAATGGGGTTGGCCAAGGAATGACCAGGCCGTGGCGCGCTATTCGTCGTCGGGCCAGCGGATGGAAGGTTTCGCGGCGACGGCCTTGGGCGCGGGGAAGGCGGCGACGGCGGCCCATACCTTCATCGCATCCACGGTGGCGGCCACGTCGTGCACGCGCACCAGGCGCGCGCCATATTCGGCCGCGAGCACCGCGGCGGCCACCGAAGCGGACACGCGCTCGTCCACGGCGCGGCCGGTGATGTCGCCCAGGCTGCGCTTGCGCGAGATCCCGGCCAGCACCGGCACGCCCAGGTCGGTCAGGCGCGCCAGCTGGCGCAGCAGCAGCAGGTTGTGGTCCAGGGTCTTGCCGAAGCCGAAGCCCGGGTCCACGACGAGGTTCTTCTTCGGGATGCCGGCCATCTCGCAGGCGAACAGGCGCTCGGCCAGGAAGCGGTGCACGTCGCCCACCACGTCGTCGTACTGCGGCGCGTCCTGCATGCCGCGCGGCTCGCCCAGCATGTGCATCAGCACCACCGGCACGCCCAGCGACGCGGCGGCGTCCAGGGCGCCTTCGCGGCGCAGCGCGTAGACGTCGTTGATCATGCCGGCGCCGGCGGCCACGGCCGCGCGCATCACTTCGGGCTTGGAGGTGTCGACCGAAATCGGCAGCGAGGTTTCGCGCGCCAGGCGCTCGATCACCGGGATGACCCGCGCCAGCTCGTCTTCCAGCGACACCGCGTCGGCGCCCGGGCGGGTGGACTCGCCGCCCACGTCCAGCAGGTCGGCGCCTTCAGCCGCCAGCTTCAGGCCATGGGCCACGGCGGCCTCCACGGTGTCGTGGTGGCCGCCGTCGGAGAACGAATCGGGCGTGACGTTGACGATGCCCATCACCCGCGGGCGATCGAGCTTCAGCACGCGGCCGGCGCAGTCGAGCTGCGGCGTCAAATCAAACATGCGTATCCCCAAAATGGATTGTGGGAGGGACTTCAGTCCCGATGCCCTTCGCGGAAAGCATCGGGACTGAAATCCCTCCCACAGGTGGCCTGCTGGCGTGGCTCAGGTCTGCGGCATCGGGCCGCCGATGGGACCGGCGGCGGGGCCGGTGCCCGGGTCGTCCTTCGAGATGCGGCCCGACTTGGCCCAATCCGACGGCGTCGATCTTGCGCGCGGTGTCGTCGGAAACGCTCTTGTGCTGGGTGACCGAGCGGCCGAGGAACACCTCGTCCTCGTCCTCGCCGTACGCAATCGGACCCAGCTCGTCGCTCAGGCCCCACTTGGTGGCCATGTTGCGGGCCATCTTGGTGGCGCGCTCGATGTCATTGGACGCACCGGTGGTGACCTTGTCGGCGCCGAAGATCAGCTCCTCGGCCACGCGGCCACCGTACAGCGAGCACAGCATCGATTCGATGTGCACGCGGTTGTAGCTGTACTTGTCGCCCTCGGGCAGGTACATGGTGACGCCCAGCGCGCGGCCGCGCGGGATGATGGTCACCTTGTACACCGGGTCGTGCTCGGGCACGGCGCGGCCGACGATGGCGTGGCCCGCCTCGTGGTAGGCGGTGAGCTTCTTCTCGTCCTCGCTCATGATCATCGAGCGGCGCTCGGTGCCCATCAGGATCTTGTCGCGGGCGCGGTCGAAGTGCTCCATGCGCACGGTCTTGGCGTTCTCGCGCGCGGCGAACAGCGCCGCCTCGTTGACCAGGTTGGCCAGGTCGGCGCCGGAGAAGCCGGGCGTGCCGCGGGCGATGGTCATCGGCTCCACGTCGGTGTCCAGCGGCACCTTGCGCATGTGCACCTTGAGGATCTGCTCGCGGCCGCGCACGTCGGGCAGGCCGACGGTGACCTGGCGGTCGAAGCGGCCCGGGCGCAGCAGCGCCGGGTCCAGCACGTCGGGGCGGTTGGTGGCGGCGATGACGATCACGCCCTCACCACCCTCGAAGCCGTCCATCTCGACCAGCAGCTGGTTGAGGGTCTGTTCGCGCTCGTCGTGGCCACCGCCCAGGCCGGCGCCGCGATGGCGGCCGACGGCGTCGATTTCGTCGATGAAGATGATGCAGGGCGCGTGCTTCTTGGCCTGGTCGAACATGTCGCGTACGCGGCTGGCGCCGACGCCGACGAACATCTCGACGAAGTCCGAGCCGGAGATGGAGAAGAACGGCACCTTGGCCTCGCCGGCGATGGCGCGCGCCAGCAGGGTCTTGCCGGTGCCCGGCGGGCCGACCATCAGCACGCCGCGCGGGATCTTGCCGCCCAGCTTCTGGAAGCGGCCCGGATCGCGCAGGAACTCGACCAGCTCGCCCACTTCTTCCTTGGCTTCCTCGCAGCCGGCGACGTCGGCCAGGGTGACCTTGACGTCGTTTTCGCCCTGCAGCTTGGCGCGCGACTTGCCGAAGCTCATGGCGCCCTTGCCGCCGCCCTGCTGCATCTGGCGGGTCATGTAGAAGAAGAAGCCGATGATCAGCAGGACCGGCAGGAAGTTGAACAGGATGGCGGCCACCCACGAGCGGCCCTCCGGCTTGGCCTGGACCGTGACCACGTCGTTCTCGAACAGCGTGTCCACCAGGCGCGTGTCGCTGGGGTTGGCCGTGGTGAACTTGCTGCCGTCCTTGCGCTCGCCCGTGATGCCGATGTTGTTGGCATCGATGGTGACCTTGGCCACGCGGTCGGATTTGATCTCCTGGATGAACTCGTTGTAGGTCAGCTCGCCCGTGGGCGCGCCGACCGGCGCCGAGAAGCTCTTGAACAGCGCCATCAGCACGACGGCGCCGATCAGCCAGAGCAGGAGGGTCTTTGCCAGGTCGTTCATCAGTTCTTTCCTCGGCGCTTGCCCAATGCCAGCGCATAGACTTCATTCGACCGGCGGCGCGATGCCGCCGGCTTGCGAACCACCACCTTGTCGTAGCGGGTCCTGAGGTCCTTGACGTAGTCGTCGAAACCTACGCCCTGGAACAGCTTGATCAGGAAGTTGCCGCCCACCCTCAAGTGGTTGTCCGCGAAATCGCGGGCCAGCTCGGACAGGTACATCGCCCGGGCCTGGTCCACGGTATCCACGCCAGTCATATTGGGGGCCATGTCGGAAAGGACAAGGTCCACCGGTTTGCCGGCCAGCAGGGACTCCAGCTGGGACAATGGCCCGTCCTCTCTGAAATCGCCGTGAATGAACTCGACGCCGGCGATGGGAGGCATCTCCAGGATGTCCAGCGCCACCACCCGGCCGTGGTCGCCCATGTCCCGGCGCACCACCTGGGACCAGCCGCCCGGGGCGGCGCCCAGGTCCACCACCACCATGCCGGGCTTGAGCAGGCGGTCCTTTTCGATGAGCTCCTCGAGCTTGTAGGCCGCGCGCGAGCGCATGCCTTCGGCCTGGGCCTTCTTCACGAAGGGGTCGTCGAAGTGTTCCTTCAGCCAGCGGGGGCTGCTCTTGCTGCGGGCCATGGTGGGCGGGGGCCGTGAAGGCGAAAGTGGCCGCCATGATACCCTACGGCCCCTCCCCGCCCAGCCCGGAACGCCATGCCTGCCGCCCTCAGCAACCCCCAGAAGCGCTACCTGCGCGGCCTGGCCCATGACCTCAAGCCGGTGATCCTGGTGGGTGCGAAAGGCATCACCGACAGCCTGGTGGCCGAAACCGGCAACGCCATCGAGCGCCACGAGCTGATCAAGGTGCGCGTGGCCGCCGGCGACCGCGAACTGCGCGACCTCTGGATCGCCGAGCTGTGCGAGCGCGCCGACGCCACCCTGGTGGCGCGCATCGGCAACATCGCGGTGCTCTACCGCCGCAGCCAGGACAACCCGCTGATCGTGCTGCCCAAGGCCTGAGGCCCCGGCCGCATGCAGCTGGCGCAGGAAAACCCGGACTTCATCTACGTGCTGCGCGGCATCAGCGAGGCCGGCGTGCTGGTGAACCAGGAAACCCTCACCCGCAGCTTCCTGCTCACCCCCAACGTCATCGTCCAGGACTGGCGCCCGACCTCGGCCGCCGACCTGCTGCCCGAAGACCTGCTGGCCGCGCTCGAACTCGAGCCCGCGCTGGTGCTGCTGGGTACCGGCCCGCGGCAGAAGTTCCCCTCGGCCGCGGCCATGGCCGCCCTGCTGACGCGCGGCATCGGCATCGAAGTGATGGACAGCGGCGCCGCCGCCCGCACGTTCAACGTGCTGGCCACCGAAGGCCGCAAGGTCGTCGCCGCCTTCCTGCTGCCAGGTTCTTAAGGCGGGGGCAGGACGGTGAGCGGGTCCACGGGCTTGCCGTTGCGGCGCACCTCGAAGTGCAGCATGTCGCGGCTGGTGCCGGTGCGGCCCAGCTCGGCGATCGGCTGGCCGGCGCGCACCGCCGTGCCCTCGGTGACCAGGCGCTTGCGGGAGTGGGCGTAGGCCGACAGCCACTCGTCGCTGTGCTTGACGATGATCAGCTCGCCGTAGCCCACCAGGCCCGCACCCGAATAGACCACCACGCCATCGGCGGCCGCGACCACGGCCTGTCCGGCGGTGCCGGCGATATCGATGCCCTGGCGCTTGGGATCACCGGCCGAGAAGCGGCCGATCAGCTGGCCCTGGGTGGGCCAGCGCCAGCCGCCGGCGCTCACCGCCGCAGGCACCACCGGTGCACTGGGCACCACGACGGGCGTACTGGCCACGGGCGCCGCGGTGCTGGGCGCGCTGGTGGGTGCAGGGGCGGGCACGGCGGGCAGCGGCGCGGCCTGGGCCGGGCCGGTTTCGGGCGGCAGCGGCGTGACCGGGGCCGGCCCGGAGCTGTTCGACACCACGGGCGCGGCGCCCGGGCGCGTCAGCGGCGTGGGCGCCGGCATGCCGGTGACCGAACCGCGCGAGGTGTTGCGCGGCGCGGACGCCGTGCGCGCCGCGGCCAGGCGCAGCCGCTGGCCGGGGTAGATGGTGTACGGCGCCGGGATGCGGTTCCAGCCGGCCACTTCGCGGTAGTCCAGGCCGTGGCGGAAGGCGATGCCGTACAGCGTGTCGCCGGCACGCACCACGTACGCGCCGTCGCGCGGCGCCGAAGCCATGGCGCGCGAAGGCGCCGACGGGCGCGAGCCCTCGCGCTTGACCACGCGCGAACTGCCGCAGGCCGCCAGCAGCACCGCCACCACGCACAGCACCACCAGCCGCTGCCAGTTCTTCATGAGCCACCCCTCATCACCAGCCAGGTGATCACGCCGGCCAGCAGCAGCAGCGCGATCCAACCCACCGGTTCAATGTACTTGTGCAGCGCGGCCTCGGCGCGCGCGCCGCCCAGGCGGATGGCGCCGGCCACCAGGTAAACGCGCTTGCCGCGACCAATCAGCGCGCCCAGGAAGAACGGCAGCAGCGGCATGCCCACCGCGCCCGAGGCGATGGTGAAGATCTTGAAGGGGATGGGCGTGAACCCGGCGATCACCAGCAGCAGGAAGCCGTTGTCGGCGGCCTGCGTCTTGATGCCTTCGAACGCTTCCAGGTAGCCCAGCTTCTCCACCAGCGGCATCGCCATCTCGATGGCGTAGTAGCCCAGCGCGTAGCCGATGAACATGCCCATCATCGAGCCGGCCAGGCTCAGCGTGGCGAACCACAGCGCGCGCTTGGGCTGGGCCAGGGACATCGGCGCCAGCATCATTTCCGGCGGCACCGGGAAGAAGATCGCCTCGACGAAACTGAGCAGGGTCAGCATGGCCGGCGCGTGCCGGTGCCGCGACCAGATCATCGCCTTGACGTAGAGCGGCCGGAAAACCTGCATTCAGAGGGTCCCGGGCAGCAAGGGCACGAACACCACGGCGCCCAGGTCTTCCTGCACCAGCGCGCCATCGATGCGGCGCAGGCGCAACAGGCGCTGGCCGTTCGAGGCGCCGATGGGCGCGACCAGGGTGCCGCCTTCGGGCAGCTGTTCGTACAGCGAGGCTTCCAGCGCCGCGGCGCCGGCGGTGACGATGATGCCGTCGAAGGGCGCGTACTCGGGCCAGCCGGCGCGGCCGTCGTCGTGGCGCGTGCGCACGTTCAGGCCGAGGTTGCGGAAGCGGCGGCGCGCCACGCGCAGCAGTTCTTCGATGCGCTCGACGCTGTAGGTTTCCAGGCCCAGCGTGGCCAGCACCGAGGCCTGGTAGCCCGAGCCGGTGCCCACTTCCAGCACCCGCTGCGGAATCCCGTTTTCAATCAGCGCGGCCGTCATGCGCGCCACGACCCAGGGCTGGGAAATGGTCTGGCCGTTGCCGATCGGCAGCGCGGTGTCTTCGTAGGCGCGGCTGGCCAGCGCCTCGTCGATGAACAGGTGGCGCGGCACGGTGCGCATGGCGGTGAGCACGCGCTCGTCGCTGATGCCGCCCTCGGCGCGCAGGCGTTCGATCATGCGGTCGCGGGCGCGCTGCGAGGTCATGCCCTGGCCGCGCGCGGCCGGCTGGCTGTGGAAATGGGCCGTCATGCGGGGTGCTTGAGCCCTTCGCCGAGGCCACCCACCCAGCTGGCGACCTTTTCCAGCGCCTGGTAGCGCGTGAGGTCGACATGGATCGGGGTGATGGAGATGAAGCCGGTGCGCACCGCGTGGAAGTCGGTGCCGGGGCCGGCGTCCTGCTCGGGACCGGCCGGGCCGATCCACCACAGCGGGCGGCCGCGCGGGTCGACCTGTTCGATGCAGGCTTCGGCGCGGTGGCGGTGGCCCAGGCGCGTGACTTCGTAGCCGCGCAGCTGGTCCCACGGCAGGTCGGGCACGTTGACGTTGAGGATGGTGTCGGCCGGCAGCGGGTCCACCAGCAGGCGCGCGGTGATTTCCAGCGCGGCGCGGGCGGCGGAGTCGTAGTGGCGGCCGGACTGTTCGCTGGTGACCAGGGACATGGCCACGGCGGGCAGGCCCAGGAAGCGCCCTTCCATCGCGGCGGCCACGGTGCCCGAGTAGATGACGTCGTCGCCCAGGTTGGCGGCGCTGTTGATGCCCGACACCACGATGTCCGGGTCGGCCGACAGCAGGCCGGTAAGGGCCAGGTGCACGCAGTCGGTGGGGGTGCCGCCGACGCGCCAGACCCGCTCGCCGATTTCCTTGGCGCGGATGGGCTGGTCGAGCGTGAGCGAATTGCTGGCGCCGGAGCGGTCGCGGTCGGGCGCCACCACGGTCACCTCGTGGCCGGCGGCCCGAAGTCCGTCGGCCAGGACGCGGATGCCGGGGGCTTCGACGCCATCATCATTGCTAACCAGTACGCGCATCGGTGGTCCCGCGGAAAGTGGACATGATAACGGATGCACCCGCCCACGCGGCCACTCCGCCGTCACCGCGCCTCGGGTTAACCTTTGCCGATGAAACGCAAGCCGGCCGCGCCAGCCCCCGTGATCACGCCCGAGGACGCCGCCCTTTTCCGGGAGGCGATCGGCGAGGTGCGCGAGATGGCGCCGCCGCCAGCCACCCCCGAGCGCCCGCGGCCGGCGCCCGAGCCGCGCATGCAGGCCCGGGACGAAGCGCTGGCGCTGGTGCAGTCGCGCACCGCGTCCTACCTGGCGGCCACGATCGACGCCGCCGAGACGCTGTCCTACCGCCGCGACGAAACGCCCGAGAAGGTGCTCAAGGCGCTCAAGCGCGGCCACTACAGCATCGGCGGCGAGCTGGACCTGCACACCCTGCGCGCGCACGACGCCGAGCGCTGGCTGCGCGAGTTCCTGGCGCAGTCGCGCGCGGGCGGCCACGCCTGCGTGCGCATCATCCACGGCAAGGGGCCGCGCGCCGTCGACGGCGGTTCGGTGCTCAAGGCGCTGGTCGACCGCATGCTGCGCCAGCGCGCGGACGTGCTGGCCTTCGCGTCCGCGCCCGAAGCGATGGGCGGCACCGGTGCGGTCCTGGTGCTGCTCGCCCGCAAGCGGCCCGGCGAACGGGGACCGGCCTGACCCGGCCCAGTCCGTGCGGTCGCCCGGCCGGGGCCGACTACTCCGCCGGTTCGTCGCTGCAAGTGCCGGGGTTTTCAGCCCCGGCCGCCGCCAGCGGGCCGCGGCCCGGCTCGGCCACGTCGCCCAGGGCCTCGAGCAGGCCGGTGGCGTAGGCGCCCGGCGGCAGGGTGAACTCCAGCAGCAGCTGGCCCGGCCCGGGCCACTGCCAGCGCAGGTCGGCCACGCGCACGCGCAGGGCGCGGCGCTCCTGTTTCAGCCCGGCGGCCTCCAGTCCGGCGCGAAGGTCTTCGAACGGCGCCAGCGCGGCTTCCTCGGCGGCGCGCACGTCGCCCTGCGGCCGCAGTTCGCCCAGGCCCCACATCGGGCCGGTGGGATGGATGTCCTGGCGGGCCGCACGCGCGCGGATCTCGTCGGTGGCGGGCTCGGGGCCGAACACGCTCTGGCTGCCGTCGAGCATCCACACTTCGCCCTCGCCGCCCGTGGCCCAGTCGCCGCGGGCAATTCGCGCAGCAAGCGCGGCGTTGAACATTTCCGAGCGCGCCGCCGACAGGTAGATCGAGCGCTGGTCGCGATGCACGCGCTGGCCGGCGAACATGCGGCGCGCCGCCTCGACGTTGTCGCCCTCGCGGCCGAAGCGCTGGTTACCGAAATAGTTGGGCAGGCCGTGCGCGGCAATCGCTTCCAGCCGCGCCTCGATGGCGGCGTGGTCGCCCACCACGTCGCGCAGGCGCAGCACGAAGCGGTTGCCCTTGAGCGCGCCGCGCGGCAGCTTGCGGTTGTGCCAGGTGGACGCCAGCACGCGCAGGTCGTCCGACACCAGGCCCTCGAGGTCGGGCGCCATGCGCTTGGGGAAATGCACCGAGAAGCGCTGGCGCGTCACGGCGTGGCGGTCCTTCATGCCCGCGTAGCCCACGCCCATCTCGGGGATGCCGGCCCAGCGGGCGATGCGCTTGGCGGCGAACGAGGTGTTCATGCCGCGCTTCTCGATCGTCAGCAGCAGGTGCTCGCCCTGCCCGGTCGGTTCGAAGCCGTCGATTTCCTCGACCTGGAAGTCCTCGGGCTCCACCCGGTAGCGCGCCTGCAGCACGGCCTGGCCGTGGGCGCGCGGCAGCGTGCTCACGCGCGCACCAGCAGCGCCACGGCCATCGCCGCCAGGCCTTCGCCGCGGCCGGTGAAGCCCAGGCGCTCGGACGTGGTGGCCTTCACGCTGATCTCGTCCACCGACACGCCCAGGTCGGCGGCGAGGTTGGCGCGCATGGCCGCCGCATGCGGCGACACCTTCGGCCGCTCGCACACCACCGTGATGTCGGCATTGCCCAGCCGCCAGCCGCGCTCGGCCACCAGGGCCGCGCAGTGGCGCAGGAACAGGCGGCTGTCGGCGTCCTGCCAGCGCGCATCGGTGGGCGGGAAATGCACGCCGATGTCGCCCAGCGCCAGCGCGCCCAGCAGCGCGTCGCACAGCGCATGGATGACGACGTCGCCGTCGGAGTGGGCCAGCACGCCGCAGTCGTGGGCGATGCGCACGCCGCCCAGCACCACGTGGTCGCCGTCGCCGTAGGCGTGCACGTCGTAGCCTTGGCCGATCCGGACATCAATGGTCATGTGTTTTCCTTTTGCCGCGGCCGTGGGCCGTCAGTCCATGTTTCCGAGGATGAACTCCGCGAGCGGAAGATCGCCCTGCGTGGTCACCTTGATGTTGTCTTCGCTGCCTTCGACCAGGCAGGGGCGCAGGCCCAGCCGCTCCATGGCCATGGCTTCGTCGGTGATCTTCACCCCGGCGCGCAGCGCGGCCTTCAGGGCGCGGGTAAGGCCGCCGCGGCGGAACAGCTGCGGCGTCAGCGCGCGCCACAGCCAGTCGCGCGGCTCGGTGGCCTGGCTGTGGCCCAGGTGGTCGGCGCGCTTGAGCGTGTCGCGCACCGGCGCAGCCAGCAGCGCACCCACCGGGTCGGCCTGGCCCACGGCGAGCAGTCGCGCCAGGTCGAGCGCGCGCAGGCAGGGCCGCGCGGCGTCGTGCACCAGCACCCACTGGTCGTCGTCCACGGTGCCCGGCAGCGCCATCAGGCCGGCCAGCACGGAATCGGCGCGCTCGGTGCCGCCCACGCAGGTGATCACCGGCTTGCCGCCGATCTCGCGCCAGCCCGGCCAGTAGCCGTCGTCGTTCGCCAGCGCCACCACCCCGCCGTCCACGCTGTCGTGGTTGAGCACCGCGCGCAGGCTGTGTTCGATCACGGTGCGGCCGAACAGCGGCGAATACTGCTTGGGCACCGCGCCACCGAAGCGCATGCCGCGGCCGGCGGCCGGCACCACGGCCCAGGTCACGGGCGGGGCTCCGGCGCGACGGCGTCCTGCGCCTGTTCAACGCGCGGCACGCTGGCCTTGGCCGGCTCCACCACGCGGTAGAAGGTTTCGCCGGGCTTGATCATGCCCAGCTCGCTGCGGGCGCGGTCTTCCACCGCGGCCTCGCCCGACTTGAGGTCTTCCACTTCCGCCGACAGCGCGTCGTTGCGCTGCTGCAGGCGCGCGTTCTCGGCGCGCTGGTCGCTCACCCGCAGGTCCAGCTCACGCGCCTCGCCCAGGCCGCCTTCGCCCCACCACAGCTTCGCCTGCAGGGCCACGAAGGCCAGCAGCAGCAGGGCAAGGACCCACCAGCGGCGCAAGGGCGTGGCTCAGCGCTTGAGGCTGATGAAGGCGTCGCGGCCGGCGTAGCGGGCCTTCGCCCCCAACGCTTCCTCGATGCGCAGCAGCTGGTTGTACTTGGCCACGCGGTCGCTGCGGCACAGCGAGCCGGTCTTGATCTGGGTGGCGGTGGTCGCCACCGCGATGTCGGCGATGGTGGTGTCCTCGGTTTCGCCCGAGCGGTGCGAGACGATGGCGGCGTAGCGGTTGGCTTCGGCCATGGCGATGGCCTGCAGCGTCTCGTTCAGCGTGCCGATCTGGTTGACCTTGATCAGGATGGCGTTGGCCACGCCCTGGTTGATGCCGTCCTGGAAGATCTTCGGGTTGGTCACGAACAGGTCGTCGCCGACCAGCTGCACCTTGCTGGTGAGGCGCTCGGTGAGCAGCTTCCAGCCGGCCCAGTCGTTTTCGGCCATGCCGTCCTCGATGGTGATGATCGGGTACTGCGCGCACCAGCCGGCCATGAAGTCGACGAACTGTTCGGACGTGAGGCGCTTGCCCTCGCCCACCAGGTTGTACTTGCCGTTCTCGAAGAACTCCGAGCTGGCCACGTCCAGGCCCAGCAGCACGTCTTCGCCGGCCTTGTAGCCGGCCTTGCCGATCGCCTCGAGGATCACCTCGATGGCTTCCTCGTTGGACTTGAGGTCGGGCGCGAAGCCGCCCTCGTCGCCCACCGCCGTGCCCAGGCCCTTGGCCTTGAGCACCGACTTGAGGCTGTGGAAGATTTCCGTGCCGCAGCGCAGCGCCTCGGCGAAGCTGTCGCAGCCCACCGGCAGCACCATGAATTCCTGCATGTCCACGTTGTTGTCGGCGTGCGCGCCGCCGTTGATGATGTTCATCATCGGCACCGGCAGCGACACTTCGCGGCCCGCGGCCAGGTGCTGCCACAGCGGCTGGCGCTTCGACGCGGCCACGGCGTGGGCGTTGGCCAGGGAAACGCCCAGCAGCGCGTTGGCGCCCAGGCGGCCCTTGTTCTCGGTGCCGTCGAGGTTCACCAGCTTGTTGTCCAGGCCCGCCTGGTCGGCGGCGTCGAAGCCCTTGAGCGCGTCGGCAATCGTCGTGTTGACGTTGGCCACGGCCTTTTTCACGCCCTTGCCGAGGTAGCGGCTCTTGTCGCCGTCGCGCAGCTCCACGGCCTCCTTGGTGCCGGTGGAGGCGCCCGAAGGCACCATCGCGCGGCCGAAGCTGCCGTCGGCGAGCGTGACTTCCGCTTCCAGGGTGGGGTTGCCGCGGCTGTCGAGGATTTCGCGGGCGTGGATCTTGCTGATCGTGGTCATGGGGTCGCTTCGGTTACAGGGTGGATTCGAGGAAGCCGTTTTGCTTGGTGATGCGGTCGAGCTGCAGCAGCGTCGTGAGCAGCGCTTCCATC
>JAPLSJ010000087.1 GCA_026398695.1 Arenimonas sp.
GGTGGTGGAACGACGCCGCCAGCCCGCTCAGGGCCAGGCCCACCGCGAGGGCACCCAGGCTCCACAGCCAGGCCGGCTGCCCCAGGAATCCACCGTCCTTGCGCCGCTTGTCCAAACCCACTCCTGCGAGAGGCCGCCCAATGCGGCAAAATCAGTCCCACTGATCCACAAGGGTAACGGACCATGACGTCGAACGCTGCCAGCTCTCTATATCCCGCGCACCTGCAGGCAATCAAGGCGCGGGCCGATGCCGCCCTGCAAAAGCACGGCTTCGACCATCTGCTGGTGGCCTCGGGCGTGGAAAAGTTCGAATTCCTCGACGACCGCCCGTATCCCTTCAAGCCCAACGCCCAGTTCAAGGCCTGGCTGCCGCTCACCCACCACGCCAACAGCTGGATCGCCTACACGCCGGGCCACAAGCCCGTGCTGGTGTATTACCAGCCCGACGACTACTGGCACGTGCCGCCCTCCGCGCCCGAGGGCGCATGGGTCGAGCACTTCGACATCCGGGTCATCAGCGACCCGGCCGATGCCGCCAGGCACCTGCCCGCATCGGGCCGCCGCGCGATCATCGGCGAAGCGGATGCCGCCCTGCCCGGCTTCGAGCCCAACAACCCCGCGGGCCTGCTGGCGCAGCTGCACTACCACCGCGCCTACAAGACGCCCTACGAACTGGCCGTGATGCGCCTGGCCCAGCGCCGCGCCGTGCCGGGCCACCTCGCGGCGCGCGCCGCGTTCCAGGCCGGCGGCTCCGAGGCGCAGATCCATGCCGCCTACCTGGCCGCCACCGGCCACACCGACCACGACCTGCCCTACAACAACATCGTCTGCCTGAACCAGAACGGCGCCACGCTGCACTACCAGTACAAGTCCACCGAAGTGCCGCGCGAGCACCGCTCGTTGCTGATCGACGCCGGCGCCGACATCGACGGCTACGCCAGCGACATCACCCGCACCTGGGGCAACGGCGACGCCCGCTTCGAGGCGCTGGTGAACGCGGTGGACAACGAGCAGCAGGCGCTGTGCGGCCTGGTGCGCGCCGGCACCGACTACCGCCAGCTGCACCTGGAATGCCACCTGCGCCTGGGCAACGTGCTGCGCACGCTGGAGATCGTCGACATGGACCCGGGGCAGATGCTGGAAACCGGCGTCACCTCCACGTTCTTCCCGCACGGCCTGGGCCACCCCATCGGCCTGCAGGTGCACGACGTGGCGGGCTTCAGCGACGAAGACGGCAACCTCATCCCCCGCCCCGCCGGCCACCCCTACCTGCGCATGACGCGCACGCTGGCACCGGGCATGGTGGTCACCATCGAGCCGGGCATCTACTTCATCCCGACGCTGCTGGCCAAGCTCAAGGCCGGCCCGCACGCCAAGGCCGTGAACTGGTCGAACGTGGAGCACCTGCTGCCCTTCGGCGGCGTGCGCATCGAAGACGAAGTGCACTGCACCGACGGCGCGCCCGAAAACCTGACCCGCGACGCCTTCGCCGCCCTCGCCTGAAGCGCGTGCGCCCCTTGGGCGCACGACATGTTGTTGTATGGCGAGCGCCGCCCCACACACAGGGCACCCCTGCCCGGCGTCTTGCTAACGCCATCCATGGCAGCAAACGCCGGCCGTTCCGGGCTTCCTGCCCTCCACTTCAGGGGTACCCTGTGTGTGTGCCGTCGCCCCGATCGGCGGACGCACACCACAGAAAGATCAAAAGCCCCGCGTCAGCAGAACTTATCGCACGATCACGTAGTCGGCTTCCGACCCGAAGCGGACCCCGACTTGGCAACTTCCTGCCTGTAAGGAGTCGCTATGTTTGGGTCCACCGCAGCTCAACCTGAGAGTCCTCCCACGACATCCCAACGAAAGGTCGCTAGACGGCTGATGTGATAGGAACAGAAATTAGATCCAGCCAATGTTCGTGCGCGACGCGACGCTATTGAGGCATTTACTTGCTATGAAGACAGCATTGGAACCCGGGCAGAAGATCATCTACGCAGTTGGAGTCATCGTTCTCACGAGTCAGGACGTCGAGCAGCATCTGAAATTTCTCGTTCCATTTATGAATTCTGACGACCCTGAGACCACTTCCATCTTGGCGCGCCATGCAAGACTCGCAAAACGGTCGCTTGGCGATGTATCAGGACAATTTGTGGGCTCCATGTCGGGCGATGTGAAAGCCCTAGAGTGCTTGGTGAGGCAGATAGTCGAAGAAAGAAATGAAATCGTCCATCACTTTCAGGACCGCTTTGGTGACCTGATCCAGAAGGGAAGGTGCGAGGAGGTGTTGGACGCCCTTCGAGGTCATCACGGGCGCGCTTTGGATCTGCTCCGCGTATTGCGCGAAATGAGCCTTGCCGTTGCCGAGGCTATGCGCGACGGAATATTCTCTGGTACGCCCGAACAGGGGGATATCGCCCTCTTGTGCGAGAAGGCCCGCGCCTCACTTGCAAGCTGACCCCGGCGTTCTCCGATGTCCTCTATTGGCCGGAATCGGACGTTCCGCTAGCAGAAGCGCGACCCGCTCAGAGCGCTGACGCCTGGGCTCGATCACTGTGCTCGTAATGCGGGGCCATGCCTGAAGCTGGCTCTTGACCTTGCTGCGGTGTGCCAGCGCGGATCGGGGCGACGGCACACACAAAGGGTACCCCTGAAGTGGAGGGCAGGAAGCCCGGAACGGCGCCGGACAGGAGTCCAAGTGTCGCGAAGGGCAGGATGCCCGAGAGCGACCCGGCGTTTGCTGCCATGGATGGCACTAGCAAGACGCCGGGCAGGGGTGCCCTTTGTGTGGGGCGGCGCTCGCCGTACCGGAACATGTCGTGCGCCAACGGCGCACGCGCTTCTCGCCGCCAAGCGCCTGATTTGGTAGGATTTGGGCCATTCCCCGCCCCTTCGGCCCGGCCCTGTGCCGGGCGGTTGCATTGAGTGCCCCATGGAAAAGAGCTTCGAGCCCCAGACCTTCGAGACCAAGTGGTACGCCCACTGGGAAGCCACCGGCTGCTTCAAGCCCTCGGGCAAGGGCCAGCCCTACACCATCATGCTGCCGCCGCCGAACGTCACCGGCACCCTGCACATGGGCCACGCCTTCCAGCACACCCTGATGGACGCGCTGGTGCGCTACCACCGCATGAAGGGCTTCGACACGCTCTGGCGCATGGGCGCCTCGGGTGACTGGAGCCGCGAAAGCTTCACCATGGACGCCGGCCCGAGCGAGGCGGTGGTGGAAACCTTCGTGCGCCTGCACGAGGAAGGCCTGATCTACCGCGGCCAACGCCTGGTCAACTGGGACCCGGTGCTCAAGACCGCCATCTCCGACCTGGAAGTGGTGAGCGAAGAGGAAGACGGCAAGCTGTGGTCCATCTCGTATCCGCTCGCCGACGGCAGCGGCTCGCTGGTGGTGGCCACCACGCGCCCGGAAACCATGCTGGGCGACACCGCCGTGATGGTGCACCCGGAAGACGAGCGCTACGCCCACCTGGTCGGCAAGACGGTGCGCCTGCCGCTGAGCGACCGCGAGATCCCGATCATTGCCGACGACTACGTCGACCGCGAGTTCGGCACCGGCGTGGTGAAGGTCACGCCCGCGCACGACTTCAACGACTACGCCGTGGGCCTGCGCCACGAGCTGCCGCTGATCAACATCCTCACGCCCGAAGCCGCCATCAACGGCAATGCGCCGGAGAAATACCGCGGCCTGGACCGCTACGCCGCCCGCAAGGTGGTGCTGGCCGACCTGGAGGCCCTGGGCCTGCTGGTGGAAGAGAAGAAGCACAAGCTGCAGGTGCCGCGCGGCGACCGCACCGGCCAGGTGATCGAGCCCTACCTCACCGACCAGTGGTTCGTGCGCATGGAGAAGCTCGCCGAGCGCGGCCTTGAACTGGTCGAGAACGGCAGCGTGCGCTTCGTGCCCGAAAACTGGATCAACACCTACCGCCACTGGATGGGCAACATCCAGGACTGGTGCATCAGCCGCCAGCTCTGGTGGGGCCACCGCATCCCGGCCTGGTACGACGCCAGCGGCAAGCCCTACGTGGGCCGCAGCGAGGAAGAAGTGCGCGCGTCCTACGCGCTGGCCGCCGACGTGGTGCTGACCCGCGACAGCGACGTGCTGGAAACCTGGTTCTCCTCGGCGCTGTGGTCGCACAGCACGCTGGGCTGGCCCAACCCGCAGGCGATGGGCGAGCGCGGCTTCCACACGCGCCTGCCCACCTCGGTGCTGGTGACGGGCTTTGACATCATCTTCTTCTGGGTGGCCCGGATGATCATGATGACCGACCACTTCACCGGCCAGGTGCCGTTCAAGGACGTGTACATCACCGGCCTGGTGCGCGACCGCGACGGCCAGAAGATGTCCAAGTCCAAGGGCAACGTGCTCGACCCCATCGACATCATCGACGGCATCACGGCCGACGCCCTGGTGGCCAAGCGCACCAGCGGCCTGATGAAGCCCACCGACGCGCCCAAGATCGAAAAGGCCACGCGCAGGGAATACCCCGAGGGCATCGCCGCCTTCGGCGCCGACGCGCTGCGCTTCACCTTCGCCTCGCTGGCCACCCACGGCCGCGACATCAAGTTCGACCTGCAGCGCTGCGAGGGCTACAAGAACTTCTGCAACAAGCTGTGGAACGCCGCGCGCTTCACGCTGATGAACTGCGAGGGCTTCACTGTGGGAGGGACTTCAGTCCCGACGCCCCGCACGGACGCCGAACGCTGGATCCTGCACCGCCTCCAGCACATGCTGCGCGACGTCGAAGCCGGCTACGCCGACTACCGCTTCGACCTCGCCTCGCAGGCGCTGTACGAATTCGCCTGGAACGAGTACTGCGACTGGTTCCTCGAACTCGCCAAGCCCGCGCTGTGGGGCGACGACAAGGCCGCCGCCGACAGCACCCGCCACACCCTGCTGTACGTGCTGGAAAGCCTGCTGCGCGCGCTGCACCCGCTCACGCCCTTCGTCACCGAAGAGATCTGGCACTCGGTCGCGCCCACGCTGGGCATCAGCGGCAACAGCATCAGCACCCAGCCCTACCCCGAGTTCGACGAGGCGATGCTCAACCCGGCCGCCGCGTCCGACATCGAATGGCTCAAGGCCGCCGTCACCCAGCTGCGTTCGATCCGCAGCCAGATGGGCATCTCGCCGGCCAAGGCCGTGCCGCTGCTGCTGCAGGACGGCAACGCCGACGACCGCGCCCTGCTCGAACGCCACGGCGCCGCGCTGAAGTTCCTGGCCAAGCTCGAGTCCATCGAGTGGATCACGGGCGAGGCGCCGGCCTCGGCCGCCGCGCTGCTGGGCGGCCTGAAGCTGCTGATCCCGCTGGAAGGCCTGATTGACCTGGGCGCCGAGACCGCGCGCCTGGACAAGGAAATCAAGCGCATCGCGGTGGAAATCACCAAGTGCGAAGGCAAGCTGTCCAGCGAGACCTTCGTGCAGAACGCCCCGGCGGCGGTGGTGGACCAGGAGCGCGCGCGCCTGGCCGACTGGACCGCGCAGCACGCGGCGCTCACCGCGCAGCGCGCCAAGCTGGGCTGAACCCGCGCGCCCCTGCTACAGGGGCGGCGGCCACTGCAGGGCCGCGTCGGGCGGCAGCAGCTCGAGCGCCATCACGATGGCGTCTTCGCGGCCCTTCGCGGCGGGGTAGTAGTTGGGGCGCTGGCCGATCTCGTTGAAGCCCTCGTCCCGGTACAGCGCGATGGCGGCCGGGTTCGACGGCCGCACCTCCAGGAACACCTGCTGCGCCTTGTGCCAGCGCGCCAGGTCGATCAGCCGGCGCAGCAGGCGGCGGCCGTGGCCGCGCCCCTGGTACTCGGGGGCGATGCAGAGGTTGAGGATGTGCGCTTCGCCCGCGGCCGCGCTCAGCACGCCGTAGCCCAGCAGCTGGGTGCCCGCCTCCAGCACCCAGCACTGGTGCCCGGCGCGCAGGCAGTCGCGGAAGATGCCGGGCGTCCACGGGAACACGTAGGACCGGTTTTCGATCGCCGCCACGGCGTCGATGTCCACCTGCTTCATCGGCCGCACCTGCGTGCCGGGGGCGGGACGCGCGCTCATGGCTCAGCGCTTCCGGCGCAGGGCCCGCAGGCTCGGCCAGAGTGCGCGCTTGGCGGCGCCGCTGGCGCGCAGCTGTTCAATCGGCGGCAGCGCCAGCGCGGCCAGGTCGTGGCCACCGGCCGCGCGGGCCAGGGCCTGCAGCAGGCGGTCGGCTTGCGCGCCCGGGGCCACGTCGCCGCGCGACACCGCGGCGGGCAGGGCGGGCATCGCCGCCGGCACCGCGCCCGCCTGGCGATAGAGCGTGTAGCCCATCGCCGACAGCATGGCCTGCTGCTGCGGGTTCCAGCTCATGCCGTGTTATTGCGGCGCACCCGGGTCCAGGCCCACCACGCCGGGCCGGACAGCGCGTAGGCCGCGGCGATCGCCAGCAGGCCCTTGGCCTGGGCGATGAACAGCGCGGCGAACACCAGCACGATCAGCAGCAGCACGAAGAACGGCACGCGCTCGCCCTTGGGGAAACCCTTGAAGCTGAAGTACTTGATGCGGCTCACCATCAGCAGGCCCGCCGCCACCGTGACGCACAGCGCCATCCAGCGCAGGCCCTGGCCGCTGAAGCCGAAGGTGTTCATGGCCCACACGAAGGACACCACCAGCGCGGCCGCGGCCGGGCTGGCCAGGCCGATGAACCAGCGCTTGTCGGTGGAGCCCACCTGGGTGTTGAAGCGCGCCAGCCGCAGTGCGGCGCAGGCGGCATACAGGAAGGCCGCGGCCCAGCCCACCTTGGCCAGCACCGGCCCGTCGGCGCGGAAGCCCACCAGGGCCCAGTGGTACATCACCAGCGAGGGCGCCATGCCGAAGCTCACCAGGTCGGCCAGCGAGTCGTACTGCACGCCGAAATCGCTGGTGGTGCCGGTCATTCGCGCCACGCGGCCGTCCAGGCCGTCGAACAGCCCGGCCACGAACACCGCGATGCAGGCGTTCTCGAAATTGCCGCTGGCCGCCGCGAGGATCGCGTAGAAGCCCGCGAACAGGCCACCCGTGGTCAGCAGGTTGGGCAGCAGGTAGATGCCGCGGCTGCGCGCCGGGCCCGGTTCGTCATTGGGTTCCATGCCGGCCAGTGTAGCGGCTCCCTGAATCGGCCCATAGCCGGACGTCGGGGCGCGGCGCGCGCCTTGCAGGCCCGCGGCGGGGGTGGTATCACGGGCGCACCACGACACCCCGAAATGTCCGGAGCCCCCCATGTCCCGCCCGTCCCTGCTGATCGCCCTGTCCCTCGTCCTGGCCCCTGGCCTGCTGTTCGCCCAGGAAACCACCGTCTACAAGTCCAAGAACGCCGACGGCACCAGCGTCTACACCCAGATCGAAACCCGCGGCGCCGAGCGCAGCCAGGTCGAAAGCCGCGACCCCGCGCTGGCCCCGGCCGAAGCCAAGCCCAAGTCCGAGACCGAGGTCGCCTGCGAGCGCGCCCAGGCCAACCTGACCCTGATCGGCTCGGGCAAGACCCTGCAGCGCGACAAGAACGGCGACGGCACGCCCGAAGACCTCACGCCCGAGGAAGTGGCCAGCGAGCGCGACCTCGCCACGCGCCAGGTCACCGCGTACTGCGCCAAGCCCGAGGCCTGAGCCGAAGCCCCGGCGTCGGGGTCGCGCCGCCGCTACAATGGCGGCCCACCCCGCGGCCGGTCCCTTCGATGCGTCTTTCCCAGTTCCACCTCAACACCAGCAAGGAAACCCCCGCCGACGCCGAAGTGGTCAGCCACCAGCTGATGCTTCGCACCGGCATGATCCGCAAGCTGGCCTCCGGCCTTTACACCTGGAGCCCGCTGGGACTGCGGGTTCTGCGCCGCGTTGAAGCGATCGTGCGCGAGGAAATGGACCGCGCCGGCGCCATCGAACTGCTGATGCCGTCCATCCAGCCGCGCGAGCTGTGGGAAGAGACCGGCCGCTGGGAAAAGTTCGGCGGCCAGCTGCTCAAGATCAAGGACCGCAAGGACGGCGAGTTCTGCTACGGCCCCACGCACGAGGAAGTCATCACCGACTTCGCGCGCAACGAACTGCGCAGCTACAAGCAGCTGCCGCTGAATTTCTACCAGATCCAGACCAAGTTCCGCGACGAGATCCGCCCGCGCTTCGGCGTGATGCGCGCGCGCGAGTTCCTGATGAAGGACGCCTACTCCTTCCACCTGGGCCACGACAGCCTGGCGGCGACCTACCAGGCGATGTACGACGCCTACACCCGCATCTTCACCCGCCTGGGCCTGGTGTTCCGCGCGGTGAACGCCGACACCGGCGCCATCGGCGGCACCGCCTCGCACGAATTCCACGTGCTGGCCGATTCGGGTGAGGACGCCATCGCCTTCTCCGACGGCAGCCAGTACGCCGCCAACGTCGAGATGGCCGAGGCCGTGTCGCCCGGCGCGCGCCCGGCCCCGGCCGAAGCGATGGCCGACGTCACCACGCCCTGGCAGCGCACCTGCGAGGAAGTGGCCAAGCTGATGGGCATCGGGCTCTCGCGCACCGTGAAGTCGGTGGCGCTGATGGGCGAACAGGGCTTCGTGCTGGCGCTCGTGCGCGGCGACCACGTGGTGAACGAGATCAAGCTGGCCAAGCTGCCCGGCCTGGCCGACTACCGCCTGGCCACCGAGGCCGAACTCACCGAATTCCTGGGCAGCGAGCCCGGCTTCCTGGGCCCGGTGAACCCGCTCAAGCCCATCACCGTGATCGCCGACCGCAGCGTGGCGGCCATGGCCGACTTCGTCGTGGGCGCCAACCGCAAGGGCTTCCACCTGTCGGGCGTGAACTGGGGCCGCGACCTGCCCGAGCCGGCCCTGGTGGCCGACCTGCGCAACGTGGTGGAAGGCGACGCCTCGCCCGACGGCCAGGGCACGCTGCGCATCGCCCGCGGCATCGAGGTGGGCCACGTGTTCCAGCTGGGCCAGAAGTACGCCGAGGCGATGAAGGCCACCGTGCTCGACGCCGAGGGCAAGGCCCAGGTGATGCACATGGGCTGCTACGGCATCGGCGTGTCGCGCATCGTCGCGGCCGCCATCGAGCAGAACAACGACGCCAGCGGCATCTGCTGGCCGGCGCCGATGGCGCCCTGGCAGGTGGCCGTCTGCATCATCAACCCCAAGAACGACCCGGCCGTGGTCGAGGCGGCGGACGCGCTTTACGCCGAGCTGCGGGCCGCCGGCCTGGACACGGTGATCGACGACCGCGGCCTGCGCCCGGGCGTGATGTTCGGCGACATCGAGCTGATCGGCATCCCGCACCGCGTGGTGGTGTCGGGCCGCGGCCTGGAGTCGGGCCAGTTCGAGTACCGCGGCCGCTGCGACAGCGACAGCCAGAACCTCGACCGCGCCGCCCTGATGGCGCAGCTGGGCATCGGCTGACCCGACACCGCGGGTTTGGCTGACACCACGGGGCCCGGCCAACGCCGGGCCCCGTTTTGTCTGGGCCTTGGGATGCGGCTACCATCGGCGGATGCGGCAGCCGCCGCGGCACCCACCAAGGAAGTTTCCATGTCGATCGATCTCGAGGGCCTCTCGGCCAAGGAACTCCAGGCGCTCATCGCCAAGGCCAACCAGCGCAAGAAGACGCTGGCCAAGCGCAAGCCCATCGCGGCCGTGCGCAAGAAGCTGGTGTCGCTGGCCAAGGCCGAGGGATACAGCGTGGACGAGCTGTTCGGCACCGCGCGCATGGTGCGCGAAAAGATCGGCGTGCCGGCGGCGGCCAAGAAGACCACCGCCCGCAAGTCCAACCAGAAGGGCAGCAAGGTCGAGCCCAAGTACCGCAACACCGCCAACCCGGCCGAAACCTGGGCCGGCCGCGGCATGCCCCCCAAGTGGATGTCGGCCGAGCTGGCCAAGGGCCGCAAGCTCGAAGACTTCCTCATCGCCAAATAAGGCGGGCCGTCAGAGGTTGCGCCGCGAGGGCAGGATGAGGTTGCCGAACAGCAGCCCCGCCACCAGCGCGATCAGCGCCGACAGCAGCGCGAAGGCCGTGTCCAGGCCCAGGAACACGTCGCGCTCCATCACGAACGTGAGGCTGCGGAAACCCACGCTGCCCGGCACCAGCAGGATGATGCCCGGCACGCGCACCAGCGCCCCCGGGCGGTTGAACCAGCGGCCGTAGGCATTGCTCACCACCGCCACGCCCATGCCCGCGAAGAAGGCGCCGCCGGCGAAATTGTCCGACGCCAGGCCCAGCGCTTCGCCGCCGATGCGGGTCAGCACGTAGCCCAGCACCACCGACGCCATCACCAGCTGGTAGTCGCGGCCCGAGGCGCGGAACAGCACGGCGAAGGCGTACGAGGCCACCAGCAGCGCCGCCGCCTCGGCCTGCCAGGTCAGGGGCTGCGGCACGGCCTCCATCGGCACCCAGCCCAGCAGGCGCACGATCTGCATCGCCGCCACCGTGCCGAAGGTGAGCTTCATCAGGATCATCAGCGCCCCGGCGAACCGGGCCGTGCCCGACACCAGCTGCTGGCTCGACAGTTCGCTCACCGCATTGGTGAGCATCAGGCCCGGCATCAGCACGATCAGCGAGGCCAGGATCACCGTCTTGAGCGACAGCGGCTCGATGAACGTGGCCACGGCGGCGGCCAGCAGGGTGGCGATGAGCGCGGCGATCGCCTCCAGACCCTCGGCCAGGCGCGGGCGCCCGGCGCCCAGCACGTACAGCACGCCGATCAGGGTGCCGATGGCGGCGCTGGTTATCACGTCGGCCCAGCCGGTGCTGAGCAGGCCGGCCACGGCCGCGGCCGACAGGCCGAAGCTCAGCGCCGTCAGCACCTCGGCGCGGCGCCCCGGCGGGCGGTCCAGCGCCCGCAGGGCCGCGAAGCCGGACACCAGGTCCAGCTTGCCCGCCAGCACGTCTTCGGCAATCGCGTCGGTGGCCGCCAGCCGGCCCAGGTTCTGGTCGCCGGGCTCGAGCCGGATCACGCGGGTGATGCCGTTCTGCTGGCCCCGCTCCGGGTCGGCGAAGCTCAGGATCAGGCCGGTGGGGTTGGACCAGACCTCGCAGTCCAGGCCCAGCCGGTGGGCCACGGCGGCCACCGCGCCCTCCAGGCGCTGGGCCGAGGTGCCGTAGGCATGCAGGCGCTTGGCGAGCTCGGCGACGAAGGCGGCCTGGGCTTCGAACGTGGCCTGGCGGGTGGGGACCGGAGAATTCATCGCCAAAAGCATGGCACGAAACGGCTATCCTCAGGCCGGACCCGAGGAACATCCCAGCGGCATGAGTGAACCGCCCAGCATCGAAAGCAGCGAACGCCACCCGGGCATCCTGGTGGCCAGCGGCGACTGGACGCTGGCCAATGCGCCGCAGCTGCTCGCGCTGCTCAAGGCGGCGCCGGAAAGCGCCCGCGACATCGACGGCCGCGACATCACCCGGCTCGATTCGGCCGGCGCCCTGATGCTGTCGCGCTACGCGGTGAAGGTGGGCCTGGGCCTGGCCACCGTGGACGTGAAGCCCGAGTTCCAGCCGCTCACCGGCACGGTGCAGGCCATCTGCGAAAACCCGCCGCTGGTCAGGCACAAGGACTACGGCATCCGGCAGATGCTGGGCCGCATGGGTTACGCGGTCGAGGACTACACCCACGAAACGCTGGCCCTGGTCGGCTTCCTGGGCCTGACCCTGAAGACCGCGCTGGGCGTGGCCCTGCGCCCCGTGCGCTTCCGCCTGACGCCCACCGTGCACCACATGGAGCAGGTGGGCCTGGACGCGGTGCCGCTGGTGATGCTGTTGAGCTTCATGGTGGGCGCCGTCATCGCCTTCCTGGGCGCCACGGTGCTGCGCGACTTCGGCGCCGAGATCTTCGTGGTGGAGCTGGTGGGCATCGCCTTCCTGCGCGAATTCGGCGTGCTGCTCACCGCCATCCTGCTGGCCGGCCGCACCGCCAGCGCCTTCACCGCGCAGATCGGCGCGATGCAGTCGGGCGAGGAAATCGACGCCATCCGCACGCTGGGCCTGGACCCGATCGAGCTGCTGGTGATCCCGCGCCTGGTGGCGCTGGTGGTGATGCTGCCGCTGTTGACGTTCCTGGCCATGGTGTCGGGCATCGGCGGCGGCATGGCGGTCAGCGTCGCTTCGCTCGGCCTGACGCCCGAGATGTTCATCACGCGCCTGCAGGAAATGATCGAGGTGAGGCATTTCTGGGTCGGCCTGTCGAAGGCGCCGCTGTTCGCGATGGTGATCGCGCTGATCGGCTGCCTGGAAGGCTTCCAGGTGAAGGGCACGGCGCAGTCGGTGGGCGAGCGCACCACGTCCAGCGTCGTGCAGTCGATTTCCATCGTGATCCTGCTCGATGCCTTCGCGGCGCTGTTCTTCATGGAGATGGACTGGTGAGCGCGGCCACGCCGGACGACATCGCCATCCGCGTGCGCGGCCTGCGCAACGCCTTCGGCAGCCAGGTGGTGCACGAAGGCCTGGACATGGACGTGCGCCGGGGCGAGATCATCGGCGTGGTGGGCGGCTCGGGCACCGGCAAGTCGGTGCTGATGCGCGCCATCCTGGGGCTGCGCGAGCCGCAGGGCGGCAGCATCGAGGTGCTGGGCGTGGACGCGCTGTCGCAGGCGGGCCGCGACAGCGGCGTCATCGAACGCAACACGGGCGTGCTGTTCCAGAACGGCGCGCTGTTTTCGTCGCTCACCGTGGCCGAAAACGTCGCCGTGCCGTTGAAGGAACACTACGGCGAACTGCCCGACGACATGATCCACGACCTGTCCATGCTCAAGATCCGCATGGCCGGCCTGGGCGAGGACGCCGGCGCCAAGCTGCCGGCCCAGCTTTCCGGCGGCATGCGCAAGCGCGCCGCGCTGGCGCGCGCGCTGTCGCTCGACCCTGCCCTGCTGTTCCTGGACGAACCCACCGCCGGCCTCGACCCCATCGGCGCCGCCGCTTTCGACGAACTGATCAAGACCCTGCAGCGCGCCCTGGGCCTGACGGTATTCCTGATCACCCACGACCTCGATACCCTGTACACCATCTGCGACCGCGTCGCCGTGCTGGCCGACCGCCGAGTGCTGGTGAACGCCCCGCTGGCCGAAGTGGAACAATTCGACCATCCGTGGGTGCAGGAATACTTCCACGGCCCGCGCGGACGCGCTGCGCAGGCCGCCCAGGCCAAGGAGGCTTGACCATGGAAACCCGCGCCAACCATGTACTCATCGGTGCCTTCACGCTGGCCGTCTGCCTGTTCGCGGTGCTGTTCGCGCTGTGGGCGGCGAAGTACACCACCGAAAAATCCTTCGAGGAATACGACGTCGTGTTCCAGGAAGCCGTCACCGGCCTGAGCGTCGGCAGCCAGGTGCTCTACAGCGGCATCAGCGTCGGCGCCGTGCGCAACCTGTCGCTGGTGCGCGACGATCCGCGCAAGGTGGTGGCGCGCATCCGCCTGTCGGCCGACACGCCGGTGAAGACCGACACCCGCGCCAAGCTCACGCTCACCGGCCTGACCGGCACGGCCGTGATCCAGCTCACCGGCGGCAGCCCGGGCAGCCCCGCGCTGGAGGCGCCCGAGGGCAAGCGCGTGGCCACCATCCCCAGCGAGCCCTCGGCGCTGCAGAACATCGCCGCCACCGCCAACGAAATCGTCGACCGGGTGAACGTGCTGCTGAGCGAGGAGAACATCGCCCGCGTCACGCGCACGCTGGATCAGCTCGACCAGGTCACCGGCGCCGTCGCCGGCGAGCGCGAGGAAATCGCGGCCCTCATCCGCAGCGCGCGCGCCGCCAGCGAGAAGCTCGAGGCCACCCTGGCCAGCGCCGACAAGACCATCACCGGCATCGACCAGGGCGTGGTGCAGAAGCTGCCCGAGATCGTCGCCAAGCTCGACCGCACGCTCGCGCAGCTGGAAAGCACCAGCCAGACCGCCAACGGCATCCTGACCGAGAACCGGGAAGCGATTTCCGACTTCAGCAACGACGGCCTGGGCCAGGTGGGCCCGACCATGCGCCAGCTGCGCTCGCTGATCCGAGAGCTCGACGACCTGGCCGACAAGGTCGAAACCAACCCCGCCGGCTTCATCCTTGGCCGCGAGCAACCCGAGGAGTTCGAACCATGAGCCGCGCTTCCCTCATCACCGCCGGTGCGCTGGCCGCGCTGCTGGCCGGCTGCGGCGCCATCGGCGGGCCCAGGACCGAAGTGAAGGTGTATTCGCCCGCCACCGCCGTCACCGTGGACCCGGCCTGGCCGAAGGTGGACTGGTCGCTGTCGGTGGGCGTGCAGGCCGCCAACGCGATGCTCGACTCGCCGCGCATCGCGGTGCGCCCCACGGCCAACGAGCTGCAGACCTACAAGGGCGCGCGCTGGGCCGACAACGCGCCCGACCTGCTGCAGACCGCGCTGGTGGAGGCGTTCGAAGACTCGGGCCGCATCCCGTCGGTGATGCGCATCGGCGGCGGCAGCACGCGCGGCGACTACGGCCTGTGGATCGAGGTGCGCCAGTTTGAAACGGTGTATGACGGCGCCTCGCCCGAAGCCGTGATCGAAGTGCAGGCGCGCCTGGTGAAGCTGCGCGGCGGCAGCCTGGTGGCCAGCAAGCGCTTCCGCCAGGCCGTCCCGGGCCGCACCCCGGAAGTGGACGACATCGTCACCGCCTTCGGCGAAGCCATGTCCACCCTGGGCACCGAAGTCGTCGCCTGGACCCTCACCGAAGCCAAGTGAAAATATACCAGGTACATTTTCATGGGCCGTGAGACGGACGTGCGCCGGCATTGCGCCGGCAATCAGGGCCTTGGCGGCAACGAATCGGTTTGAATGCGGCGAAACGTGAGGTTGAGCCGCGGCGCCACCGGCCGCGCCGTGCGCGGCAGCGCGTGCTGCCAGTTCGCCTGGGTGTCGCCCGACATCAGCAGCAGGCTGCCGTGCGGCAGCTCGATCGCAAACGTCTTCGAATGATCGCGGCGATGGCGGAAGCGGAATCGCCGCGTGCCGCCCAGGCTCAGTGAGGCGATCACCGGCCGCGCGCCCAGCTCGGGCTCGTCGTCGCTGTGCCAGCCCATCGCGTCCTGGCCGCTGCGGTAGAGGTTGGCCAGCACGCTGTTCATGGCCACGCCGCTGGCGTGATCGATACGCGCCCGCAGCAAAGCCAGCGCCGGCGGCCAGGGCCGTGGTTCGAAGCGCACGCGCGAATACACGTAGCTGGCGCCGGCATCGCCGATCCAGCAGCTCAGCCGCGGCGAATCATGTTCCCTGCCGAAGATCCGGATGCGGTGCGTTTCCCAGGCGATCTGCCCGCGCAGCGCCACCAGCAGCGCATCGGCCTCGGGCGCTTCCAGCCAGGACGGGGCGAACTGCAGTTCGCCGTCCGCCAAAGGCAAGGATTCCAGTCTCATCAACGATGAAAATGTACCTGGTATGTTTTCTTATTCGCCGGTGTCGGCTACGGCGGCTATGACTTGGCCCAGTTCCAGGAGGCGCAGGTCGCTGCCGGGGGCGCCGACCAGCTGCAGGCCGAGGCCGCCCGGAAGCGGCAGGCTCAGCGCGGGGCAGCCGGCCAGCGAGGCCAGCGCGGTGAGGTCGGCCAGGTTCGCGGGTTCGTCGGCGCCCCAGGCCGGCGGCGGCGAGGCGGTGGTGGGCAGCAGCAGCACGTCGAACTGTTCGAACAGGCGGCGCACCTGGATCACGTGCTCGTCCAGGCGACGGTCGGCGCGGGCGAAATCGGCGGCGGTCTTGCGGCTGGCGAAATCGAGCAGCCAGCGCAGGCGCGTGGAGGCGCCGTCGAGGCGATGCTCGTGCGCGGCCAGGATCTCGGCCTCCATCAGCAGCAGCGCGGCGCGGCGGGTGGCGGCCACGTCCAGCGGCGCCACGTCCAGCGCCACCGGCAGCGCGCTGCCGAACACCGGCGCCACGCGCGCCATCACGGCGCTGAAGTTCTCCACCACGGCTGCATCCACGCCCAGCGCGGCCAGGTCGGCCACGACGCCGGCCTTGAGTTCGCCCGGCACCCAGTCGGGCGGCGACAGCGGCACGCGGCGCTTGCGCGAGCGCGGGTCGCCCGCGTCATAGCCGGCCAGCACGGGCAGCAGCAGCGCGGCGTCCTGCACCGTGCGCGTGATCAGGCCCGGGCAATCCAGGCGGCGCAGGCCGGCGGCCAGGCCGCGGCAGCTGAGCTCGCCGAAGGTGGGCTTGTGGGCCACCAGGCCGCAGAACGCCGCGGGAATGCGCGCCGCACCCAGCGTATCGGCGCCCAGCGCGGCCACGGCATGGCCTGCGGCCACGGCGGCGGCGGCACCGGCGGACGAACCGCCGGCGGCGCGGTCGGGCAGCACCGGGTTGCGCACGTCGCCGTGGTGCGGGTTGCGGCCGACGGTGCCGAACGCGGCTTCGTCGATGCTGGTCTTGCCCAGGAACACCGCGCCGGCGCCGCGCAGGCGACGCACCACGTGCGCGTCGTGCTCGGCCAGGCCCGGGTGCCCGGGCAGGCCCAGGCCGGTGGGCATGCCGGCCACGTCGAAGTTGTCGTTCACGGCGATGGGCACGCCGTCCAGGCGGCCCAGCGGCTTGCCCTCGGCGCGGCGGTCATCGCTGGCGCGGGCGGCGGCCAGCGCGCCGGCGGCGTCCACCCAGGTCCAGGCATTGAGGTGGCCATCGCGCGCGATCGCGGCCAGGCAGGCGCCGGTCAGCGCCTCGCTGCTGGTTTCACCTTTGGCCAGCGCGTGAAGAACGCGGTACAGCGGGGCCTGGCGCAGGGCATCGGGGCTGGCAGTCATGCGTGGGGCGTTCCGGTTCCAAGGGGGCGCCCGGAGTTTCCTTGATTGCCCGCTCGCGGGCAAACCGGGACAATCCGGACTTCAGCGTATGGAGTGGCCGTGATGACCGAGCGTGACGTGATGGAATACGACGTGGTGGCCGTGGGCGCAGGCCCGGCGGGCCTGTCGTTCGCGATCCGGCTCAAGCAGCTGCGGCCCGAGCTGTCGGTCTGCGTGATCGAGAAGTCGTCCACCATCGGTGCCCACATCCTGTCCGGCGCCGTCATCGAGCCCGGCCCGCTGGATGCCCTGCTGCCGGGCTGGCGCGACAACCCGCCGCCGGTGTGCGTGCCCGCCACGGAAGACGAGTTCTGGTTCCTCACCAAGACCGGCGCCACCAAGTCGCCGATCGTGCCGCCGCAGATGGACAACCACGGCAACTTCATCGTCTCGCTGGGCGCGATGTGCGCCTGGCTGGCGCCGCAGGCCGAAGCGCTGGGCGTGGAGATCTACCCGGGCTTCGCCGCCGCCGAAATGCTGTACGACGAGGCCGGCGCCGTGTGCGGCGTGCGCATCGGCGACATGGGCGTGGCCAAGGACGGCACGCACAAGTCCGGCTACACCCAGGGCATCGACATCAAGGCCAGGCTCACGGTGCTGGCCGAAGGCGCGCGCGGGCACCTGACCAAGCAGCTGGTGCGCAAGTTCGGCCTGGACGCCGAGTCCGACCCGCAGAACTATTCCATCGGCATCAAGGAACTCTGGCAGCTGCCCGAAGGCCGGGTGAAGGCCGGCAAGATCATGCACACCCTGGGCTGGCCGGCCGACAGCCACACCTACGGCGGCAGCTTCCTGTACCAGCTCGACAACAACCAGGTCGCCCTGGGCTACGTGTCGGGCCTGGATTACCGCGACCCGAACTACCAGCCTTACGAAGCCTTCCAGCAGTGGAAGAACCACCCGCTGGTGAAGTCGCTGCTCGAGGGCGGCACGATCCTCAGCGCCGGTGCCCGCGCCATCGTCACCGGCGGCTGGCAGTCGCTGCCCAAGGTCGAGATGCCGGGCGCGCTGCTGATCGGCGACACCGCCGGCCTGCTCAACGTGCCCAAGATCAAGGGCACCCACCAGGCGTTCCGCAGCGGCATGCTGGCCGCCGAACACCTGGCCGCGCAGTCCGACGCGCTGGCCAGCGCCGGCTTCGACGCCAAGCTGCGCGCGTCGCCGGCGATGGCCGAGCTGCACAAGGTGCGCAACATCAAGCCCGGCTTCAAGAAGGGCCTGTGGTTCGGCCTGCTGAACTCGGCGTGGGAAACCGCCACCGCCGGCCTGTCGCCCTGGACCTGGCGCTGCAAGCCCGACTGGAGTTCGCTGCAGAAGCTCGACGTGGCCGAAAGGCCCAAGCGCGACTACGTCGAGCGCACCCTGGCCCCGCGCGACCGCCTGGCCGGCGTGTACTTCGCCGCCACCGAGCACGACGAAGACCAGCCGGTGCTCCTGCACGTGTCCAACACCGACGTGTGCATCACCCAGTGCGCGCAGGAATACGGCAACCCGTGCACGCGCTTCTGCCCGGCAGGCGTGTACGAGATGGTGGACGACGACAAGGGCAAGCGCCTGCAGATCAACGCCGCCAACTGCGTGCACTGCAAGACCTGCGACATCAAGGACCCGTACCAGATCATCACCTGGGTGACGCCGGAAGGCGGCGCCGGCCCCAACTACCAGAACCTCTGAGCGGCCGATGAAGCTGGCGCTGGTCACCGCGATCGCCGCGTTCGGCCTCGATGAAGACCTCGAGCCGCTGCGCACCGCCTGCGCGCGCGCCGGCATCGAAGCCTCCATCGTCGCCTGGGACGACATGACGGTGAGCTGGGCGCGCTTCGACGCCGCCCTGCTGCGCTCGCCCTGGGACTACGTCGACCGCCTGCCGGAATTCCTGGCCTGGTGCGACCGCACCGCGAAGCACACTGCGCTGTGGAACCCGCCCGAGGTGGTTTGCTGGAACACCGACAAGCGCTACCTGGGCGAACTGGCCGCGCGCGGCCTGCCGGTGATCGAAAGCCACTTCCTGGCGCCGGGTGACGACCCCGCCGCCCTGCCCGACCTGGCCGAATTCGTGGTCAAGCCCACCGTCGGCGCCGGCTCGCGCGACGCCCAGCGCTACCTGCGCGCCGACCGCCCCGCCGCCATCGCGCACGCCAGACGCCTGCTCGACCAGGGCCGGCACGTGCTGGTGCAGCCCTACCTCAACGCCGTGGACGACCAGGGCGAGACCGCGCTGCTGTTCTTCGAAGGGAAGTTCAGCCACGCCATTCGCAAGGCGCCGCTGCTCAAGCGCGGCGAAGACCCCACCAGTGCGCTGTTCAAGGCCGAAAGCATCAAGCCGCGCCAGCCTTCCGCAGCCGAGCTGGACGTGGCCACGCGCGTGCTGGCGGCGCTGCCGTTCGAAAGCCTCGCCTACGCGCGCGTGGACTTGCTGCCGTCCGACAGCGGCCCGCAGCTGCTGGAGCTGGAACTCACCGAGCCGTCGGTGTTCCTGCCCTACGGTGAAGGCGCCGCCGCGCGCTTCGCCGCCGTGCTGTCGGCGCGCCTGACGGGCTGAGGCGAAGAGCGTCGGGGCTGAAGCCCCTCCCACATGATTGTCCTTGTGGGTGGGGATTCAGCCCCGACGCCTTTAGCCGCGCGGGCTCAGTCGGCCAGGATGCTTGCCACCACCTGGTCGGCCAGGGCCTCGGGCGTTTCATGCAGCGTGTCGAGCACCAGCTCGGCGTGCTCGGGCACTTCGTAGGGCGAATCGATGCCGGTGAAGTTGCGGATCTGCCCGGCGCGCGCCTTGGCGTAGAGGCCCTTCTGGTCGCGGCGCTCGGCCTCCTGCAGCGACGTGTCCACGTAAACCTCGAGGAATTCGCCCGGCGCGAACAGATCGCGCGCCATGCGCCGTTCGGCACGGAAGGGCGAGATGAAGCTCACCAGCACGATCAGCCCGGCGTCGCTCATCAGCTTGGCCACCTCGGCCACGCGGCGGATGTTTTCCACGCGGTCCTCGTCGGTGAAGCCCAGGTCGCGGTTCAGGCCGTGGCGCACGTTGTCGCCGTCGAGGATGAAGGTGTGGAAGCCCTGCGCATGCAGCCGCTTGTCCACCAGGTTGGCGATGGTGGACTTGCCCGCGCCCGACAGGC
This sequence comes from Arenimonas sp., assembly GCA_026398695.1. Lineage (GTDB taxonomy): Bacteria > Pseudomonadota > Gammaproteobacteria > Xanthomonadales > Xanthomonadaceae > Arenimonas. The sequence continues at coordinate 19,848 of JAPLSJ010000087.1, forward strand.
CGGTGAACCACAGCACGCGCGGCTGCTGGCCCTTGATGCGGGCGCGCGCGGCCTTGTCCACGTCCAGGTGCTGCCAGTGGATGTTGGCGGCGCGGCGCAGCGCGAAGTCGAGCGTGCCGGCGGCCACGGTGGCATTGGTCTGCCGGTCGATCAGGATGAAGCCGCCCAGCGTGCGGCTGCGCGAGTAGGGCTCGAAGGCGATGGCCTGGTCGAGGCTGAGGTTGCAGTTGCCCACTTCGTTGAGCTCGAGGTGGCGGGCCGCGAGTTCGGCCTGCGTGTTCACGTCCACCTTGTGCCTGATGTCGGTGATCTGGGCGGTGACGGTGCGCGCGCCGATCTTGAGCCAGTAGGGCCGGCCCGGCAGCAGCGCCTGTTCGCCCATCCAAAGCAGGTGCGCGGCGAACTGGTCGGCCACCTGCGGCGGATCGCCGGCGGCGGCGATCACGTCGCCGCGGCTCACGTCCACTTCCTCGGCCAGCGTGAGCGTGATGGCCTGCCCGGCCACGGCGCGCTCCAGGTCGCCGTCGGCGGTGACGATGCGCTGCACGGTGGTGCGGCGGCCCGAAGGCAGCACCACCACCTCGTCGCCGGGCGCCACGGTGCCGGCGGCCAGGGTGCCGGCGAAGCCGCGGAAATCCTGGTTCGGTCGGTTCACCCACTGCACCGGCAGGCGCAGGGGCGAGGTGGCGTCGAGCGTGGCGACGTCGGCGCTTTCCAGCGCCTGCAGCAGCGACGGGCCGGTGTACCAGGGCATGGCGGCCGATGCGGCCAGCAGGTTCTCGCCCTTGAGCGCCGACAGGGGGATCGCCTGCACGCTGGCGATGCCAAGGGTGCCGGCCAGCTCGGCATACGCGGCGGTGATGGCGTCGAACACGGCCGGGTCGTAGCCCACCAGGTCCATCTTGTTCACCGCCAGCACCACGTGGCGGATGCCCAGCAGCGAGACGATGTAGCTGTGCCGGCGCGTCTGCGTCAGCAGGCCCTTGCGCGCGTCCACCAGCACCACGGCCAGGTCGGCGGTGGACGCGCCCGTGGCCATGTTGCGGGTGTATTGCTCGTGCCCGGGGCAGTCGGCGACGATGAACTTGCGCTGGTCGGTGCTGAAGAAGCGGTAGGCCACGTCGATGGTGATGCCCTGCTCGCGCTCGGCCGCAAGGCCGTCCACCAGCAGTGCGAAATCGATCTCGCCGTTCTGGGTGCCGTGGCGCAGGCTGTCCTTCTCCAGCGCGGCCAGCTGGTCGTCCAGCAGCAGCTGCGTGTCGTGCAGCAGGCGGCCGATCAGCGTGCTCTTGCCGTCGTCCACGCTGCCGCAGGTGATGAAGCGCAGCAGCGGCTTGTCCTCGTGCTGCTTCAGGTAGGCCGCGATGTCGGTGGCCATCAGAAGTAGCCCTCCTGCTTCTTCTTTTCCATCGACGCGGTGGGGTCGTGGTCGATCACCCGGCCCTGGCGCTCGGAGCTGCGCGCGACCAGCATTTCGGCGATCACCTTTTCCAGCGTGTCGGCGTCGGAGTCGATGGCGCCCGTGAGCGGGTAGCAGCCCAGCGTGCGGAAGCGGACGCGGCGCAGCATCGGTACTTCGCCATCGCGCAGCGTGAGGCGCTCGTCGTCGACCATGATCAGCGCGCCGTCGCGTTCAACCACCGGCCGTTCGCGCGCCAGGTACAGCGAAGGCACCGGGATGTTCTCGCGGTAGATGTACAGCCACACGTCGAGTTCGGTCCAGTTCGAGATCGGGAACACGCGCACGCTCTCGCCCTTCTGGATGCGCGTGTTGTACACGTCCCACAATTCGGGCCGCTGGTTCTTCGGGTCCCAGCGGTGCTGGGCGCTGCGGAACGAGAAGATGCGCTCCTTGGCCCGCGACTTCTCCTCGTCGCGGCGCGCGCCGCCGATGGCGGCATCGAAGCCGTGCAGGTCCAGCGCCTGCTTCAGCGCCTGGGTCTTCATGACGTCGGTGTGCACCGTGGCCCCGTGGGTGATCGGGTTGACGCCCTGGGCCTGCCCTTCGAGGTTGGTGTAGCGGTGCAGCTGCACGCCGGTGTCGACGGCGCGCTGGTCGCGGAAGGCGATCATTTCCCGGAATTTCCAGCCGGTGTCCACGTGCAGCAGCGGGATCGGCGGCCTGGCCGGGTAGAAGGCCTTCACCAGCAGATGCAGCAGCACCGAGCTGTCCTTGCCGACCGAGTAAAGCATCACCGGATGGCGGAACCCGGCCGCCACCTCGCGCAGGATGTGCAGGCTCTCGGCCTCGAGGCGGTCGAGGTGGGACAGGGCGCGGGCAGGGATCATGGCGAGAGGATAATGGGTTTGAGGAGGTTGTAGAGGCTGACCAGCGCCACCAGCGTGCCCACCGCGGCCATCAGCGGCCTGGCCGGGATGCGCTTGGCGAGCCACGCCGCGAACGGTGCCGCGATCACGCCGCCCACCAGCAGGCCCAGCACCACGTGCGTGTGGCTGATGCCCAGCGTGGCCAGGAACACCACCGAGATGGCGAGGCTGACGAAGAATTCGGCCGCGTTGGCGGTGCCGATGGCGAAGCGCGGTTCGACGTGGCGCGCCAGCAGGCTGGTGGTGGTGAGTGCGCCCCAGCCGCCGCCGCCCACGGCGTCGAGGAAGCCGGCGCCCAGGCCCAGCGGCGTATTGCCGCGATTGCGCACCGGCGCGCGCACGCCGCGCCAGGCGCGCCGCACCAGCAGCACGCCCAGCACCAGCAGGTAGGCGGCCACCAGCGGCCGCAGCCACTGCCAGTCCACCCAGCTCAGCAGCAGCGCCCCGGCGATGCCGCCGGCCACGCCGGGCACGGCCAGCTTCCACACCAGGGTCTTGTCGACATTGCCGAAGTGCAGGTGGCTCAGGCCGGAAACGCCGCTGGTGGCGACCTCGGCGGCGTGCACGCTGGCGCTGGCCAGGGCCGGCGGCAGGCCCAGCGCCAGCAGCAGGCTGGAGCTGGTGATGCCGTAGGCCATGCCCAGCGCGCCGTCCACCAGCTGGGCCGCCAGGCCGATGAGCACGAAGTAGAAGAACTCCGGAGGTAGGTCCATGTCGCCCTGCGGCGCGGGCCGCTTTCGAAGAAGGCCAGAGTATTCGTATCCGGGCCACGCGACGGGAAATAAGCCCCGGGCATGTGCGTATGCCGGTTCGCCCTTTCCGGCCCCGGAATCGCGCGCGTAGTTTCGGCCCATACCGAACCGCGAGCCCCACGCCATGCCTCCCGCCGCCGCTCCCCTGCCCGTGCCGCCCCTGCCCGAGGACAAGGTGGACCTGCTGGCGCGCCTCACCGACGGGCTGGATGCCCCCGGCCTGTGGTGGCTGTCGGGCTATGCCGCCGGCCTCGCCGCCCGACCAGGCGCGCGGCCGGCGGTGGCGGTGGACGCCGCCGCGCGGCTCACCGTGGTCTACGGCAGCCAGACCGGCAACGCCAAGCGCCTGGCCGAACAGCTCGCACGGCAGGCCGAGGGCGCGGGCCTGGGCGTGCGGCTGCTGCGCGCCGACGCCTACCCGCTGCGCGAACTCAAGGCCGAAAAACTGCTCTACGTCGTCATCAGCACCCAGGGCGACGGCGATCCGCCCGACGACGCACGCGGCCTGGTCGAACACCTGCTGGGCAAGCGCGCACCGGAGCTGCCGGGCCTGAAGTTCGCGGTGCTGGGCCTGGGTGATTCGAGCTACCCGCAGTTCAACGCCACCGGCCGCCAGATCGACGCGCGGCTGCAGGAACTCGGCGCCCAGCGCCTGTTCGCCCGGGGCGAAGCCGATCTCGACATCGACACCGTGGCCACGCCCTGGCTGTCGCAGGCGCTCGACGCCGCCAAGGAACAGCTCAAGTCCGCCGCGCCGCTGGCCTCGGTGACGCCGCTGCGCCCGGGCGCCGCGCCGGCGTCGCCGTGGTCGCGCGAAAAGCCCTTCGCCGCTGAAGTGCTGGCCAGCCAGCGCCTCACTGGCCGCGGCAGCCGCAAGGACGTGCGCCACGTCGAACTCTCGCTCGAAGGCTCCGGCCTGAGCTACCTGCCCGGCGACGCGCTGGGCGTGTGGCCGCGCAACCCGCCCGCCCTGGTCGACGCGGTGCTCGCCGAGCTGCGGCTCGACGGCGACACCCGCGTCGGCTCCGGCGGGCAGGACCATTCGCTGCGCGACTGGTTTGGCCAGCACCGCGAACTCACCCGCCTCTCGCGTCCCTTCCTGCAGGCCCACGCCGCGCGCACCGGCAATGCCGGGCTGCAGCGCCTGCTGCAGCCGGAAAACAGCGCCGCGCTGACGCAGCTGTTGGCCTCGCACCAGCTGGTGGACCTGCTGCAGGCCTGGCCCGCCGCGTGGTCGCCCGACGAACTGGTGGCCGCGCTGCGGCCGCTGGCGCCGCGCCTGTATTCCATCGCCTCGGCGCAGTCGGCCGTGGGCCCCGAGGCCCACCTCACCGTCGACCACGTCGACTACGTCGCGCCCGGTGGCCGCCGCTGGGGCGCCGCGTCGCACTTCATCAGCGAAGCCGCCGAGGGCGCCACGCTGCCGGTGTTCATCGAGGCCAACGACCGCTTCCGCCTGCCGCGCGACGGCGCCCGCGACGTCATCATGGTCGGCCCCGGCACCGGCGTGGCGCCTTTCCGCGGCTTCGTGCAGGAGCGCGCCGCCACCGGCGCCGGCGGCCGCAACTGGCTGCTGTTCGGCAACCCGCATGCGCGCCACGACTTCCTCTACCAGCTTGAATGGCAGCAGGCGCTGAAGTCGGGCCAGCTGCAGCGGCTGGACCTGGCGTTCTCGCGCGACCAGGCCGACAAGGTCTACGTGCAGCACAAGCTGCGCGAACACGGCAGCGACCTGTTCGACTGGCTGGAGGGCGGCGCGCACCTGTACGTGTGCGGCGACGCCAGCCGCATGGCGCGCGACGTCGAGGCGGCGCTGCTGGACGTGATCGCCACCCACGGCGGCCGCGACGCCGACGGCGCCAAGGACTACCTGTCGCAGCTGCAGCAGCAGGGCCGCTACGCCCGGGACGTGTACTGATGTCCGCCCATTCCGTCGAAGACATCAAGACCGGAAGCGGCCGCCTGCGCGGCACGCTGCTGCAGAGCCTCGCCAACCCGGTCACCGGCGCGCTGGCCGACGCCGACCAGGTGCTGATCAAGTACCACGGCAGCTACCAGCAGGACGACCGCGACCTGCGCGACGAGCGCCGCCTGGCCAGGCTCGAGCCCGACTACAGCTTCATGATCCGCACCCGCACGCCCGGTGGCGTGGTCACGCCCGCGCAGTGGCTGGGCCTGGACGCCATCGCCACCACGTACGCCGAGCGCGGCCTGCGCATCACCACGCGCCAGGCGTTCCAGTTCCATGGCGTCATCAAGGGCAGGCTCAAGCCGACGATGCAGGCCATCAACGCCCAGCTGATGGACACGCTGGCGGCCTGCGGCGACGTCAACCGCAACGTGGCGGTGGCCGCCAACCCGCTGGAGTCGCGCGCGCACGCCGCGGTGTTCGCGCAGGCCGCGGCCCTGTCCGAGCACCTGCTGCCCAACACCCGCGCCTACTACGAGATCTGGCTGGATGAGGAGCGCGTGGCCGGCAGCGGCAGCGAGGACGAACCCATCTACGGCAACGCCTACCTGCCGCGCAAGTTCAAGATCGGCTTCGCCATCCCGCCGGTGAACGACGTGGACGTGTTCGCGCAGGACCTGGGCTTCATCGCCGTGCTCGAGGACGGCGAGCTGGCCGGCTACAACGTCAGCATCGGCGGCGGCATGGGCGCCACGCACGGCGACCCGGAAACGTACCCGCGGCTGGCCGACGTCATCGGCTTCGTCACGCCCGCCCAGGTGATCGACGTGGCCACCGCGGTGGTGACCGCGCAGCGCGACTTCGGCAACCGCGAAGTGCGCAAGCGCGCGCGGCTCAAGTACACGCTCGACGACCGCGGCGTGGACTGGTTCAAGCGCGAAGTCGAACGCCGCGCCGGGGTTTCGCTCGCCCCGGCGCGGCGCTTCGATTTCCAGCACTCCGGCGACCGCTTCGGCTGGGTCGAAGGCCACGACGGCCGCTGGCACCTCACGCTGCGCCTGCTGTCGGGCCGCATCCAGGACGGCGCCGACGGTGCGCACCTCACCGGCCTGCGCGAGATCGCCAGGGTGCACGAAGGCGACTTCCGCCTCACGCCCAACCAGAACCTCGTCATCGCCGGCGTGCCCGCCGCCCGGCGCGCGCAGATCGACGCGCTGGTGGACGCCCATGGCCTGCACGGCTTCCGCACGGCCAGCCCGCTGCGGCTGAAGTCCATCGCCTGCGTGGCCCTGCCCACCTGCGGCCTGGCCATGGCCGAGGCCGAGCGCTACCTGCCGGCGCTCACCACGAAGGTCGAAGCGCTGCTCGACTCGCACGGCCTGATCGACGCACCGATCATCCTGCGCATCAGCGGCTGCCCGAACGGCTGCTCGCGGCCCTACCTGGGCGAGATCGCGCTGGTGGGCAAGGCGCCCGGCCGCTACAACCTGATGCTGGGCGCCGACCACCGCGGCCAGCGACTGAACGCGCTGTACCGCGAAAACATCGACGAGCCGCAGATCCTCGCCGCGCTTGATCCGCTGCTGGCCGACTACGCCGCGCAGCGCCGCCCCGCCGAAGGATTCGGCGATTTCCTGGTGCGCACCGGCGTGGTCACGCCGCGCATCGGCATTCCCCTGGAGTTGGCGTCATGAGCATCGTCCCCGATCCCACCGTCGCCGCCGAGTCACGGCAGGCGCTGGCCGAACTCAACGCCTGGCTGTCGGGCCTCACCGCGCCGCAGCGCATCGAGTGGGCGCTCGAATCCCTGTCGGGCGAACATGCGCTGTCGTCGAGCTTCGGCGCGCAGTCCGCCGTGGCGCTGCACATGGCCACGCGCGCGCGCAGCGACCTGCCGGTGATCCTGGTGGACACCGGCTACCTGTTCCCGGAAACCTACCGCTTCGTCGACCAGCTGACCGAACGCCTGGGCCTGAACCTGAAGGTGTACCGCCCGCAGGTGGGCATCGCCTGGATGGAGGCGCGCCACGGCCGCCTGTGGGAAAAGGGCGTGGAGGGCATCGACCGCTACAACCGCCTGCGCAAGGTCGAACCGATGAACCGCGCGCTGCAGGAACTGGGCGTGCGCACCTGGATCGCCGGCCTGCGCCGCAGCCAGACCGCCCAGCGCGCCGGCATCGATTTCCTGGAACTCAAGGACGGCCGCTGGAAGCTGCACCCGCTGGCCGACTGGAGCGACCGCGACGTCGGCCAGTACCTGGCCCGGCACGACCTGCCCTATCACCCGCTGTGGGACCAGGGCTACGTGTCCATCGGCGACGTGCACACCACGCGCCCGTGGTCGCCGGGCATGCGCGAGGAAGACACCCGCTTCTTCGGCCTGCGCCGCGAATGCGGCCTGCACTTCGACGAGCTGCGCGAGAGCGCCTGAAGCGAGCCAGGCCCGCCCCAGGCGCGCACCGCGGAGTTACAGCGCGCCTTCGCTGCCGGTGTAGGCCGCGCCCTGCACCTTGCCGGCTTCATCGGCCAGGCAGGACCACGGCGCGTCGGCGCCCGGCACGGTGATGGTCACGCCCACGCCCGCTTCGGCCCACAGCACTTCGGTGACGGTGAGCGTGGCGCGGTCGACGTTGGTCTGCGCCGCGACGGCGTCCAGGCAGGCGGCCTGCGCGGCCGGGAAGCGGTCGGCCAGCGGCGGCACGCCGTCGTCGGTGGCGGCCTCGGCCTCGGCCGCGGCCTCTTCGCGGAACTCGGTGCCCTGCACCGAGCCATCGGGGTTGGCCAGGCAGAACCACTTGCCGGCCGCGCCGGGCGCCTGCACGTAGACGCTGATGCCCGATTCGGCCGAGTTCAGTTCGGTCACGGTGAGCGCGGCGCGGTCGGTGGCGGAGGCCATGGCGACCTCGTCCAGGCAGCCGGCCTGGGCCTCGGGATAGGTCTGGCCGTCGGGCGCGGTGACGGCGGCGACGGGCGCCGGTGCGGGCTCGGCGGCGGGAGCCGCTTCGGCCGGAGGTGCCGCGGCCTCGGGCGCAGTGGCTTCGGGCTTGGGGCCGCAGGCGGCCAGGGAAACAACCAGTCCGGCAATCAGCAGGGGCAAGGGCGCTCGCATGACAGTGTCCTCGGAAAGGGGGATGGGCGGGTTTGCCCAACCAATCTTCGCGCAAAACAAACCCGGTCGCTGCCGGCCCCGCGGCTTCCGTGGGAACATGTCGCCCTGCCAAGGCCCACCGCCCCACCCATGCTCCGACTCACCGACATCACCCTGCCGCTGGACCACCCCGACACCACGCTCAACGACGCCGTGCTGGCCCGCCTGAAGCTGCCCGCCGGGGCGCTGCGCGGCCTGACCGTGGCCAAGCGCAGCTACGACGCCCGCAAGCGCGGTCACATCGTGCTGACCTATTCGGTGGACGTGGACGTGGCGGACGAAGCCGCGGTGCTCAAGCGCGCGGCCGACGACCACCGTCCCAACCGCATCAAGGTGTCCCCCACCCCCGACGCCACCTACCGCTTCGTCGCCAAGCCTTCTCCCGCACAAACGCTGCGGCCGATCGTGGTGGGCATGGGCCCCTGCGGCCTGTTCGCCGGCCTGGTGCTGGCGCAGATGGGCCTGATCAGCGACAAGCGGCACCTGGGCCGAAAGGTGCTGGACGAATTCGTCAAGGCCGGCGCGCCCGACGAAATCCTCTACGTGAGCAAGCCGCACATCGGCACCTTCCGCCTGGTGTCGATGGTGGAGCACATGCGCGCCACCATCGAAGGCCTGGGCGGCGAGATCCGCTTCTCCCAGCGCGTGGACGACCTGGACGTCGAACTCGACGCCGACGGCGACCGCCGCGTGCGCGGCGTGGTGCTCGCCAGTGGCGAAGTGATCCGCGCCGACCACGTGGTGATGGCCCTGGGCCACAGCGCGCGCGACAGCTTCGCGATGCTGCACGCGCGCGGCGTCTACATGGAAGCCAAACCCTTCTCGATCGGTTTCCGCATCGAACACCCGCAGTCGGTGATCGACGAGGCGCGCTTCGGCCCGCAGGCCGGCCACCCGCTGCTGGGCGCGGCCGACTACAAGCTGGTGCACCACTGCCGCAACGGCCGCTCGGTGTACAGCTTCTGCATGTGCCCGGGTGGCACCGTGGTGGCCGCAGCCAGCGAGCCCGGCCGCGTGGTCACCAACGGCATGAGCCAGTACTCGCGCAACGAGCGCAACGCCAACGCGGCCATCGTGGTGGGCATCACGCCAGCGGACTTCGCCGAGTTCGACCCCAGCGGCAGCCCGTTGGCGGGCATCGCGCTGCAGCGCTACTGGGAGTCGGTGGCGTTCAAGCTGGGCGGCGAGACCTACGAAGCGCCGGCGCAGAAGGTCGGCGACTTCATCGCAGATACGCCTTCGGCCGAACTCGGCGCCGTGGTGAACTCGTACACGCCCGGCATCCGCCTGGGCGACCTGTCCGGCGCGTTGCCGCGCTACGCCATCGAAGCCATCCGCGAGGCGCTGCCGGCCTTCGGAAAACAGATCAAGGGCTTCGACATGGCCGACGCCCTGCTCACCGGCGTCGAAACCCGCACTTCCTCGCCCGTGCGCCTCACGCGCGGCGAAGACGGCCAGAGCCTCAATACGCGCGGCCTGTTCCCGGCCGGCGAAGGCGCGGGCTACGCCGGCGGCATCCTGTCGGCGGGCGTGGACGGCATCCGCGCCGCCGAATGGGTGGCCGAGGCGATGATTGCGGCGGGCAGCGCCAGCGCTACCTGACGGCTAGTTGCACCACTGTTCTTCGCAGGGTTCGCCGTCGTTGTTGCCGTCCATCTGCGCGCCGGGGCAGAACTCAAGGAAGTACTTGGCCTCGGCGCAAGAGCGCATCTGCGAACAGTGGATGCGGCTGTCGCAGGTGAACGATGCGCCCGCGGCCAGAGGCTGCGCGCCCGGCGCAGCCGGAAGTGCCTGATGCGTGACGGTGTCGGGCGGTGCGAATTGCGAGTAGACCAGCGCGGCCAGAGCCAGGACGAAAGCAACGCTTGCGGCGGTACCCAGCGCTTCCAGCCAACGTGGCGTGGATTCGGCGTCCCGCGTGCGGCCCGAGCTACGTGTACCTGGCCGCTGAATCCTCACTGCCTTGCGCTTGCCATCCGGGCCGGTGTGGATCTCGAACGACACCAGTTCGCCCACCTGCGGCCGTTTCCCATCACGCGGGAAGGACGAAACGTGCGCGAAGACTTCCTCCGCACCCGACGCCACCGCCACGAACCCAAAACCACGCTCGTCGTTCCACTTCACCAGCGTGCCGTGGGTTCGCATGCGGGGATCCTCAGTTGGTGATGGCCTGGCTCAGCTCCACCCACGTGGGCGGCTCCGGCCAGGTGGGCGTGTCGTGGCCGGCGACGGCGCGCTTGAGGTCGCTGCGGTCGAGCTGCGGGGCCAGGGCCAGCAGCAGCTCCAGCGCGTAGTCGCGCAGCACGCGCTCGCGCGGCAGCACCGCCCAACTGACGCATTCGGGTACGGCCGCGGGCGCGGGCAGCGCGCGCAGGTCGGCGTCGTCGCGCGCGCTCACGGCCATCTCGGCCAGCAGTCCCACGCCCAGGCCGGCGCGCACGTAGGTCTTGATCAGGTCGGCGTCGCGCGCGGTCATGGCGATCTGCGGCTCGAAGCCTGCGGCGGCAAAGGCGCGGCGCAGCGACGAGTCGGGCTTGTTGGTGGATTCGTAGCTGACCAGCGGCAGCGGCGCCAGTTCGGCCAGCGTGGGCGCGCGGCCGAGCGCGGCCAGTTCATGCGCGGCGGGCACCAGCACAACGCGGCGCCAGCGATACAGCGGAACCGCCAGGCCGCCGGTCGGGATTTCGCCCGCCGTGCTCACCACCGCGAAGTCGGCCAGGCCGCCCGCCAGCTGGTCCAGCACCTCGCCTTCCGACGCGGGCTGCAGGTGGATGCTGACGTCGGGGAACTGGCGCGCCAGCGCGGCGATGGCCGGGGGCAGCACGAACCGCGCCTGGGTGTGGGTGGTGACCAGGGTGAGCCGGCCCTGCTTTTCACCGCGTTCGTTGGCGGCGTAGGCGCGGATGTTGCCGGCCTCGGCCAGCACGCGGCGGGCGTGGGCCAGCACGTCCTTGCCGGCCGGCGTGATGGACTCGAGGCTGCGGCCCTTGCGCTGGAACAGCAGGAAGCCCAGCTCGTCCTCCAGCAGCTTGAGCTGCTTGGACAGGCCGGGCTGGGTGGCGTGCACCTTCTCGGCGGCCAGGGTGATGTTGAGGCCGGAGTCGGCGATGGCGATCAGGTAACGCAGCTGGGTCAGGGTCATGGACGTTCCAGGGGTGTCGGGCGCGGGTGCGGTTCAGGGCACGGGCGGGCGACAACACAGCGGGGAACGGAGCATGGACACGGGCATTCCAGGGGCGGCGCGGGGCGCCGGAGACGTACCGGCAACCTAACCCGGCCCCGCCGGTGCGTCCATACGCCCCTGATAACCGGATGGCATGTGCACGGCGCCGCGGGGCATGTGCGCGGCCTCAGGCCCGGGCGGGCACCACCGCGGGCGCGGGCCGGCCGGTCCGGAAGCGATGCCAGCTGGCCGCCACGAAACGACCCTTGCGATGCGCGCGATACAGCACCCACACGCCCAGTGAGGTGCACACCAGGATCGCCGGCAGCGACGCCTCGGCGCCGAACGCCCCGCCGGTCAGCAGCGGTGGGCCCTGCATGGTGTTGAACAGCAGGCCCGGCGTATCCAGCCCGGACACGGCGACGCCGTACACGCCGCCCTGGGTGAAGTTCCAGGCCATGTGCAGGCCAATGGCCATCCACAGGCGACGGGTGAGCATGTACAGCGCGGCCAGGAGGATGCCGGCCTCGATCGAGATCGCCACGGCCGCCAGCAGGGTCGCATTCGGGTTCATGACGTGCAGCAGGCCGAACAGCAGGGCCGACAGGGCCAGCGCGGTCCAGCTGCCCAGCCATTCCTCGAGCAGGCGGAACACCAGGCCACGGATGACGATTTCCTCGAAAACGCCGGAGAAAATCGCCATCGCCAGCACCGGCACCAGCACCGAGGGCGGGTTCCAGCCGGTGATGCGGTAGCCGCCCAGCGCCGCGATGATGGCCACGGTCAGCGAGATGGCGCCGAAGCCCAGGGCCACGCCGATGGTCCATTCGCGCACGGCCCCGCGGCGGCCGAAGTCGGTGACGGGCCGGCGCTCGATCCAGCGCACGAAGGCGGCGTAGGCCAGGCCCGCCACCAGCACCACCACCCCTGCCCTCAACACGTCGCCCCAAGGGCCCAGGCCAAGCGGCTTGGCCAGGAAATCCCAAGCGATGCTGGCCGTGATCATGCTGGCGATGACGGCGACCAGCCCGATGAACAGTTTCACCAGCGGGTGCAGGAAGAAGGCGCGCAGCGCCGACGGATTCGCGGAGTCGGACATGGATTTCCCAGATGGCCCGTCTGGGCCAAGCCGCAAACTATCCCGGGCGCGCAGCGGCGTCCAAGTGCCATATGCCCTACATAACCGCAGGGCATATGCACGGGGCGGCTCGTCATTTCCGGGCGCGCCGGGCCCGGCCTAGGGTCGGCACATGGCCCAAGACCCCGCACCGCTGTTCCCCCTGTTCGCCGACCTGCGCGGCCGCCGCGTACTGGTGGTGGGCGGCGGCGCGGTGGCGCGGCGCAAGCTCGAGCCGCTGCTGGCGGCGGGCGCCCAGGTGGTGGTCGGGGCGCCGTGGCTGGAGCCGGCGGTGATGGAACTGTTCGTCGAAGGCCGCATCGGGCACCTGGCCGGCCGCTTCGAGCCCGCGTGGCTGGACGGCGCGTGGCTGGTGGTCGCGGCCACCGACGACGGCGACGTGAACCGCGAGGTCGCGGCGGCCGCCGAGGCACGGCGTATCTGGGCCAACGTGGTGGATGACCTGGCGCTGTCGAGCTACCAGTCGCCGGCGCGCATCGAACGCGGCCCGCTGCAGATCGCCATTTCCAGCGGCGGCGGCGCGCCGATGCTGGCGCGGCACCTGCGCGAGAAGCTTGAGACCGAACTCGACGAATCCCTGGCCGACCTGGCCAGCCTGCTCCTGCGCGAGCGCGGACGCATCCGCGCGCGGCATCCGCGCCTGGCCGAGCGCCGGCGCTTTTTCGAAACCCTGCTGGCCGGGCCGGTGGCCGAACGCTTCCGCGCGCGCGACGCCGAAGGCGCACTGCGCGCCTTCAACGCCGCACTCGGCGAAGCGCCACCTTCGCGCGACATAGGCTCGGTGGCGCTGGTGGGCGCCGGCCCCGGCGATCCCGGCCTGCTGACGCTGCGCGCGCTGCGCCTGCTCAACCAGGCCGACGTGATCCTGCACGACCGGCTGGTGTCGCCCGGCGTGCTGGCGCTGGCGCGGCGCGACGCCGACTTCATCGAAGTGGGCAAGCAGGCCGCCAACCACCACGTGTCGCAGGACGGCATCCACGCGCTGATGCTGGAACACGCGCGCGCCGGCCGCCGCGTGGTGCGGCTCAAGGGCGGCGACCCGTTCGTGTTCGGGCGCGGCGGCGAAGAGCTCGAATTCCTGCACGCGCACGGCGTCGCCTTCGAAGTGGTGCCGGGCATCACGGCGGCGCTGGCCTGCGCGGCGTATGCGGGCGTTCCGCTCACGCACCGCGACCACGCGCAGTCGGTGCGCCTGCTCACCGCGCACTGCAAGGACTCCCTGGACACGCTGGACTGGCGCGCGCTGGCGCAGGAAAAACAGACGCTCGCGGTCTACATGGGCGTGGCCGGACTGGCCGGGTTCCGCGACCGCCTGCTGGCCCATGGCCGCGACGCCGGCACGCCGTTCGCACTGGTCGAAAACGGCTCACGCCCCGAACAGCGCGTCGTCACCGGCACCCTGGCCGAGCTGCCCACGCTGGCGGCACAGCACGCGGTGCAGTCGCCGGCGCTGCTGATCCTGGGCGAAGTGGCCGCACTGGCGACGCCGCTGCACTGGTTCGGCGCCGCACCGCTGGGCGCATCGGCCGAGGTCATCGCGCACGCGGCGTGAAAACCGGGGTCAGAGCCCGATTTCGTGCCGTGTGGTCGCAGGCTGAGGAATTTTTCGTTCGAAATCGGGCTCTGACCCCGGTTTTCCAAAGGAGATTGGCATGGCGCTTTACGACAGCATCCTCGACACCAT
>JAPLSJ010000136.1 GCA_026398695.1 Arenimonas sp.
CGCCACCTACGACAGCCTGTCGGGCAAGGTCCCCGAGGCGCGCAGCCTGGGCAAGGCCCGGGTCAGCGGCAAGCTGCTGCCCATCGAGATCGTCGACCTGGTCTGGCAGGAGGACACCTCCGGCATGACCATGGTGCAAAGCGCCATCCGCAGCGGCGACGGCGGCGTGCAGGGCGCGGTGCTGCGCCTGCGGCACTGGGGCCAGCAGTTCGAGCTGCGCCCGGACTCGCAGCCCTTCAGCATGGGCCGGGAGCCCGGCAACCACCTGGTGATCGAGGCCGACTGGGTCAGCCGCACGCATGCCCTGATCGAATACAAGCGCGGCCATTTCATGGTCGCCGACCGCTCCACCAATGGCACCTACGTGCGCATCGGTGAAGACGAAGAGCTCAAGGTGCATCGCGACGAGCTGCACCTGCGCAAGTCCGGCACCCTGAGCCTGGGCCAGAGCCTGGCCGTGAACACCGGCGACATCATCCACTTCGAAGCCCTCTGACCCACGGGGTCAAAGAAAAAGGCCGGCGAATCGCCGGCCTTTCTTTTGGGGCGACGCGGCGGCGGATCAGCCGCCGGCGGTCACCTCGATGCCACCGCTGACTTCCTCTTCGGCCTCGGCCTCCGGCACGGGCGCCGGCGCGGCGGCACCCGCCTTGGGCTTGTAGCCGAACACGCCGCGGAGCAGGCGTTCGCTGCCGACGTATTCGGCGGCCGTGGCGGGCACGAACTGGCTGGCGCCGAGTTCCACCAGCACCTCGTACAGCGCATCGTCCTCGTGCAACTTGAGCATGGCTTCGGAAACCGCCTTGCGCACGTCCGCGGGCACCGTGCCACCGGCGCTGAGCGCGCGGCCGGTGAACTCGCGCGATTCAGACACCGCCACCAGGTTGGGGTAGGTCTGCGCGATGTAGTTGGGCACCATCGCCGCTTCGGTTTCCTGCGAGAACACCATTTCCACGCCGTCCTTCCAGTTGGCGGCGACGGACTGGATTTCCGGCTGGGCGATCGGGTTCTTGTACAGGTCGCCCAGCAGCAGGTAACCCATGCTCGGCGCCGGCATGCTGACCACGCGGTAACCGATCAGGCCCTGGATGCCGCCTTCCGCGACGGGCGCGTCGGCAAGCAGCGAGTAGCGGGTGGCCTCCAGCACGCGCACCAGTGGCGTGAAGCCCAGGCGGTCGCGGCGATAGTCGGTGAAGTGCGCTTCCTCGAACGCGAAGTCGGTCTTCGCACCCGAGCGCAGGTCGCGCCAGTAGACGTGGTAGTTGGTCGCCGTCTTGAGGATGAAGCGGTGGCCGGTGCTCTTGGACAAATAATCCAGCAGCGGCTTGTAGACCTGCTGCGCCTGCGCGGGCGGGTAGTTGGGCTCGACGGCGAGCGTGTAGTCGGCGGCCATGGCGGGCGCCGCGATCAGTACCGAAATCAAGGCCGCAAGGCCGTGGCTGAGCTTCATGTTGGTGGTCCTCCCTGTGCTCGGCGGTATAGCAGACATCCCGCGGCGGCGCCAATCGTGACGGGCGTCTCAGCGCGTCCTGGCAAGCCCCGGGAGCAGGTCGCCGCGGCGGCAGGGAAGGCCGCCGCAGGCCAGGTCGTCGCCGGCGTCCAGCGTCATCACGGCCAGCGCCTGGGCCCCGGCGGCGTCGGTGCAGGCCAGGCTGCCCACCGACTGGCCGCCGGCCTCCACCGGCATGCCGGCGCGCAGCCCGGTGCCGTGCAGCCGCACCAGGCCGCGCTTGGCCTGGCCCAGGTAGTGGGTGCGGGCGACGATTTCCTGGCCCGGGTAACAGCCCTTCTTCAGGCTGAACGCGCCCAGCCGCTCAAGCGAGAGCATCTGCGGCGTGAAGGCCTCGCGCTGCTCGCCGGCCAGCCTGGGCAGGCCGTGGGCCAGGTCCATGGCCCGCCAGGCGACGTCGGTGGCGTCATCGGCTGGCGCCAGCGCCGGGTGCGACGGCGGCAACAGCCAGAGCCAGCGCGGGCCGCCTTCACCGCTCCAGTCCAGGGCGAAGCCGTGGTCGGGATCACCGGCGATGGCGCCGGGGTCGCCGGTGGCCGCGGCCGGACCCGCCGCCACCACCCAGGCCGGGGCCTCGCCGAGCGTCACCTTGCTGCGGAACACGAACCGCCGCAGGTGGGCTACCAGTTCGGCCGGGGAGCCGTCGGGCAACACCAGGATGAATCGCCCGTCGGCCACGCAGGCCAGCGCGAACAGTGCGATCACGCGGCCCTTGGGCGTCAACAGGCCATTCCACTGCCAGCGGCCCGGGGCCAGCGCGGCCACGTCGTTCATCGATTGCGACTGCAGGAAGCTGGCCGCGTCCCGACCCTCGACCGCGATCACGCCGAAGCCGGAGAGAGCAGGGCAGCGCGTCGTTTCCAGATTTGTCTTGAAGGGCATGGGCGCGGGGACTTAACATTGGACATGGCCAACGAGCCCCGAATCATAGGCGATACAGCGCCTGCCACCGAGCCCACCCCGCCGCGTCCCGACCCCGTCAGCGAGGCCGTCGCGCCGCCTGCGGTCGAATACGGCGGCCGGGACGGGCCCGAACCCACCCGCTACGGCGACTGGGAAAAAAACGGGCGCTGCATCGACTTCTGAACGCGGCGCACACACGGCGTCCCTGAAACTCCACCGAACCCGAGACGAGCGCAGCCCATGGCGACGCCAAAAAGACCGCTGTCCCCCTTCATGATCGGCCCGTACTACCGGCCGCAGCTCACCAGCATGATGTCCATCCTGCACCGCGCCACCGGCGTGGCGCTGGCGCTGGGCGCGCTGGTGCTGGCCGCCTGGCTGGTGGCTGCCGCCGGCAGCGCGCAGGCCTACGCCGCCTTCGCCGCCTGCGCGGCCTCGCTGCCCGGCAAGCTGGCGCTGTTCGGCTTCTCGGCCTGCCTGGTCTATCACTTCCTCAACGGCATCCGGCACCTGTTCTGGGACGCCGGCCGCGGCTTCGACATCCCCACCGCCTATGCCAGCGGCTATGCGGTGCTGGCGCTGTCGGTGGTGCTGACGGCCGTGCTCTGGTGGTTCGCCATGGGAGGCGTGGCATGAGCCTTCGCAATCCGCTTTCCAAAGCCAAGGGCCTGGGTTCGGCCAAGGACGGCACGGGGCACTGGTGGAGCCAGCGCCTCACCGCCATCGCGCTGGCCCTGCTGACGCCGTGGTTCGTGTTCTTCTCGGTGGGCCTGCTCGGCGCCGGCCAGGACGCCGTGCGCAGCGCCATCGCGCAGCCGCTGTCGGCGGTGCTGCTGACCGCCTTCGTGCTGTCGCTGTTCTGGCATGCCCGCCTGGGCCTGCAGGTGGTGGTCGAGGACTACATCCACGGCGCGAAGGAAATCGCGCTGCAGGTCATCATCAAGTTCGTTTACGCGCTGGCGGCCATTGCCGCCCTGCTGGCCATCGGCCGCATCGTCTTCACCGCCTGAGGCCGCCATGACGTCCGCCTACAAGATCCACGAACACACCTACGACATGGTCGTCGTGGGCGCCGGCGGTGCCGGCCTCCGCGCCACCTTCGGCCTGGCCCAGAAGGGCCTGCGCACGGCCTGCATCAGCAAGGTCTTCCCGACCCGTTCGCATACCGTGGCGGCGCAGGGCGGCATCTCCGCCGCGCTGGGCAACATGGGCGAGGACGACTGGCGCTTCCATTTCTACGACACCATCAAGGGGTCGGATTGGCTGGGTGACCAGGACGCCATCGAATACATGTGCCGCGAGGCCATCCCGGCCATCATCGAGCTCGAGCACCAGGGCGTGCCCTTCTCGCGCACCGAGGACGGCAAGATCTACCAGCGCCCCTTCGGCGGCATGACCACGCACTACGGCCAGGGCACGGCCCAGCGCACCTGCGCCGCCGCCGACCGCACCGGCCACGCCATCTTGCACACGCTGTACCAGCAGTCGCTGGCGCACCAGGCCGAGTTCTTCATCGAATACTTCGCGCTCGACCTGATCATGGACGAGGAGGGCGCCTGCCGCGGCGTCCTGGCGCTCGACATGGCCTCCGGCGAGCTGCACCTGTTCCGCGCCCAGGGCACCGTGCTGGCCACGGGCGGCTACGGCCGCGCCTACTTCAGCGCCACCTCGGCCCACACCTGCACCGGTGACGGCGGCGGCATGGCGCTGCGCGCCGGCCTGCCGCTGCAGGACATGGAGTTCGTGCAGTTCCATCCCACCGGCGTCTACGGCGCCGGCTGCCTGATCACCGAAGGCGTGCGCGGCGAAGGCGGCATCCTGCGCAACTCCGCCGGCGAGCGCTTCATGGAGCGCTACGCGCCCAACGCCAAGGACCTGGCCTCGCGCGACGTGGTGTCGCGCTCGATGACCATCGAGATCCGCGAGGGCAGGGGCGTGGGCCCGAAGAAGGACCACATCCACCTCGACCTCACGCACCTCAACCCGGCCGACATCCACGAGAAGCTGCCGGGCATCGCAGAGACCGCCAAGATCTTCGCCGGCGTGGACGTCACCAAGCAGCCGATCCCGGTGCTGCCGACGGTGCACTACAACATGGGCGGCCTGCAGACCAACTACCACGGCGAAGTGGTCACGCTGAAGAATGGCAACCCCGATTCGGTGGTGCCGGGCCTGTACGCCATCGGCGAAGCGGCCTGCGTTTCGGTGCACGGCGCCAACCGCCTGGGCTCGAACTCGCTGCTCGACCTGGTGGTGTTCGGCCGCGCGGTGGCCAACCGCTGCGCCGAAACCATCAAGCCGGGCGCCGCGCACAAGTCGATGCCGGCCTCGGCCTGCGACAAGTCGCTGGCCAACCTCGACAAGCTGCGCCACGCCAATGGCGGCACGCCCACCGCCGAGATCCGCGACGCCATGCAGCAGACCATGCAGAACGACGCGGCGGTGTTCCGCACCGGCGAGACGCTCAAGCACGGCGTGGACGCCATCCTGCAGGTGGTGAAGTCGTTCCAGGACGTGCGCGTCACCGACCGATCGCTGATCTGGAACTCCGACCTGGTGGAAACCCTGGAGCTGCAGAACCTGCTGGGCCAGGCCGTGGCCACCCTGGTGTCGGCCGAGAACCGCCAGGAATCGCGTGGCGCCCACGCCCGTGAGGACTTCAAGGATCGCGACGACGTCAACTGGCACAAGCACACGCTGTGCTGGGTGGACGAAGCCGGCGGCACGACCATCGACTACCGCCCGGTGCACATGTACACGCTGAGCAAGGATGTCGACGTGGTGCCGCTCAAGGCCCGCACCTACTGACCCGGCGTGCGGGAGGGCCTGGCGGCCTTCCTGCATCCATCGAAATCGCGCAGGAAACGAGCAAATGGCTGAGTTCTCCCTCCCCAAGAATTCCAAGGTCACGAAGGGCAAGCACTTTGCCGCCACCGGCGCGAAGAACGTGCGCACCTTCAAGATCTACCGCTGGAATCCTGACGACAGCGCCAACCCGCGCACCGACACCTACGAGGTCGACCTCGACAAGTGCGGCCCGATGGTCCTGGACGCGCTGATCAAGATCAAGAACGAGATCGACCCCACGCTGACCTTCCGGCGCAGCTGCCGCGAGGGCATCTGCGGCTCGTGCGCGATGAACATCGACGGCACCAACACGCTGGCCTGCACCAAGGGCATCGACGAGTGCGGCAAGAAGGAAGTGCCGATCTACCCGCTGCCGCACATGCCCGTCATCAAGGACCTGGTGCCGGACCTGAGCCACTTCTACGCCCAGTACGCGTCCATCAAGCCCTGGCTGCGCACGCAGAGCCCGGCGCCCGCGAAGGAGCGCCTGCAGTCCAAGGAAGACCGCGCCAAGCTCGACGGCCTCTACGAGTGCATCCTGTGCGCCTGCTGCTCCACCAGCTGCCCCAGCTACTGGTGGAACGGCGACCGCTACCTCGGCCCGGCCGTGCTGCTGCAGGCCTACCGCTGGATCATCGATTCGCGCGACGAGGACACCGGCGCCCGCCTGGACGAGCTCGAGGATCCGTTCAAGCTCTATCGCTGCCACACCATCATGAACTGCGCGCGCACCTGCCCCAAGGGCCTGAACCCGGCGCGTGCGATCGGTGAAATCAAGAAGCTGATGCTGCAGCGCCGCGGCGCCTGAGGAAACCACCATGCCCACGTCCGCCGTGAATCCGCTGCTGCTGCCGCTGCTGGCCATGGTCGGGCTGACGCTGCTGGTCTGGGTGCGCCTGTACCTGGTGCGCGTCCCGGAGATGAAGCGCAGCCGCATCGATCCCCAGCAGCTGGCCGGTTCGGCCAACAAGGGCCTGCTCAAGGACACCCGCGCCAGCGACAACTTCATCAACCTGTTCGAAGTGCCGGTGCTGTTCTACGTGCTGGTGCTGGCGACGATGCTGGCCGGCGTCCAGGATCCGATGCTGCTGGCGCTGGCCTGGGCCTTCGTGGCGCTGCGCGCCCTGCACAGCGCCATCCAGTGCAGCTACAACCGGGTCATGCATCGCTTCACGGTGTATGCGCTGGCCACGGTGTCGCTGTTCCTCTACACCGGGCGCCTGGCCTGGCTTGTCGCGGGATGAGCGACGACCCGGAAGTCCGCCGCCTGCGCTGGCGCTGCCGGCGCGGCATGCGGGAGCTCGACCAGCTGATGCTGCGCTATCTCGACGGCCGCTGGCCGCAGGCGGATGACGCGGAACGAGGCCGTTTCCTACGGCTGCTCGACTGCGAGGACGATAAGCTCTGGCGCTGGTTCATGGGCCGCGAAGCCCCGCAGGATGCCGACCTCGATGCCATTGTCCACCTCATCCTCGACCTGCCGCATTGACTGGCGCCCGTCGCGCTGGCTCGCGGCCGCGCTGGTGGCGCTGGGCGTGATGGCCGCGCTCTCGCTCTGCCTCAGCGCGCTGCCTCTGGCTGCGAAACTGGCGGGATCGACGCTCGCCCTGGCCGAAGGCCTGCGCCTGGCGCGCGGGCATCTCGCCCAGCCGCCGCTGGCGCTGGACTGGCTCGGCGGCGACGAGCCCGCGTATCTCACCGGGCGCGACGGCGTGTGCAGGCTCGACGGCGTCACCGTGCTTCTGCGCGGCCCGCTGGCCACGCTGGCCGGCACCGATCCGCAGGGGCGCCTGCGCCGCCTGGGCTGGTGGCCCGACACCCTGGCCGCCGATGGCCGCCGCCAGCTGCGCCTGGCCGCGTCCGTCAGCTGCCGTTCCGCAAAACCGCTGCGGAAACAGGCAGCATAGGACCCCATGTTCCAGCCCCTGCCATTCTCGATCGGTCTTCGCTACCTGCGCGCCAAGCGGCGCAACGGGTTCATTTCCTTCATTTCGATGGCGTCCATCCTGGGCATCATCATCGGCGTCATCGCGCTGATCACCACCATCGCGGTGATGAGCGGCTTCCAGCAGGAGCTGCGCGACCGCATCCTGGGCATGGTGGCGCACGCCACGGTGTCGGGCGTGGACGGCCCGCTGCAGGACTGGCCCAAGGCCGTGGCCTACGCCAACGCCGACCCGCGCGTGGTCGGCGCGGCGCCCTACACCGAAACCGAGGCCCTGCTGCAGGGCGCCCAGCGCCGCGGCGCCATCCTGCGCGGCGTGCTGCCGGAAACCGAGCCGCGCGTGTCGGAAATCGCCGACAAGATGAAGCAGGGCAAGCTCACCGACCTCAAGGACGGCGAGTTCCGCATCATCCTGGGCCAGGAGCTGGCCATCCTGCTCGGCGTCGGCGTGGGCGACCCGGTCAACGTGTTCATTTCCGAAGCCACGGTCACGCCTCTGGGCGCGCTGCCGCGGGCCAAGCGCTTCACCGTGGTGGGCATCTTCGAAGCCGGCGCGCAGGAATACGACCTCGGCCTGGCCCTGGTGCACCTGGGCGACGCGCAGCGGCTGGGGCGCATGGGCGAGGGCGTCACCGGCGTGCGCCTGAAGCTGGTGGACCTGTGGGACGCGTGGCCGGTGGCCCGCGACCTGTCCCAGCGCATGGACGGCTACTACCGCGTGCGCGACTGGAGCCGGGACAACGCCAACTTCTTCCGCGCGCTCAAGATGGAAAAGACGGTCATGTTCATCCTGCTGTCGCTGGTGATCGCCATCGCCGCCTTCAACCTGGTGTCGTCGCTGGTGATGCTGGTGCAGGACAAACAGTCCGACATCGCCATCCTGCGCACGCTGGGCATGTCGCCGGGCGGCATCATGCGGGTCTTCATCGTCCAGGGCCTGGTGATCGGCGTGGTGGGCATCGCGGTCGGAGTGGCCGGCGGCGTGCTGCTGGCCAGCAACCTGTCCCACGTGGTGCGCTTCATCGAAACGCTGGTCGGCGCCGAGCTGATGCCGTCGGACGTGTACTACATCAGCGGCGTGCCGACGGCGGTGTACGCCTCGGACGTGGCGATGGTGGCGGCCGTGGCGTTCGTGCTGTGCCTGCTGGCCACCCTTTACCCCGCGTGGCGCGCCTCGCGCACCGACCCGGCCACGGCGCTCCGCTATGAATGACCTCGCTGGCAACGACATCGTCATCCGCTGCGACCGCCTGGGGAAAACCTACCAGGAAGGCGACCTGCGCACGCCCGTGTTCGACCAGCTCGACCTGTCGGTGCGGGCCGGCGAAACCGTCGCTATCGTCGGTGCCTCCGGCGCCGGCAAAAGCACGCTGCTGCACCTGCTCGGCGGACTCGACCAGGCCAGCTCGGGCGACGTCTACGTGGCAGGCCAGCTGATCTCGGGCCTGGGCGAGCGCGCCCGCGGCGAGCTGCGCAACCGCGCGCTGGGCTTCGTCTACCAGTTCCACCACCTGCTGCCGGAATTCACCGCGCTGGAGAACGTGATGATGCCGCTGCTGGTGCGCGGCACCGCCGTGGCCGAGGCGCGCAAGCCGGCGCTGGCGCTGCTTGAACGCGTCGGCCTGGGGCATCGCCTCGGGCACAAGCCAGGCGAACTGTCCGGCGGCGAACGCCAGCGCGCCGCCGTGGCGCGCGCCCTGGTGACTCGCCCCGCCTGCGTCCTGGGCGACGAACCCACCGGCAACCTCGATGAAAAAACCGCAGCCAGCGTCTTCGACCTGCTGCTGGAACTCAACCGCGAACAGGGCATCGCCCTGGTCATGGTGACCCACGATCGCCGCCTGGCGCGGCGACTGGACCGGACCCTGGAACTCACCCAGGGACAGCTGCGACCCCTCCGGGAAGACTGATCCGTGCCGCCAGCGCGGGCGGTCGCGCCGGCGCCGTTCGGGCTGGCGGTCGCTGCCGCGCTGCTGCTGGGCGTGCTGTTGGTGCAGGGCCTGCCGCGTCTGCCGCCCGCCGCCGTCGCGCTGCTGCTTTTGCTGGCTGGCGCCTGGCTGTGGTCGCGGGAAGGCGCCAGGCGCACCGCCGGCGCCGCACTGGCCGGGCTGGCGCTGGCCGCGCTGCACGGCCAGGCCTCGCTGGCCAACCAGTGGCCCGCCGATCGGTCCGGGCTAGTCGTCGCCTTCGATGCGCGCGTGGTCGGACTGCCCGTGGGCGAGGCCGATGCCGTCCGCTTTGAAGTGCGCGTCACGGCCGGCGAGGGGCCCGCCGCCGAGCTCGTGGGCCGCAGGCTGCGGCTGGGCTGGTACGTGCGCCCTCCCGGCACGGTGCCGACGATCGCCGCCGGCAGCACCTGGCGGCTGCGCGCCAAGCTGCGCACGCCGCGCGGCCTGGTGAACCCCGGCGGTTTCGACTTCGAGCGCCGCGCGCTGGAGCAGCGCATCGCCGCCACCGGCTACGTGGTCGAGCCCGGGCTGGCGCGCCAGCTCACGCCAGGCGCAGGCCTGGACCACGCGCGCAGCGAACTGTCGCAGCGCATCCTGGCGGCGGTTGCGTCGCCGCGCGGCCGCTTCGTCGCCGCGCTCGCGCTGGGCGACACCCGCGGGCTGTCCGACCAGGACTGGGAAACACTTCGCGCCACCGGGCTCACGCACCTGATCGCCATTTCGGGTTTCCACGTGGGCCTGGTGGCGGCCCTGGGCGCGCTGCTGGCGCAAGGCGTGCATCGCCTGCTTCCCGCCCTGGGGCGGCGCTGGCCCAGGCCACAGGCCACGGCCGCCGGCGCGCTGCTGTTCGCGGCGGGCTATACCGCGCTGGCGGGTTTCGCCCTGCCCACGGTGCGCACGCTGCTGATGATCGCCGCCGTGCTGCTGGCGCGGTTGGCGCGCCGGCCGCAGGGCCTGGCCGAAGCGCTGGCGTTCGCGGTGATCGCCATCCTGCTGGCCGATCCGCTGTCGGTGCTGGCACCGGGCTTCTGGCTCAGTTTCCTCGGCGTGGCCTGGCTGGCCTGGTGCCTGCCGCAAGCGCACGGGTCGGGCCTGGTCCTGCCCTTCGTGCAGGCACAGGGCGTGGCCATGCTCGGGCTGCTGCCGCTGAGCGTGTGGTTCTTCAGCCAGGCCTCGCTGCCAGGCCCACTGGTGAACCTGGTGGGCATCCCGTGGATCAGTCTGGTCGTGGTGCCGCTGGCGCTGGCGGGCGTGGCGCTGTCACCGGTCTCCGACGCGGCCGCCGACGCCTGCTGGCAGGCCTCCGGTGCGCTGATGCACGGGCTTTGGGTCGTGCTCGAACGCATCGCCGCCTGGCCACCCGCATTGGTCTGGCTGCCCGAGCCCCGCCTGGCCGCCGTGCTGCTGTCACTGGCCGGTGCCTTCTGGCTGCTGCTGCCGCGAGGGACCCCGGGCAAGCCGCTGGCCGTGCTTCTGCTGCTGCCGCTGCTGTGGCCCGCCGTGGATCGTCCGGCACGCGGCGAAGTGGACCTGGTGCTGCTCGACGTGGGGCAGGGGCTGTCGCTGCTCGTGCGCACGCAGCACCACGACCTGCTGTACGACGCAGGCCCCGCCGTCCCGCGCGGCCTGGACCTGGGCGAAGCGGTGGTGCTGCCCGCGCTGCGCGCCCACGGCGTGTCGCGGCTGCATGCGCTGGTGCTGAGCCACGGCGACAACGACCACGCGGGCGGCGCCGGCGCGGTCATGCGCGGCATGCCGACCCAACGCGTGCTGGCGCCCGAGGGCTGGGCGCGCGCCGGGATGGTTCCGTGCCGCACCGGCCAGGCGTGGACATGGGACGGCGTGACGTTCACGTTCCTGCATCCGCCGCCGTTCTTCCCGTACCTGGGCAACCAGAGTTCGTGCGTGCTGCGCATCGACGCCCAGGGCGCCTCGGCGCTGCTGCCGGGCGACATCGGCCGCCACGTCGAGGCGCGCCTGGCCACGCTGCCCGCCGCACAGGTGCGCAGCGACGTGCTGCTGGTGCCGCACCACGGCAGCGACACCTCGTCGAGCCTGGACTTCATCGCGGCCGTGCGCCCGTCGCTGGGGCTGCTGGCGGTGGGCCTGGACAATCGATTCGGCCTGCCCAGGCCCATCGTGGCCGGTCGCTATGCGCGCTACCGGGTGCCCGTGCTCGACACCGCGCACGCCGGCGCGATCCACCTGCGACTCGGGCCCGGCGGCGTGCAGGTGCACCAGCGCATGCGCCAGGACCGCCGCCGCTACTGGCGCGATGCCGGGCCCGGCGCGGCAGGCTATGCTATCGGCAGTCCTGAACCCGATAGGTGAGGCGTGCTGGAACTGATCAAAGCGGGCGGCTGGGTGATGCTGCCGATCATCCTCCTGGCGGTGTTGGCCCTGGCCATCATCCTGGAACGCTTCTGGACCCTGCGCCGCAGCGAAGTGCTGCCGCCGGGCCTGGGCGAGGAAGTGCGCGAGTGGGCCCGTGGCCGCAGCACCCTCGACCCCAAGCACATCGACGTGCTGCGCGGGAACTCGCCGCTGGGCGAACTGCTGGCCGCCGGCCTGGACGTGCGGCATCGTCCGCGCGAGCTCATCAAGGAACGCATCGAGGACGTTGGCCGCCACGTCGCGCACCGGCTCGAGCGCTTCCTCAACCCGCTGGGCACCATCGCCGCGGTCGCACCGCTGCTGGGCCTGCTGGGCACGGTGTTCGGCATGATCGAAATGTTCCTGGGCATCATGACCACCGGCGTCGGCGACGCCAACCAGCTGGCCGGCGGCATCGGCCAGGCCCTGGTCAGCACCGCCGCCGGCCTGTGCCTGGCCATCCCGGCGCTGATGTTCCACCGCTTCCTGCGCGCCCGCGTCACCGGCTACGTCGTGGACATGGAAAAGCAGGCCACCCAGCTGCTCGACGCGCTCGACGAGGGGGCGTCGCCACCGCCCGCCAGGCCGGTCCGCACGAAGAAGGGCGAGGCATGAAGCTCAGCACCGGGCGCGTTCCCGACGAGCCGGAGATCAACCTGGTCTCGCTGATTGACGTCGTGTTCTGCATCATCATCTTCCTGGTGGTCACCACCACCTTCGACCAGCGTTCGGCGCTCAAGCTGGTGCTGCCGACCTCGCAGGCGAACTCCGACATCGATCCCGGCGAGCCGCTGACCGTGCTGGTGGACGCCGACGGGCGCTTCTTCGTGGGCAACAACGAAGTGCTCAAGCGCGACGTCGCCTCGCTCAAGGACGCCATCGCCCAGGTCGCCGGCACCGACCGCGACCGGCCCGTCGTGCTGCGCGCCGATGCGCGCACGCCGCACCAGGCCGTCATCACCGCGATGGATGCGCTGGGCCAGGTCGGCTTCAAGAAGATTTCCATCGCCACCACGCCCGAGGCCAAGCCTTGACCGCGGAAATATCAGCCTGGGCGATCTACCGCCGGCTGCTGCAGCGAGCCAAGCGCTACTGGCCCTTCCTGGCGGCGGCGGGCGTGGGCATGCTGTTTGAAGCCGCGGCCGCCGGCGCGTTCACGGCGCTGATGGAGCCGATGATCAACGGCACCTTCGTCGACAAGGACCCGACCTACCGCTGGATCCTGCCCATCACCATCGTGGGGCTGTTCCTGGTGCGCGGCGCGGCCACCTTCTGCACCGACTACGGCATGTCCCGCGCCGGCCGCTCGGTGGTGCGCGACCTGCGCCAGGACATCCTGGCCAAGTACCTGCGCCTGCCCAGCACGCGCTTCGACCGCGAGCCCGTGCCGGCCATGGTGTCGCGCCTGAACTACGACACTGAACAGGTCACCCAGGCCACCAGTGACGCCATCAAGGTCATCCTCACCGACTCGATGACCATCATGGTGCTGCTGGGCGTGATGTTCTGGTACAGCCCGCGCGTGACGCTGGTGATGCTCGTGGTGGCGCCGCTGATCGCCATCATCTCGGGCGTGGTCGGGCGCCGCTACCGCCGCATCAACCGCGGCATCCAGGACGGCGTGGCCAACATGGCCCAGACCGCCGAGCAGGCGCTGTCGGCGCAGCAGGAAGTGAAGGTGTACGGCGCCCAGGCGTCCGAGCAGGCGCGCTACGACACGCTGGTCAACCGCAACCTCGGGCTGAGCCTGAAGGTGGACGCCACCCGCGCCGGCGCGTCGTCGATGGTGCAGACGCTGGCCGCCGTCGGACTGGCGGTGATCCTGCTGGTGGCCGGCCAGGAAGCGGCCAAGGGCCGCATGGACGCCGGCATCTTCGTGGCGCTGCTGACCTCGATGATGGCCATGCTGCCCTCGCTCAAGCGCATCACCAACGTGCAGAGCCAGATCCAGAAGGGCGTGGCGGCCGCCGACCGGCTGTTTGCCATCCTCGACGAACCCGACGAGCCCGACACCGGCACGCTGCCGTTGTTCCATGCCCGCGGCGAGATCGAGTTCCGCGGCGTCAGCGTGCGCTACCCGGGGCAGGACGCGCTGGCGCTGGACGACATCTCGTTCACCGCCGCGCCCGGCACCGTCACCGCCATCGTTGGCCGCTCGGGCAGCGGCAAGTCCACCCTGATCCGGCTGCTGCCGCGCTTCTACGAGGCCAGCGCCGGCAGCGTGCTGCTCGACGGCATGCCCGTGGGCCAATACCGCCTGGCCGACCTTCGCCGCCAGGTCGCCCTGGTCGGCCAGCGCGTGATGCTGTTCGACGACAGCATCGCCACCAACATCGCCTACGGCCAGGGGGCCGGCATCGACCCCGCTCGCATCCGCGCCGCGGCCGAGGCCGCCAACGCCGCCGAGTTCATCGACCGCCTGCCGGGCGGCATGCAGGCGCGCATCGGTGAGAACGGCGGCCTGCTGTCGGGCGGCCAGCGTCAGCGCCTGGCCATCGCCCGCGCCATCCTCAAGGACGCGCCCATCCTGATCCTGGACGAAGCCACCGCCGCGCTCGACACCGAGTCCGAACGGCTGGTGCAGGACGCGCTCAACCGCCTGATCCCCGAACACACCACGCTGGTGATCGCGCACCGCCTGTCCACGGTCGAACACGCCGACCAGGTGCTGGTGCTCGACGGCGGCAAGCTGGTGGAGCGGGGCACGCACGCCGAGCTGCTGGCGCGCGGTGGGCTTTACGCGCACCTGCACCGCATGCAGTTCCGCGAGCCGGAGGCCGGATGAAAGCCGGCCTGGAGCGCTGGCTGCTGCGGCGCTGGTACGGCGGCGTGGCGCCAGGCCCCGGGCTGTGGCTGCTGTCCACCGCCTACGCCGGCGCGGTGGCCCTGCGCGGCTGGCTTTACCGGCGCGGGCTGCTGCGCACCCACCGCCTGCGCGTTCCCGTGATCGTGGTGGGCAACCTG
Organism: Arenimonas sp.; assembly: GCA_026398695.1. Classification (GTDB taxonomy): domain Bacteria; phylum Pseudomonadota; class Gammaproteobacteria; order Xanthomonadales; family Xanthomonadaceae; genus Arenimonas. Next base: position 14,492 of record JAPLSJ010000136.1, read on the forward strand.
GTGGCCGGCGGCAGCGGCAAGACGCCACTCACCATCGCGCTGGCCCGCGGCCTGGTGGCCCAGGGCTGGCGCCCGGGCATCGTGAGCCGCGGCTACGGACGCCGGTCGCAGGATCCGGTGCGCGCCGGCGCCGGGGTGCCGCCGGAACTGTGCGGCGACGAGCCGCTGCTGATCGCACGTCAGACCGGCCTGCCGGTGTTCGTGGACAGCGACCGCGTCGCGGCCGCGCGCCGGCTGGTGGCCGAGGGCTGCAACCTGATCATCGCCGACGATGGCCTGCAGCACCGGCGGCTGGGCCGCGACATCGAGATCGAAGTGATCGACGGCGAACGGCGGCACGGCAACGGCCGCCTGATTCCGGCCGGCCCGCTGCGCGAACCCGCGGGCCGGCGCGTGGACCTGCGCGTGGTCAACGGCGGCACCGCGGGCGAGGGCGAGTGGCCGATGCGGCTGGTGCTGGGCCAGGCGGAGCCGCTGGACGGCGGTCCGTCGCGGCCCCTGGCCAGCTTCGCCGGTGCGCCCGTGCACGCCGTGGCGGGCATCGGCAACCCCGGGCGCTTCTTCGCCTCGCTGCGCGACCAGGGCCTGTCGCCGATCGAACACGCCTTCCCCGACCACCATGCCTTCGTGCCCGACGAATTGAAGTTCACGCCCGTGCATCCGCTGCTGATGACCGAGAAGGACGCAGTGAAGTGCGTCGACTTCCCGCTGACGATGGCCTTCGCGGTGCCGGTGCGCGCCGAGCTGCCGGCCGGCTTCTTCGCCCAACTGCACGAGCACCTCGCCGAATGGAGTTCCGCGCATGCCGATCTGGTGCACGTGGCGCGCCGCGCGCTGGCCGCGGGCGCGCGCGAGGTGGTGGTGGCCACCGACGACGCGCGCATCGCGCAGGCGCTGGCCGGCGAAGCGCTGGTGGTGTGCATGACGCGCGCCGACCACGCCTCCGGCACCGACCGCCTGGCCGAATGCGCCGACCAGCTGCGCTGGGCCGACGACCAGATCGTGGTGAACCTGCAGGGCGACGAGCCCTTCGCGCCGCCGGAAGGCATCCGCGCGGTGGCGCAGCTGCTGGCCTCGGGCGACGCCCCCATGGCCACCCTGGCCACGCCGATCCACGACAGCGAAACCCTGTTCGATCCCAACGCCGTGAAGATCGTCCGCGACGACGCCGGCCTGGCCCTTTATTTCAGCCGCGCGCCGATTCCCTGGCAGCGCGACCGCTTCGCGCGCGACCGGCTGGGGCCGGTGGGCGAGGACGCACTGCGGCACATCGGCATCTACGCCTACCGCGCCGGCTTCCTGCGCCGCTTCGCGGCGATGCCGCCCGGCCGGCTCGAGCAGCTCGAGGCGTTGGAACAGCTGCGCGTGCTCGAGGCGGGCCATCGCATCGCGGTGGGCCTGGCGCCGGTGCCGTTCCCGCCCGGCGTGGACACCGAAGCCGACCTGGCCCGGGCGGAGGCCAGGGCGCTCGGCCAGTCCGTCGCCTGAGCCACGCCACGGCCCTGCCGTCGCATCGCGACGGGCAGGCATAATGCCCATCCCCCCGGAGCACGCGCCCATGCCGCAGGCCAACTCACCCGCCCCCGAACTGTCGCCAGGCCTTCAGTGGCTCAACGCCGAAGCACAGACGGTCGCCGGCCAACAGGGCCGCGTGCTGGCCATCGTGTTCTGGAACGCCGCTTCGGCCTACAGCCACAACCTGCTCGACGGCCTGGTGCGCCTGCAGGCCCGGTTCCCCGTGGGCCTGTCCATCCTGGGCATCCACCAGCCCAAGTTCGATTCCGAGCTTGATGGGCGCCTGGTGCTCAAGGCGGCCAACCGCCTCGGCCTGACCTTCCCGGTGGCCAACGACCGCACCTGGACCACGTGGCAGCACTACGGCATCCAGTCCTGGCCCTCGGTGGCGCTGATCGACACCCGCGGCCGCCTGCGCGAAGTCTTCGCCGGCGACCAGCACCTGGCGGCGCTGGACGCCGCCATCGCCGGCCTGATCGACGAGGTGGGCGGCGCCACGCTGTCCGCCGCACCGCCGCGCCGCAGCGGCGCCGAGCCGCGGCTGCCGCTGTCTTTCCCGTCCGGCCTGGCGGTCGGCGAGAGCCATCTCTACGTGGCCGACACCGGCCACCACCGCATCCTCGAGTGCACCCATTCGGGCCGCGTGCTGCGTGAGTTCGGCACCGGCCACGGCGACCTGGTGGACGGCCCGGCCGATACCGCCGCGTTCCGCAATCCGCGCGGGCTGTGCCTGGTGCGCGAGTCGCTGTTCGTGGCCGATACCGGCAACCACGCGCTGCGGCGCATCCGCCTGCTCGATGGCGCGGTGGACACCGTCGCAGGTACCGGCCGCCCGGGCCCGGTTCGCGAGGGCAGCCAGGAACCCGGCGCGGCGCTGTCGCTCAACCAGCCCTGGGACATCACGGGCACGATGGACCGCATCTACATCGCCATGGCCGGCAGCAACCAGATCTGGGAATACGACCTGGGCCAGGCGCGGCTGAAGCTGGTCGCCGGTTCGGGCGCGCTGGGCATCGCCGACGGCTCGTCGCGCAACGCCATGTTCGCCCACCCGGCCGGCATGGCGCTGGTGCAGCAGACGCTTTACGTGGCCGATTCGGGCACGTCGGCCATCCGCGCCATCCAGCTCACCCAGTCCAGCGTGCAGACGCTGGTGGGGCAGGGCCTGTACGAATTCGGCGAACAGGACGGCCAGCGCCGCGACGCGCGCCTGCAGCTGCCGATGGCGCTGGCGCTCGACCCCACGTCGCCGGTGCTGTGGGTGGCCGACAGCTACAACGGCAGCCTGCGCAAGCTGCGCCTGGGCGGCGGCGAGATGACCACGCACGACCTGCCGCAGCCGCTGGTGCAGCCGTGCGCGCTGGCCGCCGGCGCCGGTTCGCTGTGGATCGCCAACAGCGGCGCGCACGAAGTGCTGCGCTACGACCTCGACAGCGGCAAGCTGGGCCGCTTGCCCGTCGGCGAATGACTCCGGAAGACCAGGCCGCCTCCGGCCCCGCCGGCTTCGACGGCAAGGCCTTCGTGCGCGACCTCACGCCCGCACCGGGCGTGTACCGGATGCTGGGTGCCGACGGCGCCGTGCTGTACGTGGGCAAGGCGCTGTCGCTCAAGAAGCGCGTGGGCAGCTACTTCCTCAAGGACCTGCCGTCGCGGCGCATCGCGCTGATGGTGGCGCAGATCGCCAGCATCGAAGTCACCGTGACGCGCACCGAGAGCGAGGCGCTGATCCTAGAGAACCAGCTGATCAAGTCGCTGCGCCCGCGCTACAACGTGCTGCTGCGCGACGACAAGAGCTACCCGCACATCCTGCTCACCGACGAGACCTGGCCGCGGCTGGGCTTCCACCGCGGGCCGCGGGCCATGGCCGGCCGCTACTTCGGGCCCTATCCCAGCACGGGCGCGGTGCGCGAGACGCTCGACCTGATGTTCAAGCTGTTCAAGCTGCGCAGCTGCGCCGACAGCGTGTTCCGCAACCGCAGCCGGCCCTGCCTGCAGCACCAGATCGGCCGCTGCAGCGCGCCCTGCGTGGGCCTGGTGCCCACGCGCGAATACGACGCCACGGTGCGCCGCGCGGTGCTGTTCCTCGAAGGCCGCAGCGGCGAGCTGGTGGACGAGCTGGGCAAGGCGATGGAAGAGGCCAGCAACCGCCTGCAGTTCGAACAGGCCGCGCAGCTGCGCGACCAGATCGCCGGCATCCGCAAGATCCAGGCCCGCCAGTACGTCGAAGGCGAGCAGGTGGAAATGGACGTGCTGGCCTGCGTGATGGAGCAGGGCATGGCCTGCGTGCTGCTGATGGCCTTCCGCAACGGCCTCAACCAGGGCACGCGCAGCTTCTTCCCCAAGCCCAACGGCGCCGAGTCCATCGAAGAAGTGCTGGGCGCGTTCGTCACCCAGTACTACCTCGAGCAGCGGCCGCCGCGCGAGATCGTGCTCAGCCACGCCATCCCCGACATCGACCTGCTGCAGGACGTGTTCAGCGCGCAGGCCGGCCGCAAGGTCGAGATCAAGCCGGTGGTGCGCGGCGAGCGTGCGCGCTACCTGGAGATCGCCCGCCAGAACGCCGCGCTGGCGCTGGCCACCGAGATCGGCAGCAGCGCCAGCCAGCGCGCGCGGCTGGTGTCGCTGCAGGAAATGCTGGAGCTGTCCGAGCCGCCCAAGCGCATCGAGTGCTTCGACATCAGCCACACGATGGGCGAGGCCACCGTGGCCTCGTGCGTGGTGTTCGACGGCGAGGGCCCGGTGCGTGGCCAGTACCGCCGCTTCAACATCACCGGCATCGAACCCGGCGACGACTACGCGGCCATGCACCAGGCGCTGCAGCGCCGCTTCAAGCGCGGGGTGGAGGAGGGCGTGCTGCCCGACCTGCTGCTGATCGACGGCGGTGCCGGCCAGCTGGCCCAGGCCCGGGCGGTGCTGGACGAGCTGGGCGTGCAGGGCGTGGCCATGGTGGGCGTGGCCAAGGGCGCCGCGCGCCGCGCCGGCCACGAGGCCCTGGTGCTGGCCGACGGCCGCGAGCTGCGCCCCGGCGCCGCCTCGCCGGGCCTGCAGCTGGTGCAGCAGGTTCGCGACGAAGCCCACCGCTTCGCCATCACGGGCCATCGCGGCAAGCGCCAGAAAACCCGCGAGACCAGCCGCCTGCAGGACATCCCGGGCATCGGCCCGCGCCGGCGGGCCAGCCTGCTCAAGCATTTCGGCGGCCTGGCGGGCCTGAAATCGGCCGGCGCCGAGGAAATCGCCCGCGTCGGAGGCGTCAATGCCGCCCTCGCGCAGCGCATCTACGCCGCGCTGCATGGACTTGAGCCACAATCCCCCCAGACCGATGCCTGAGCCAGGAACGCCGTGACCCTGACGATACCCACCATGCTGACCCTGTTCCGGATCCTGCTGATCCCGGTGCTGGTGGTGGTTTTCTACCTGCCCTATGCCTGGACCAACGTCGCGGCCGCCGCCATCTTCATCGTCGGCGCGCTCACCGATTGGCTGGACGGCTGGATCGCGCGCCGCTACGGCATGTATTCGGCCTTCGGCGCTTTCCTGGACCCGGTGGCCGACAAGCTCTCGGTGGCCTTCGCGCTGCTGCTGGTGGTGGAACGCTACGACACGCCCTGGATGGCGCTGCTCAGCGCGGTGATCATCGGCCGCGAGATCACCATTTCCGCGCTGCGCGAGTGGATGGCGCAGATGGGCGCGCATGGCCTGGTGAAGGTGGCCGGCCTGGGCAAGCTCAAGACCATCGTGCAGATGGTGGCCATCAGCTGCCTG
>JAPLSJ010000039.1 GCA_026398695.1 Arenimonas sp.
GCGTGTCGCGCGGGATGCGGAAGAACTCCACCGTGCGCGCCAGCGCGAACGAGTTGGGCGGGATGATGCAAACGTCGGACGTCACGTCCACGAAGCTGGTCGGGTCGAAGTTCTTCGGGTCGACGATGGTGGAGTTGATGTTGGTGAAGATCTTGAACTCGCGCGCGCAGCGCACGTCGTAGCCGTAGCTCGAGGTGCCGTAGCTGACGATGCGCTGGCCCGCCGGGTCGTGCTTGACCTGGCCCGGCTCGAAGGGCTCGATCATGCCCTGCTGCTCGGCCATGCGGCGGATCCACTTGTCTGACTTGATGCTCATTCGGGGGCTCTTGTACGGAAAGGGGCGGAAGGGACGCAGGACGCGATTCTAGCGGGCCGTCGCGGCTGCTTCGCGGAAAATGCGGAAGTGGCCGTGCGGTGGCCAGGCCAGCAGCACGTCCTCGACCTGGGTGCCGGCGCCGATGTTGTGCACCACCAGCCGCCGTCCCGACCCGTCGCGGGCGCGGCGGTCGGACACCACGCCGATGTGCGGCAGGCCGCCCGGCAGGCGCCAGGTGACCAGGTCGCCGGGCTGGTAATCGGGCGCGCTGCCCGACACCGGCAGGGCGTGGCCCGCGCGGCGCAGCCAGGTTTCCAGGTTCGGCACGCGCCGGTGGTCGATGTTGCGGTCGGGGCGCCGCAGGCCCCACAGCGCCGGGTAGGCGGCGAAATCCCGGCGCATGTCCTCGTGCACCGCCTTCTGCAGGTCCAGGCCGGTGGCGCGCAGGGCCCGGATCACCACGTCGGTGCAGACGCCACGGTCCACGGGCACATCCCCGCCCGGGTAGGCCAGGCGGACGTAGCTGCCGTCGTAATGCCGGGTCACCCCGACCTGGGCGTGGGCGGCGTCGAGCAGGACCCGGCGGGGTCCGTCCTGGGCCGGCGCGCAGGCGGCCGCCAGCCACAGCGCCGCCAGCAGCAGGCCGCGCCAGGCCATCAGGTGTTCTGCATCACGATGTTGGGGAAGGCGATGGCCTTGTTGCGGGCCTGCAGCGACAGCCGGGCCGCGGTGCGACGGGCGATGTCGCGGTAGGCCAGGGACAGCGTCGACTCCGGGTCGGCGGCCACGGTGGGCAGGCCCGAATCGGCCTGCTCGCGGATGCGGATGTCCAGCGGCAGCGAGCCCAGCAGGGGCACGTCGTACTGGGCCGCCATGCGTTCGCCGCCGCCGGCGCCGAACACGTGCTCGCTGTGGCCGCAGTTCGAGCACACGTGCACGGCCATGTTCTCGACGATGCCCAGCACCGGCACTTCGACCTTGGCGAACATCTGCAGCGCCTTGCGGGCGTCCAGGGTGGCGATGTCCTGGGGCGTGGTGACGATCACCGCGCCCGACACCGGCACGCGCTGGGCCAGGGTGAGCTGGATGTCGCCCGTGCCCGGCGGCAGGTCAATCACCAGGTAGTCCAGCCCCTGCCAGCGGGTGTCGTTGAGCAGCTGCTGCAGGGCCTGGGTGACCATCGGGCCACGCCAGATCATCGGCGTGTCCTCGCCCACCAGCAGGCCGATGGACATGGCCTGCAGGCCGTGGTTGCGCTTGGGTTCGATGGTCTTGCCGTCCGGGCTGTCGGGCCGGCCGGACAGGCCGAGCATCTTGGGGATGCTGGGGCCGTAGATGTCGGCGTCCAGTACGCCCACCGTGGCGCCCTCGGCCTGCAGCGCCAGGGCCAGGTTAACGGCGGTGGTGGACTTGCCCACCCCGCCCTTGCCCGAGGCCACGGCGATGATGTTGCGGACCTCGGGCAGCGGCGTCAGGTCCTTCTGGACCCGGTGGGCATGGAGCCTGGACGTCACCGTGACGACCGCCCGGGCTACGCCGGGCAGCGCCTCGAGCGCGGCCCGGACCTGGCCCTCCAGCGCCGCGTGCCAGCCTTTGGCCGGGTACCCCAACTGGATGTCCACCGCCACCGCGGACCCGTCGACCCCCACCCCCCGGACCGCGCCGGCTGAAATGAGGTCCAGTTCACAGTGCGGGTCGTGGATCTTGCCCAGGGCCTCGCGGACAGCGCTTTCCGTGCTCATTTTGCAAACTCCTTCCATGGCGGGAGTTTACACCGACCCCCGGTCTTCACGAGCGTGGGGGCCTAGGACGGACGCAGGGGCACTTGCAACAGCCTGCCCCAATTGTGTTACGTTCCGGTTAAGGCATGGCCGGAACCGGCACGTGTCCCAACAAAAAACCCTGCTCATCAACGACCCGCTACCGACTCAGGGGAGTCACTCCATGAAGACTGCTTCCGTTCCCGCCTACCGTCGAAACCTGCTCGCGCGTTCCCTTGCGCTGGCGCTGACCCTGCCGATGGCCACCTCGGCCTTCGCCCAGACGGCTGCCACCACTGCCGAAGACGAAGAAGACACCGCCGAACAGACCACGACGCTCGATGCCGTCACCGTGGTGGGCTCGCGAATCAAGCGTTCCGAGATCGAGGGCCCGTCCCCGGTCGTCGTGATCAGCCGCGAAGACTTCGAGCGCGAAGGCTTCCGCACCGTCGGCGACGCCCTGCAGACCCTGACCCAGAACACCACCGCCAGCTTCACCGGCGACCTGGCCGTCACCGGTTTCACCCCGAACGCCCAGGTCGTGAACCTGCGCGGCATCGGCCCGGGCTACACCCTGACCCTGATCAACGGTCGCCGTCCGGCGCAGTACCCGCAGCCGTACAACCGCGACAACAACGTCGTCAACATCCGCGCCATTCCGTCCTCGATCATCGAGCGCGTTGAAATCCTGACCGGCGGCGCCTCGGCCATCTACGGTTCGGACGCCATCTCCGGCGTGGTGAACGTGGTGCTGCGCGAGAACTTCGACGGCAACACCGCCCGCCTCCAGGTCGGCACGACCGAAGAGGGCGGCGGTGACAACTTCGCCGCTGAACTCACCGGTGGCCGCACCGGCGACCGCTGGAGCGCGGTCTGGGCCGTGCAGGCCAGCTACGACGAGCCGGTGTTCGCCTTCCAGCGCGAATTCCTGTCCGACACCCGCAATGGCCCGCTGGGCCCGAACTTCACCAACCCGGCCCTGGCGCTGGCGACGCTGCGGTTCAACACCACTTCCGGCACGCCGAACATCTCGGTGTACTACCCGGGCCAGGCGGTTTGCGACCAGTTCGGCTACACGACGGTCACCACCGCTGCCCGTGGCCAGTACTGCGGCGGCTTCACCCAGCCGGGCGCGCGCTCGATCTCCAACAAGGACGAGTCCTACGCGGGCTACGGCCACGTCACGTTCGACCTGACCGACAGCCTGCAGCTCTTCGGCTCGGTCAACGCCTACCAGAGCACTGACCTACGACATCTCCGGCGGCATCTCCGGCACCATCGCCGACCGCTTCGACTGGGAGTTCAGCGCCGCGTACTCCAAGAACGAGTACACCGCCGATCGCCCGCGCCTGCTGTCGCAGGCCGTGCATGATTACTTCCTGGGCCCGCTGCTGGGCTACCGCGCTGCGCCGGCTCCGAACGGCAGCGTCCTGTACCCGATCTACAACCTGAACGAAGCCCGCTGGAACGCGCCGATCACGCCGGAGTTCTACCGGTCGATCTCGACGCGCGCCGTCAACGAAGGCGAAGCCACGTCCAAGACCGCCAACTTCATCATCAGCGGCGACCTGTTCGAACTGCCGGCCGGCCCGGTCGGCTTCGCCGGCGTGCTTGAGTGGGGCCAGCAGGGCGTTGACCTCCAGAGCGACCCGCGCACCCTGCCGACCCGTCCGATCGACAGCCAGACCATCTTCAACCTGACCAGCTCGGGTCGTACGGTCGGTGAACGTGATCGCTTCGCGCTCGGTGCGGAGTTCCGCCTGCCGATCTTCGACAGCCTGAGCGGCAGCATCGCTGCGCGCTATGACAAGTACGACGACATCACCGAAGTGGACGATGCCGTCACCACGATGGCCGGCCTGGAATGGCGTCCGTTCGACAACCTGCTGCTCCGCGCCAGCTATGCCACCAGCTTCCGCGCCCCGGACATGCAGCTTGTCTACGCCCAGGGCGCCGGTTCGTTCTCCGGCATCCTCGACGAATACGCCTGCCGCGCTGGCGTCGGCGTTGCCACCGGCCTGGGCGCGCGTACCCGCGCCGCTTGCAACGTGGTTGGCGACCCGACCCTCTACACCTCGCAGACCGCCATCGCCGGCAACCCGCTGCTGAAGGAAGAAGAAGGCGAGACCACGGGCCTGGGCTTCGTGTGGGACATCACCGAGGGCATGGCGCTGTCGGTTGACTACTACCGCATCAAGCTCGAGGACCAGGCGATCCAGCTGAGCTCGGCGTTCCTGCTGCAGAACGAAGCCAACTGCCGCATCGGCCTGCGCCCGGATGGTTCGGCCTTCCCGAACGCGCCGGACTCGGCGTTCTGCCAGAACATCTACCAGCTGGTGGAGCGTCAGGGCGGCACGGCGACCGGCACCGTCCTGCGTCTGAACCAGGCCTACATCAACGCGGCCGTGGTTGACACCAGCGGCATCGACGCCACCTGGTCCTACACCCTCGACACCGACCGCTGGGGCACCTTCAGCACGGAGCTGGGCTGGTCCATCGTGATGACCGACAAGGCCAAGCAGTTCGACACCGATCCGCTGGTGGACGGCCGCGACGACGCCGACCTCGACGCCCGCAGCCGCGCGCGTGGCTCGCTCACCTGGTCCAAGGGTGACTGGTCCACCACGATCTTCGGTACCCGCATCGGCACCAACGGCAGCAATGCCGGCGTGGACGGCACGAACCTCGCGGGCGGCACCTACCCGCGTCGCCTCGAGCCGTGGATGCAGTACAACCTGCAGATCGGCAAGAGCTTCGGTGAGAACACCCGCGCCACCTTCACCGTCATCAACGTCCTGAACGACCAGTACCGTGAAGACAACTCCTTCACCGGCTACCCGTACTTCCAGGCGTTCATCGGTGCGGACCCGCTGGGTCGTCGCTTCAACCTGAGCGTGCAGCACAGCTTCTGATTCCGGCAACGGAACAGGGTTAAAGGGGGCCCGGCGAAAGCCGGGCCCTTTTTTTGTGCCCACGCGACGCCGCCGCATCGGCGCAATCTGGGATAATGGCGGCCCTGCGAAGGATCCCCCGCCCCGAATGACCGCACCCCGCCCCGCCCTCGTTACCACCGCCCTGCCCTACGCCAACGGCCCGCTGCACCTGGGCCACCTGGTGGGCTACCTGCAGGCGGACATCTGGGTGCGCGCACGTCGCATGGCCGGCGGCACCGTGCATTTCGTCTGCGCCGACGACGCCCATGGCACGCCGATCATGCTGGCGGCCGAAAAGGCCGGGCTGGCGCCTGAAGACTTCATCCGCGGCATCCAGGCCGGGCATGAGGCCGATTTCGCCGATTTCGGCGTGGCCTTCGACCACTACCACTCCACCCACTCGGACGAGAACCGGGAACTGGCCAGCCTGGTCTACACCCGCCTGCGCGACGGCACGCACGGCGCCAAGGCCATCGCCCGGCGCTCGATCCAGCAGCTCTACGACCCGGTCAAGCAGATGTTCCTGCCCGACCGCTACATCAAGGGCGAGTGCCCCAACTGCGGCGCCGCCGATCAGTACGGCGACAACTGCGAGGTCTGCGGCAAGGCGTATTCGCCCACCGACCTCAAGAACCCGCGCTCGGTGGTGTCGGGCGCCACGCCCGAGCTGCGCGACTCGGAGCACTACTTCTTCGAGCTGGGCAAGTTCGAAGCCTTCCTGCGCGAGTGGCTTGCCGGCGACGTGGCCCACCCGGCGGTCAAGGCCAAGCTGGGCGAATGGCTCGAGGGCGGCCTGCGCGACTGGGACATCAGCCGGGACGCGCCCTACTTCGGCTTCCCGATCCCCGACGCCCCCGGCAAGTTCTTCTACGTCTGGCTCGACGCACCCATCGGCTACCTGGCCAGCTTCAAGGCGCTGTGCGCGAAGACCGGCACCGACTTCGGCGCCTTCACCGACGCGGCGCGCAACGCCGGCGGCGAAACGGAAATGCACCATTTCCTGGGCAAGGACATCATCAACTTCCACGGCCTGTTCTGGCCGGCGATGCTGCACGGCGCCGGCCTGCGCGCGCCCACGAAGCTGCACGTCAACGGCTACCTCACCGTCAACGGCGCGAAGATGAGCAAGTCGCGCGGCACCTTCGTGATGGCGCGCACCTACCTGGAAACCGGGCTCAATCCCGAATACCTGCGCTATTACTTCGCCAGCAAGACCGGCGCGGGCGTGGTGGACCTGGACCTCAACCTCGAGGACTTCGTCGCCCGCGTGAACAGCGACCTGGTGGGCAAGTTCGTCAACATCGCCAGCCGCGCGTCGGGCTTCGCCATCAAGCATTTCGACGGCAAGCTGGACAGGCTCCTGCCGGAAGACGGCCAGCCCGACACCGTGGCGGTGGCGCAGCTGAGCTTCGAGTCCATCCATGCCGCTTACCTGGCGGATGAAACCGGATTCGTCACCCGGGAAGCGATGCGCCTTTGCGACCTCCTCAACCAGCGCTGGGACGAAGCCAAGCCCTGGCAACTCGCCAAGGACCCTGGCAAGGCGCAGGAACTGCAGCGCGTATGCAGTGAATGCCTGCTCGGGTTCTATCTCGTGGCCGCCTACCTCTCGCCGATCATGCCCGACCTGTGCGGCCGCGCGCTGAAGCTGTTTGGCCGGTCGCCCACGGACCTCGCCAACCTCGTGCGGAACCTGCCGGACAGCATCACCCCGTTCGAGCCCCTGATGACCCGCATCGACCCCAAGCAGATCGAGACCATGACCGACGCCAGCAAGGACGGCAGCGCGCCCGTCGCGATCCCCGCCGCCAAGCCCGTCGCGGCCGCCAAGGTTCCCGCCGCCGCACCGGCACCGCCTGCCGCCACCAGCGGCGCGCTGGCGACGGTGGGCATCGAGGACTTCACCAAGCTCGACCTGCGCATCGGCAAGGTGCTCGAGTGCGGGTTCGTTGAAGGCTCGGACAAGCTGCTGCGCTTCCTGCTCGACGCCGGCGAACTCGGCCAGCGGCAGATCTTCTCGGGCATCCGCGCCAGCTACGGCGAGCCGGAAAAACTGGTCGGCCGCTCGGTGGTGTTCATCGCCAACCTGGCGCCGCGCAAGATGCGCTTCGGCATCAGCGAAGGCATGATCCTTTCGGCCGGCCACGACGGCGGCTCGCTGGCGCTGCTGGACGCCGACGCCTCCGCACAAGCCGGCATGCCGGTCCGGTAGGGCCCTCGATGAACGACGTCGCGCTGCTGCTGGTGGGTGCGGTCTTCGTCAACAACTTCGTGCTGGTGAAGTTCCTGGGCCTGTGCCCGTTCATGGGCGTGTCGCGCACGCTCGACGCGGCCTACGGCATGGCCCTGGCCACGGGCTTCGTGCTCACGCTGTCGTCGGCGCTGGCCTGGGTGGTGCACCACTGGATCCTGCTGCCGCTGGGGCTGGAATACCTGCGCACGCTGGGCTTCATCCTGGTGATCGCGGCGGTGGTGCAGTTCACCGAGATCGTGATGAACCGGCAGAGCCCGCGCCTTTACCGCGTGCTGGGCATCTACCTGCCGCTGATCACCACCAACTGCGCCGTGCTGGGCGTGGCGCTGCTGAACGTGCAGGCGCGGCACAAGCTGATCGAATCGATCCTCTACGGCTTCGGCGCGTCGCTGGGCTTCGGCCTGGTGCTGGTGCTGTTCTCGGCGATGCGCGAGCGGCTGGAAACCGCCGACGTGCCGGCCTCGTGGCGCGGCGCACCGATCGCCCTGGCCACGGCGGGGCTGATGTCGCTGGCCTTCATGGGTTTCTCCGGCATGGCCGCGGCCTGACATGGCGCCGGCGCTGGCCGTGGTGGGCGCACTGGCGGCGCTGCTGGGCGCGCTGCTGGGCTGGGCCGCCGTGCGCTTCCGGGTGCAGCGCGACCCGATGGTCGAACGCATCGACCGCCTGCTGCCGCAGACCCAGTGCGGCCAGTGCAACTACCCGGGCTGCCGCCCCTACGCCCAGGCGATCGCCTCGGGCGAAGCCGACATCAACCAGTGCCCGCCCGGCGGCGAAGCCGGCGTGCGCGCCCTGGCCGAACTGCTGGGGCGCGAGCCCAAGCCGCTCAACCCCGAGCACGGTGAGGTAAAGCCGCCGGTGGTGGCGCTGATCGTGGAAGACGACTGCATCGGCTGCACCAAGTGCATCCTGGCCTGCCCGGTGGATGCGATCGTGGGCGCGGCCAAGCAGATGCACACCGTCATCGCCGACCTGTGCACGGGCTGCGAGCTGTGCCTGCCGCCCTGCCCCGTGGACTGCATCGTGCTGGTGCCGCCGGCGCGCCGGCCGGGCGAACCCGCGCCGAGGGCTCAGAGCCGCTCGACGGTGTAGCCCTTCGCCCTGAGCATGGCAACCACGCCGTCCTGGCCGAGCAGGTGCATGGCGCCCACCACCACCAGCGTGTCGTCGCTCGTGCCCTGGTCGAGCATGCCCGCCAGGCGCGGCAGCCAGGCGCGGTTGCGATCGACGTTGATGCGCTGGTAGAGCGCCGGGTAGTCGGCCTTCATCTCGGCCCCGGTGGCCGCGAACAGCCCGTCGGCGTCGCCGGCGCGCCACAGGGCGTGCATCGCCTCGATCTCGGACTCGATGTCGGCCATTTCGGCCAGCGTGTCGTCGAGCGCCTGCAGCTGCTGCCTTTGGTCCATGCCGTCGAACAGCGCGATCTGCTGGTCACCGGTTTCCAGCCCCGCCACTGGCTTGCCCGCGTCGAGCGCACGCTGGGCGAAATGCTTGTCCAGGCCCATTTCCGGGTCCAGGCCCAGCAGCTGCATCTCGTTGATGCTCACCAGCAGGCTGACGAACCAGGCCTCGTAGGGCTGGAAGTTGGCGACGGCAAGGCCGCGCCGGGCGGTGTAGGCCGACAGCGCCTGCCAGGTGGCTTCCGGCACCGACTGCTGCAGGGTCCTGCCGTCGGTGCGCCGGGCGGCCAGCGCCATTTTCGAGGCCAGCTCCGGATCGTTCATTTCCGCCGGCGACAGCTCGAACACCACCCGCTCGGCGTCATCGAGCGCGGCATAGGTGCTGGCCGCCTGCGGGTAGTCGGCTTCCTTGAGGAAGTGGAACGACCCGAGCAGGTACAGCGAATTGTCGGCATCGCTCACCTTCCACAGCAGCGGCCTGGGCGGCTCGGCCTGCGCGAAGCCAGCGGTGGTGGCGAGCAGCAGCGCGGCGATGACGGGCTTGAACATGCGGTGCGTTTCCTGGAAGGACGGGGCGGGATCAGGGGAACGGGCGCGGCTTCTTTTCGCCGGCGGTGACCCGCAGGTCGAGCCGGTTTTCCGGCGGCGGCATCGGGCAGGTGGAGAACGCGGTGAAGGCGCACGGCGGGTTGTAGGCCTTGTTGAAGTCCACCACGGTGGTGCCGTCCCTGCCGGCGGGGGCGGCGTACAGGAAGCGCGACGCGGCATAGGTATCGTGCCCGCTGGTGCGGTCGGCGATGATCAGGAAAAGCTGGCCGTCGCCCTCATCCACGGCTTCAAGGCTGTAGGACTTCCCGTCCTTCTCGAAGCTCACGCGGCCCGGGTTGGCCATCGCCTCCACCATGCCCAGCATGTTGACGATCTCGAGGGTCTTGCCGGGCGGATGCGCCTCGAACCGGGCGACGAGGCGGAACGCCGGGTCGATGTCGAAATAGTCCAGGCCCGGGAACGTGGTGCGCGTGCGCGCCAGCGCGCTGCGCACGCGCAGGCCGTAGCGGTCACTGCGCTTGATGACGACGAAGCTGGCGTCGCCCTTGTTGAAGCCCACCACCGTCGCCGGCCCCGGCACGTCCGACGCCAGCACCACCGTGCCCGTGGCCGGCACGCCGTCCACGGTGACCTCCACGCCCTCGGGGATCGCCAGGCTCATCGCCCCGTCCTTGCCCAGGCTGAGCATGCCCAGCTGCGGCGGGCCGATGGCCAGCCGGGTGCCGTTGTCCTGCGCCGAGCCGACATAGGTCTGGCCGGGCGTGATCCAGTGCAGCCCCACCAGCGACAGCCAGCCGTCGGGCCGCGTGAGCCGGGCAAGCCGCTCGTCGCGCCAGGCCAGGATTTCGCCTTCGTAGGCCATGCGCGCCGACTTCTCGGCGCGGGCCGCGGACGCCGAGCCGGCGGCCTCCTCGTCGGCACCGCCACAGGCGGCCAGCAGCAGCGCCACGGACAACAGGATCGGCAGTCGCATCATCGTCCCCTCAGGAAAAGTCGGTCGAGCTCGGGCTTGCTCAGCTGCACCCAGGTGGGGCGGCCGTGGTTGCACTGGCCGCTGCGCTCGGTGGCTTCCATGTCGCGCAGCAGGGCATTCATTTCGGCCAGGCCCAGGCGCCGGTTGGCGCGCACCGAAGTGTGGCAGGCGAGCGTGGACAGCAGTTCGTTGCGCGCTTCCTCGAGCCGGCGCGTCTGCCCGTGCTCGCGCAGGTCCGACAGCACGCCCAGCACCAGCGCGCGCGGGTCGAGGTCGGCCAGCAGGGTCGGCACGCTGCGCACGCTCAGCGACTGCGGCCCGGCGCGCCGCAGTTCGAAACCAAAGCCCGCCAGCGTGTCGGCGTGCTGTTCGGCCAGGTCGGCCTCGCGCTCGGACACCGCCAGCGACAGCGGCACCAGCAGCGGCTGCGAGCGGATGCCTTCGCCGTCGCGCGCGGACTTCAGGCGCTCGTAGGTGATGCGTTCGTGCGCGGCGTGCATGTCCACCAGCACCAGGCCATGGGCGTTTTCCGCCAGCACGAAGATGCCGTGCAGCTGCGCCAGCGCGAAGCCCAGGGGCGGCGCATCGGCCTCGTTCGCGGCGGGCATGGCCGCGCCTGCCCCGCCACCGGTGCCGGTGGCCTCTGGCGCGCGATACAGCGCCGCGTACGCCGACATCGCCTCGCGCACCGGCAGGCCCAGGCCCGACTGCGACGGCGCGGCCCAGGCGCCCGCAGGCGCCGCCGCGGCGTCGTGCCCCGCGGCCATGCCGGCGCGCGTGTCCCTGAGCGCCTCGTGCAGCGTGCGGTAGATGAAGTCGTGCACCAGGCGCTGCTCGCGGAAGCGCACCTCGTGCTTGGCCGGGTGCACGTTCACGTCCACCTGGCGCGGGTCGCACTCCAGGAACAGCACGAAGGCCGGATGCCGTCCGTGGAACAGCACGTCGGCATACGCCTGCCGCACCGCATGGGCCACCGTGCGATCGCGCACCGCGCGGCCGTTGACGTAGAAATACTGCTGGTCGGCGCTCGAGCGCGCCGCGGTGGGCAGGCCCACCCAGCCGCGCAGGCGCAGGCCCGCGCCGGCGTGTTCCACCTGCAGGCACTGCGTGGTGAACTCCTCGCCCAGCGCCTCGGCAACGCGCCGCAGGTGCTCGCCGTCGTCGCGCACCGGCTTGTAGTGGCGCGACAGCCGGCCGTTGTGGCTGATGCGCAGCTCGACGTTCGGGCGCGCCAGCGCCAGCGAGCGCAGCCATTCCTCGATGTGGCCCAGCTCGGTGCGTTCGGCGCGCAGGAACTTGCGCCGCGCCGGCACGTTGTAGAACAGGTCGCGCACTTCCACCGTGGTACCGGCCGGATGCGGCTGCGGCTGCGGCGGCGCGATCCTGCCGCCGTCCACTTCCAGCCGCACGCCGTGCTCCTGGGCCGCGGTGCGCGAGCTCAGCGCGAAGCGGCTGACCGATGCGATCGAAGGCAGCGCCTCGCCGCGGAAGCCGAGCGTGGCCACTTCCTCGAGGTCGTCGAGCGAGGCGATCTTGCTGGTGGCGTGGCGGGAAATGGCCAGCGCCAGTTCGTCGGCGGGAATGCCGCCGCCGTCGTCGCGGATGCGGATCAGGCGGATGCCGCCCTCTTCCAGGTCGATGTCGACGCGGGTGGCGCCGGCGTCGAGCGCGTTTTCCACCAGTTCCTTGACCACGGATGCCGGACGCTCGACGACCTCGCCCGCGGCGATCTGGTTGACGAGGGTGTCGGGCAGCTGCTGGATCGGCACGGCGAGGGTCCGGGAAGGCGGACCCCGATGATACCAGCGGGCGCGGGGCCTACTTCGGCGCGGAGGCGATGGTGGCCGGCACCGGGATGGTCAGGCGCTCGCCGATCCGCACCGTGTCGCCCTGCAGCTTGTTGGCGCTGCGGATGCTGCTCACGGGCACGCCGTGGCGCACGGCGATCAGGCTGAGCGTCTCGCCGCGGCTGACCACGTGCTGGCGGCTGCCGCCGAACTGGCCCTGGCGGGCCGCGTACCAGGTGCCCGGAGGCGCCTGGTCGGAGAAATAGCTGCGCACGCCGCTGACGATGGCCGCGGCCATGCGCCCGCGATACGCCGGGTCGCTGAGCTTGGCTTCTTCGCTCGGGTTGGAGATGAAGCCCGTTTCGACCAGCATGGACGGCACGTCCGGCGACCGCAGCACGACGAAGTTCGCGCGCTCGATCTGCGGCTTGTGCGCCTTGCCGACCTGCTTGAGCGAGGCCAGCACTTCGCCGGCAACGTCGTCGGAGACGCGCATCGTGGCGTTCTGCGACAGGTCGAGCAGCACGGCGGCGAGGTTCTTGTCGCGCGCATCCAGTTCGACGCCACCCACCAGGTCGGCGGCGTTTTCCTGGTCGGCCAGCCAGCGCGCGGCTTCCGACGACGCGCCGCGCAGCGACAGCACGTACACGGACGCGCCGTTGGCGGCCCGGTTGTGCGCGGCGTCGGCGTGGATGGAGATGAAGAGGTCGGCCTGCGCTTCGCGGGCGCGCATGTAGCGCTGGTCCAGCGGAATGAACACGTCGCTGTCGCGCACCAGGAACGACTGCATGCCCGGGTCGGCGTCGATGCGCGCGGCGAGTTCGCGCGCCATCGCCAGGGTGATGGCTTTTTCGTGCTTGCCGGTGGGACCGATGGCGCCCGGGTCCTTGCCGCCGTGGCCGGCGTCGATGGCGATGATCAGCTTGCGCTGGCCGGTGCCGATGACGTCCTGCACGGTGCGCGCCGGCGCGGGCTTGTTGCCCGCGATGGCTTCACCTTCGGTGCGGAGGTCGACCACCAGGCGCGTGCGGCCGCCGAGGCGCTCGACGCGGCTGCGCGGCTTCACCTCGCGGCCCAGGTCCAGCACCACGCGCAGGTCGCCTTCCGCCGGCTTGCCGGTGCGCACCGCGGCGACGAGACAGCTCGAGCACGGCGCGGGTGCCGCCGTCGCCTTCCACCAGTTTGAGGCTCTCGAGCTGGCCCGCAAAAGCGGCCGGGGCCGGGAGGCCCAGCAGGGCGAGGACGGTCAACGCGATGGCGGGAAGTCGGCGCATGGCGGGATTGAACCACCACGTTCGCCGAAAAGCAACATTTTTCCTTTGGAATCCGTAGCCTGCCCGACCTTCCTAAACCTGCGGTCAGAAGAGGCCCGGAGAGGCTGTCAGTACGGGAGCCTGGCCAGCCAGGCCTCCCCCGCCGGGCTGCCCGATTCCAGCACCGCCCGGCGCCCGGCGCCGTCCGCCGCCAGGGCCAGGCTCAGGTCGGGAGGCGGCAGGCTGCCGGCGCCCCGCTCGGGCCATTCGACCAGCCAGAGCGTGGCTTCGGCGGCCAGTTCGTCCAGCCCGAGGAAGTCCAGCTCAGCCGCGGCGGCGAGCCGGTAGAGGTCCAGGTGCGCGGCCTCGCCGCCGGCGATGGCATAGCGCTCCACCAGCGCATACGTGGGGCTCTTGATGGCGCCGGCAACTCCCAGCGCCCGAAGGCAGGCGCGCGCCAGCGTGGACTTGCCCGCGCCCAGCTCACCGTGCAGGAACACCACCGCGCGCTCCGGACGCGTGGCCGCCAGCGCCTGGCCCAGCGCGGCGGTGGCGTCGGGATCGGGCAGCAGCCACTCGCGCTTCATTCCGGGTTGGCCATGCGCCGCAGGTGCGGGAAGAGGTCGGACGGCAGCAGCCCGCGCTCGCCGCCGATGCGCGCCGCGGCATCGCCGGCGGCCGAGTGCAGCAGGGCGCCCGCCACCGCGGCCTGGAACAACGGCAGGCCCTGGGCCACCAGCGCCGCGATCACGCCCGACAGCACGTCGCCCATGCCGCCGGTGGCCATGCCCGGGTTGCCGGCGCCGATCACCGCCGGGACCTCGCCCGGCGCCGCAACGATGGTGCCGGCGCCCTTGAGCACCACGACGCAGCGGAACTTCTGCGACAGCGCCTCGGCGGCGCCGAAGCGATCGGCCTGGATGTCGGCCTTGTCGCGACCGAGCAGGCGCGCGGCCTCGCCGGGGTGCGGCGTCAGGATGGCCTGCGGCAGCGCAATGGGCTCCGCCGCCAGCAGGTTGAGCGCATCGGCGTCCAGCACCAGCGGGCGGCCACAGGCCACGGCGGCGTGGTAGAGCGATTGCCCCCAGGCGCCCTGCCCCAACCCCGGGCCGACGGCCAGCACGGTGGCGCGCTCGACCAGGGGCGCCAACTCGGCCGCACCCTCGACCGCGTGCGTCATCGCTTCCGGCCGCGCCGCCACCAAGGCCGCCACGCCCGAGCTGCGCGTGGCGACGCTGGCCAGGCCCACGCCGGTGCGCAGCGCGCCCTCGGCGCAAAGCCGCACCGCGCCGCCCATGCCTTCTTCGCCGCCCACGCACAGCACGTGGCCGTGCTCGCCCTTGTGGGCGTTGGGGTGCCGCGGCCCGAGCCATCGCGCCAGGCCATCGGGCCGGCACAGCCAGGCCGCCGGCGTGATGTCGTCGAAGGCGCCGATCTTGAGGTCGAGCCGGTCGAGCAACACCTCGCCGTCGAAATCCCGCGCCATGCCGGTGTACAGGCCGCGCTTGGCGGCGATGAAGCTCAGCGTCACCGTGGCCCGCACCGCGGCGCCCTGGGCGTGGCCGGTATCGGCATCCAGGCCCGAGGGCACGTCCAGCGACAGCACCGGCAGCCGGCTGGCGTTGATGCGTTCGATCATCGACTGCGCGGCCTCCGACGGCGGGCGCGTGAGCCCGATGCCGTAGATCGCATCCACCCAGACGTCGGCCTCGGGCAGCATGCCGTCGAAGGACATGACGCTGCCGCCCGCCGCCCGCCAGTCGGCCAGCGCCTGGCGCGCGGTGGCGGTGCGGGGGCTGCCCCCGGGCGGCGCCACCAGCACGACGCGGCAGCCCGCCGCGCGCGCCAGGCGCGCCAGCACGTAGCCGTCGCCGCCGTTGTTGCCTGGCCCGCAGGCCACGCCGACCACCCGCGCCTGCGGCCAGCGCTGGTGCAGCAGCCGCCAGGCCGCCGCGCCGGCGCGGCACATCAGCTCGTAGGACGGCACGCCAAGCGCGCCAATGGCGTGCGAGTCCATCGCACGCACCTGGGCCGAACGGTAAAGCGGCAGCATCTCGCTCATGCCCTGATTCTATACTTGCCGCGATGCCCGACCATGCCGCCCTCGCCGAAATGATCAGGACCTGGGGCCAGGAGCTGGGTTTCCAGCAGCTGGGCATCGCCGGGATCGAGCTGGGCCAGGACGAGGCGCACCTGCACGACTGGCTGGCCAAGGGCCAGCACGGCCGCATGGAGTACATGGCGCGCCACGGCGACAAACGCTCGCGCCCGGCCGAACTGGTGCCCGGCACGATCCGCGTGGTGTCGGTGCGCATGGACTACGGCACCGGCGACGACGGCGAGGCCTGGGCCACGCTCGACCAGGGCGAACGCGCCTACGTGGCGCGCTACGCGCTGGGGCGCGATTACCACAAGGTGATGCGCAACCGGCTGCAAAAGCTGGCCGACCGCATCGCCGGGCACGCCGGCCCGTTCGGCTACCGCGCCTTCGTCGATTCCGCGCCGGTGCTCGAGCGCGCGCTGGCGCGCGACGCCGGCCTGGGCTGGATCGGCAAGCACAGCTGCCTGATCAACCGCAGCGCGGGCAGCTGGTTCTTCCTCGGCGAGATCTACACCGACCTGCCGCTGCCGGTGGACGCGCCCGCCAGCGCGCACTGCGGCACCTGCACGCGCTGCATCGAGGTCTGCCCCACGGGCGCCATCGTCGCGCCCTACCGGGTGGACGCCCGCCGCTGCATCAGCTACCTCACCATCGAACTCAAGGAATCGATCCCCGAGGACCTGCGGCCATTGATCGGCAACCGCATCTTCGGCTGCGACGATTGCCAGCTGGCCTGCCCCTGGAACAAGTTCGCGGTGCGCAGCGACGAGCCCGATTTCCGCACGCGCAACGCGCTCGACCGGGCCACGCTGGCCGAGCTGTTCGCCTGGGACGAGGACGAGTTCCTGCGCCGCACCGAAGGCTCGGCGATCCGCCGCACCGGCCATGAAGGCTGGCTGCGCAACATCGCCGTGGCGCTGGGCAATGCCCCCACTTCGCCCGAGACCCTGGCGGCACTCGCCTCGCGGCGCGACGACCCCAGCGACCTGGTGCGCGAACACGTCGCCTGGGCGCTGGCCCGGCATCCCAAGGCCACCCTCGCCCGCTGAGCCGCGGTCAGCGCCGTGCGTGGATCTGCGCCATCAGCGCGCGGGTCACCGGGTCGCTGGCCTCGACGCCGGGATCGGCCAGCGCCGGCATCAGTTCGCCGGCGATCTGCTTGCCCAGCTCGACGCCCCATTGGTCGAAGGCGTTGATGCCCCAGAGCACCGACTGCACGTACACGCTGTGCTCGTACATCGCCAGCAGGGCGCCGAAGGAATGCGGCGTGAGTTCGTCGAGCAGGAACAGGCTGGACGGCCGATCACCCGGATGGGCCTTCTGCACGTCGTCGGCCAGCGCGCCGTTGGCCAGCGACTGCGACTGCGCCAGCAGGTTGGCCAACAGCGCGCGATGGCTGTCGGCGTGGCCGTGCGCCGGCCGCACCACGCCGATGAAATCGGCCGGCACCGGGTCGGTGCCCTGGTGCAGTGCCTGGAAGAAACTGTGCTGCACGTTGGTGCCCGCACCGCCCCACAGCACCGGCACCGTGGCGCCCAGCACCGGCATGCCGCCGATGCGCACCGATTTGCCCAGGCTCTCCATCACCAGCTGCTGCAGGTAGGCCGGCAGCAGGCCCAGGCGATCGTCGTAGGGCAGGATCGCGTGGCTGGCGTGGCCAAGCGCGTTGCGGTTCCAGGCGCCCATCAGCGCATGCCAGACGGCCAGGTTCGACTCCACCGGCGCATCCAGCACGTGCGAATCCATGCGGGCCGCACCGGCCAGCATCTGTTCGAAGCCCTCGCGGCCGATCGCCAGCTGCAGCGCGAAGCCCACCGCCGACCACAGAGAATAGCGCCCACCGACCCAGTCCCACATCGGCAGCACGCGATCGCCGGGGATGCCGAAGGCCTCGGTGCGCGCCAGGTTGGCACTGACCGCGTACAGCCGCTCGCTGCCGCCCAGCCAGTCGCGCAGGATCGAGCCGTTGAGCAGGGTTTCGTGCGTGCCGAAACTCTTCGACACCAGGATCGCGGCCGTGCGCGCCGGGTCCAGGCGCCGCAGCAGGTGCTGGGCGGCGCTGCCGTCGGCATTGCTGAGGAAATGCACGCGCAGCCGGCCGTCGTGGAACTCGCGCAGGGCGTCCACCGCCAGCCGCGGCCCCAGGTCGGACCCACCGATGCCGACGTTCACCACGTCGGT
>JAPLSJ010000137.1 GCA_026398695.1 Arenimonas sp.
GGGAATTCGAGGGCCAACATGGCATCACCAACGGTTTCGGGGTTGCCGGCAGTTTACCACCGGGCCTTCACGCCGCCTTGAGCCGGCTCAAACCGCCGGCGGGCCGGCCCCGGGCCTTGGCCAGGGCCACCAGCCCCGCCCCGTGAGGGCGTAGCGGTCGGCCGCCTGTTCGAACCGGTTGTCGTGGTGGATGCCGCCGCAGGCGAAGTACAGCGGCAGGAACAGCGGCCCCAGCGCGAGGTACTGCAGCACATGGGCCCGCTCGTGGTCACCCAGGCGCACCCGCTCGTCCGTGCCCTGGCGGGCGCGGCAGGCGTAGGTGAGCGTGGCTTCGTCCATCGAGCCGCCGGTGTGCAGGATCACGTTGCCCAGGGTCAGCGCGCCGCCCGGGCCCCAGGGGAAATGGTGGAACACCAGCGCGCGGTCGGTGAACCTCGGCCGCGCGCCGAATGGCCAGGCCACCAGCCCCGCCAGCAGTCCGGCCAGCGTGACCGGGCTGGCCCAGGCCACGCCCAGCGCGAACGCGGCGGCATCCATCGGTTTCATCGTCGTGCGAAAGGGCCTGTTGCGCGAAGCCACCGATGCTAGCACCGCCCGCTTGTGGCGGGCCCGGGCGGTCTGCGACCCTAGCGGCCGCCAACAGGGAAGCCCCATGGACTTCGATCAGACCCCGCAGGAAGACGCCAACACGATCCCCAAGCGCACCACGCCCACCTGGGACATGGAGCTGCTGCTGTCGGGCGCCACGGTGTTCGCGCTGTTCCAGGGGGCGCAGGCGATGATGGCCAGCGGCGCCTACCTGCTGCCGCGCCTGCAGGGTGACTTGCTGATGCTTTGCAGCATGCTGTTCACCTACGGCTACGGCGGGCTCATCCTGCTGTCGCTGACGTTCGCGCTGCACCTGGTGATCCGCGCCTACTGGGTGGCGCTGATCGGCATGAACTCGGTGTTCCCCCAAGGCATCAAGGTCGATGCGCTGAAAGCCGGCCCGCTGACCAAGGCCGTGCTCGTCCAGCGCGTCCGCTCGATGCAGGAAAGCATCGAACGGGCGGACAACGGTGCCACCATCGTGTTCGGCATCGGCGTGTCCATCGTGCTGGTGCTGGTGCCGGTGTCGCTGACGGTGACGGTGATGTTCGGGCTGGCGGCGCTGATGGCCCGGCTGCTGGGCGTGCCGGCCCACACCGACTGGATCATGATGGGGCTGATGGCGCTGCTGTTCCTGCCCTACCTGGCGTCCGCCACGGTGGACACCCGGTTCGGCCACCGGCTGCGGCCGGGTTCGCTGGCGCATCGGATGACGCACGCCTGCCTGGTGTTCTACGCCAGGATCGGGCTCAGCCGCGCCTCCAATCCGCTGGTCACGGTGTTCAGCTCCAACATCGGCGAGCGGCGTGGCCAGGCCATCATCTTCACGGTGATGCTGGTGGCGATGCTGTCGAGCCTGGCGGGCCTGGTGCTGAGCCGAAAGGACCTGGGCCTGGGCTCGTTCGCGGAATTCCCCGACCCGCTCCGCGGCATGAGCTCCAGCGTCGAGGGCCGCAGCTATGCCAACAGCCAGGAGCCGGACTGGTCACCGGCCACGCCCTACCTGCCCGACCTCGTGGTGCGCGGCGACTATGCGCGGCTGGTGGTGCCCTACACGCCGAACTTCAGCGGGCACCTGATGAAGGCTTGCCCGTCTTCCTCCGCGTCGGACATCGCCGGCGAAGAGCGCGCGCGCCGCGAGGCGCTGCTGGACTGCTTCAGCGGCCAGATCACGGTGTCGCTGGACTGCAAGCCGCTGGCGGTGCGCCCCGACTGGTACACGGAGCCGGCGCGCGACGTCCGGGGGCTGCTGTACATGGTCCCGATGCAGGGCCTGGCGAAGGGGCGGCACGAGCTGTCGGTGCTGACGCGGCCCGAGGAAGCGCCGAAAGCCGGCGACGACCCGGAGCAGCCCTTCGTCATCGCCTTCTGGCGCTGACTCAGGCCTCGCGCGCCGGATCCGAGAGCGCCAGCGAACCCAGCAGCACGCCGGCCTGGGTGCGGTTGCGCACGCCCAGCTTCTCGAAGATGGCGCTCATGTGCGCCTTCACCGTGCGCTCCTGGATGCCCAGCTCGTCGGCGATCTGCTTGTTGAGCCGGCCCTCGGACACGCGCGTGAGAACCTTGAACTGCTGCGGGCTGAGCGTGGCGAGCTTGGCCGCGGTTTCGCGATCACCGGGGTCGTATGCGGCCGACGCGACCGCATCGCGCAGCGCCGGCGGCAGCCACTCTTCGCAGGCCAGCACCGCGCGCAGGCCGGCCTGCAGTTCGTCCAGGTTGGCGCGCTTGGTGAGGTAGCCGGCGGCGCCATAGGCCAGCGCGCGGCGGATGGTCACCGGGTCGTCGTGCGCGGAAATCATCGCCACCGCCACGCCGGGGTGTTCGGCGCGCAGCGAGGCCAGGCCCATCAGGCCGTGGCTGCCGGGCATGTGCAGGTCCAGCAGCACCAGGTCGGTGCCGGGCCGCGCGTTCAGCGCGGCGTGCACGCCGGCGAGGTCCTCGGCTTCGGCGATGTCGGCCTCCGGCAGCACGCCGCGCACCGCCTGCGTGAGCGCGAGGCGATACAGCGGATGGTCGTCGGCGATCAGCAGGTGGGTCATGGCGCGATTGTAGGGGCAGCCGGGCCGCCGATCATGGCGCGCGTGGCGCCGTCTCCCCGGGCGTGAAATCGCAGCTGAACGCGGCGACGCGGGTTCATGCGGGGTTTCCGCGGGCGGGGCCATGGTCGCCTGGCCAACCCCATCGATGGAGACACGCCATGAATACCAGGAAGATCCTGCTGTCCGGCCTTTTCGCCGCCGTTGCCTGCACCGGCGCCCTCGCGCAGGACACCCCCACCGCCACGGCGCAGATCGAGGCGTCGACCGGACCGGTCACGGTGCAGTCCGTGCAGCCGCCCATTCCCAACGCCAGCGACTACCAGGTGAAGGTGGCGGACATCGACGCCAACGGCGACGGCGTGGTCAGCAAGAAGGAAGTGCCGACCAACCACGCGCTGTTCTTCGAGTTCAGGCTGGTGGACACCGATCGCAATGGCCGCGTCACCGACGAAGAGCTGGCGAACTGGAAGTAGTCGCGGCGCTCACTGCGCGGTCCAGCCGCCGTCCACGGGGATGGCGGCGCCGGTGAGGTTGTGCGCCTCGTTGCGGCACAGCCACAGCACCAGCGAGGCGATCTCGGCCGGCAGCGACATGCGCTGGCTGGGCTGCTTCTCGCGCAGCAGTTCGCGCACGCCGGCGTCGCGGTCGCCGCCCACGCCCTCGGCCTTCGCGGCGATCTGAGGTTCGATCAGCGCCGTCTCCACCCAGCCGGGGCAGATGCAGTTCACCGTGACGCCGCCGCTTTCGCGCGAGCCGGCGGTGGCGTACTCGAGCGCGGCCACCTTGCTCAGGCCGATGAGGCCGAACTTGCTGGCCACGTAGGGCGACTTGTTCACCGACGCCACCAGCCCGTGCACCGAAGCGATGTTGACCACGCGGCCATAGCCGCGCGCGCCCATGCCCGGCATCGCCAGGCGCAGCGTGTGGAAGGCGGCACTGAGGTTGATGGCGATCAGCTTGTCCCACGTGGCGGCCGGCATGTCGGCGATCGGCGCGGCGTGCTGCACGCCGGCGCAGTTCACCAGGATGTCGGGCGGCGACCACGCCGCGATTTGCGCCATCATCGTTTCCACCGCCGCGGCATCGGCAAGATCCGCACCGAAATGGCGCGCCTCGGGCGCACCCGCCGCCTGCACCGAGGCCAGCGCCTGCGCAATCTGGTCGGCGCTGCCCAGCCCGTTGACGGCCACCCGCGCGCCGGCCGCCGCCAGCGCCTGTGCGATGCCCAGCCCGATGCCCGACGTGGACCCGGTGACCAGGGCGGTGCGGCCCGCCAGGAAGCGGTCTGACATGGGGAAATCCTCGGCGAAAGACGATTCCCCACCGTAGCAGTCCCGGCCCGGCCGCCGCGTCGTACCAAGGTACGATGCCGCCCGCCGGCACGATTGCTAAGGTCGGGGCATGACCCAGACTCCCGCGCCCCCCAGGAACCCCGCACTCCCCCGGCCCGGCTTCGACCGTCGTGCACGGCCCGCCGACCCGTCGTCGGCAGCGCCGCCACCGTCACCGCCTCGCTCGCGCAAGGCGGTGATCGCGCTTCCAGCGCTCGGCGCCGCGCTGCTGCTGGCCGGCTGCGGAGGCACCGGCACTCGCGCCACCGGCAACCCCGACGCCCCGGGCATCGCCGTGGCGTACGTGATCAACGACGACCTGCTGACCGCCGGCCTGGGCGAACCCGGATTGCGCAGCGCCACGCCGCCGGCGTTCGCCGATACCGCGCAGCCGACGCCGCAGGAACTGCGCCGTCGCGCGATCTGGACCAACTGGCGCGGCATCGCCGACCTGGCGCCGGGCGGCGGCTACGGCACGGTCTACGGCGCGCTGGCGCCGGTGCCGGGCCGCGAGTTCCATGCCTTCGCCACCCTGCCCGGCCGGCGCCAGCCGCACCGCGTGATGGTGCAGCTGCCCGACGCCTTCGACCTGGCCAAGCGCTGCGTCATCGTCACCGCCTCATCGGGATCGCGCGGCATCTACGGGCCGATCGCACTGGCCGGCGCCTGGGGCCTGCCGCGCGGCTGCGCGGTGGCCTACACCGACAAGGGCACCGGCACCGGCTACGTGGACATGGCGGACGGCGTCGGCGTGGGCATCAACGGACAGCGCGCCGCCGCGGGCGAGCCGGTGGAATTCAGCGCGGCGGGCGGCACCGGGCCGGGCGCGCCGACGGTCGCGGTGAAGCACGCGCACTCG
Organism: Arenimonas sp.; assembly: GCA_026398695.1. Lineage (GTDB taxonomy): Bacteria > Pseudomonadota > Gammaproteobacteria > Xanthomonadales > Xanthomonadaceae > Arenimonas. Next base: position 4,818 of record JAPLSJ010000137.1, read on the forward strand.
GGCGACAACCCCGAGGCCGACTGGGGCCGGCACCTGCAGCAGGCCGCCGCGTTCGCGCTGCAGGTGCTGGACGAGGCGCAGCCGCAGGGCGCGCCGTGGACACCGGCGAACACGCGCGTGATCGCCGTGGGCGTGTCCAACGGCGCCGGCGCGGTGCTGCGCGCCGCCGAACTGCCGGGTGACTGGCTGGATGGCGCGGTGGCGGTGTCGCCGAACGTCCTGCCCGCGCAGGGTGGCCGCGCGCTGTTCGACTACGGCACCGAGGCGGCGCTGTGGATGCCCTGCGCGCTCAATGCCGCCGCCTTCGACGGCGTGCCGCTGGCGCGCCCGGCCGGCGGCAAGTCGCCTGGCGGCACGGCGCGCTGCGCGTCGCTGCACGCATCCGGCGACATCGCCGCAAGCGATCCGCAGGCGCAGGCCGAAGAGGCCCGCACCGCGATGCAATCGCGCGGCTGGACCGACGCCGCCCTGGCCGCCGGCGCCATCAGCACCGGCTTCGACCTGTGGCGCGCCGTGGACGTGACCTACGCCTCCGCGTATGCGCGCACGGGCCCGGGCGACATGCCCTGCGGCTATCGCCTGGCCGCGACCGCCGCCGACGGTTCGGCGCGCGCGCCCACCGTGGCCGAACGCAGCGCCTGGTGGAGCGATGCCAGCGGCATTGCGCCGGGCGCGGGCGTGGGCATCGTGGACACCCTGGCCGCGGGCAGCGACCCGCACCTGCCCGGCCTGCGCTGCCTGCGCGGCCTGTGGGACGACGAGGCCGGCGCCGTGCGCGCGGGCATCGCGCAAACCCGCGCCGGCCTGCCGCGCAGCGGCCTGCCCGTGGTGGTGGTGCACGGCGTGGACGACGGCCTGGTGCCCGAAGCCTTCAGCGGCGGCGCCTACGCGCGCTGGGCGAAGGCCGGCGGCCATCCGGTGAGTTACTGGGCCGTGGAGAACGCCCAGCATTTCGACGCTTTCCTGGGCCTTCCTGCGCTGGGCATGCGCTATGTGCCGCTGATGCCCTACGGCTACCGCGCGCTGGACGCGGTGTGGGCCAACGTCACCGAGGCGAAGCCACTGCCGGGCGATGCCCGCATCCGCACGACGCCGCGCGCCTTCGCCAACGGCGCGCTGGCGCCGCTCACCGCCGAAAACCTCGGCACCCTGCCCTGACCGACCCCGGGCGCGCCTAACCCTTGGGGGCGGCCAGCAGGCGCGCCATCACCGACTTCAGGGCCAGTGGCTTGAGCGGCTTGTGCAGCAGCGTGCAGCCGGCGGCCGCGACCGCGTCGCGCACGTCCACCGAATGGTCGGCGGTGATGATCACGCAGGGCCGCGGCGGCATCGAGGCCGCCAGGCGCTCGCGCAGCATCAGGCCGGTCTGGCCACCGTCGAGATGGAAATCCAGCATCAGCAGGTCGGGCACCGCGCCTGCCACGCGCTGCAGGGCCTCGTCGCCGTCGCGCGCGGCCAGCACCTCGCACTGCCAGCCCGCCAGCAGCGCCTGCATGCCGCGCAGCACGTCGGGGTCGTTGTCCACCACCAGCACGCGGCTGCGCGGCGGTTCGGGCGCGGCCGGCTCCGGCGCCACCGCGACGGCGGGCGCGGGCGCGGCGCGCGGCACTTCGATGCCGAACACGGTGCCGCGGCCCAGCCACGACCGCAGCCGCAGCGGATGCCCCAGCAGGCGCGACACGCGCTCGGCGATCGCCAGCCCCAGCCCCAGGCCCTGGCCACCGCTGTCGAGCCGGCGGAACTCCTCGAAGATCACCGTCTGGTCGGCTTCGGCGATGCCCGGCCCGGTGTCCCACACCTCCACCACCAGCACGTCGCCCCGGCGCCGGCAGCCCACCACGATGCGGCCGCGCGCGGTGTAGCGCACCGCATTGCCCAGGAAGTTCTGCAGCACGCGGCGCAGCAGCTGCGGGTCGGTGCGTACCCAGGCCGAGCACGGCACCAGGTCCAGCGGCAGGCCCTTCTGCGCGGCCAGCACGCGGAACTCCGCCACCAGGTTCTGCAGCAGGTCTTGGATGCGCAGCACCTGCGGCTTGGGCTCCATGCCGCCGGCGTCGAGCCGGGAGATGTCCAGCAGCCCCGACAGCAGCGACTCGGCCGAGCCCAGCGCGCCGTCGATGTTGGCCAATGCCTCGCGGTGCGGCGCCAGCGTGAGCTGCGGCGACAGCGCGTGCACGAACAGGTGCGCGGCGTTCAACGGCTGCGCCAGGTCGTGGCTGACGGCCGCCAGGAAACGGGTCTTGGCGCGGTTGGCGCGCTCGGCCTCGGCCTTGGCGCCGGCCAGTTCGGCGGTGCGGTCGACGACGCGCTGCTCGAGCGTCTCGGCCACCACCTTCAACTCGGATTCGCTGCGGCGGAAGTCGGTGACGTCGGTGAACGTGGCCACGAAGCCGCCACCCGGCATCGGGTTGCCGCGGATTTCCACCACCATGTCGCCGAAATTACGCTCGGCCACGTACGGCGTGCCCGAGCGCATGTGCGACAGGCGCTTGGCCACCGCCGCCGCCACCTGGCCCTCGCCCGCCACGCTGCGGCGCAGGTTGTGCGCCACCAGCTCGGCCACCGGCACGCCCACCTGCAGCAGGCTGGGCGGGTAGTCGAACAGCTCGGCGTAGCGGTGGTTCCAGGCCACCAGGCGCAGCTCGGCGTCCACCACGCTGATGCCCTGGGTCATGTTTTCCAGTGCCGCCTCGAGCACGCGCTGGTTGAAGCGCAGCGCCTGCGAGGCCTCGCCGACGATGGTGGCGACGGTGTCGAGGTCGCGGCCCTGTTCGCGCCGCGCGGCGTCGAGCAGCAGCCGCGCCGAGGCCGCGCCGAGCACGGCCGCCAGTTCGCGTTCGACGCGCTGCTGCAGGTCTTCGGGCACCGCGCCCTCGGGCGGTGCATCGGCCAGCACCTCGTCCATCTTCTGGCGCGTCAGGAACCGCGCGGCCACTTCGCGCAGGCGGCGTCCCGACAGCGTGGCGCCGCCGATGCGTTCGGGCGACGCGTCCAGGCGCGAGGCCAGCATCCAGGTCACCAGCGCCGCGGTGCCCAGGCTGAGCAGCGTGGCGCGGCCGAGCCGGCTCCATTCGCCCAGGCCGAACATGCCCTCGGGCGACAGCCACGACAGGCCGAACGGCCCGCGCGTGAGCCACTCGCCCGACCGCCCGCTGGCTTCCGCCAGCGCCGGCACCAGCAGCACCCACAGCCACACCGCCACCGCGGCCAGGATGCCCACCAGCACGGCGCGCGGCGGGGTCTGCGGCCGCCACACCGCGAAGCCCACCGCGGGCGCCAGCGTGGCCAGCCCCGAGAAGGAGAGCGCGCCGATGTCGGCCAGCGCGTCGCTGCCGGCGATCGCGCGGCTGTACAGCCACGCCAGCAGCACCACGGCCAGGATGCCGATGCGCCGCTGCATCAGCACCGCGCCGCGCAGGTCCACGCCCTTGCCGCTGCCCAACGCCCACGGGCCGCGCACCAGCAGCGGCGCCAGCCAGTGGTTGCCGATCATCACGCTCAGCGCCAGCGTGGACAGGATGACCATGCCGGTGGCCGCGCTCAGGCCGCCCAGGAAAGCCAGCAGCGCCAGCGCTTCGTGCCCCTGCGCCAGCGGCAGCGCCAGCACGTAAAGGTCGGACGGCACGCCCATCGGCGCCAGCAGCGCGTCGCCGGCGCGCGCGAGCGGCAGTATCGGCAGCGCGATCAGCAGCATGTACAGCGGGAACATCCAGCGCGCGGTGCGCAGCTGCGATTCGTCGCGGCACTCCACCACGCCCACGTGGAACTGGTGGGGCAGCGTGAACATCGCCAGCGCGCCCAGCAGCACCAGCGCCGGGAAACCCGAGGCGCCGTCGGCCGGCGGCGGCAGCACCGGCGCATCCGGCAGCTCCAGCCCGAACCAGACGAAGGCGCCCAGCGCCAGCATCGCGCCCAGCTTGAGCAGCGACTCCAGCGCCATCGCCAGCACCAGGCCACGGTTGTGCTCGGCCGCCGACGCGCGCCGCGTGCCGAACAGCATCGCGAACAGCGCCATCGCCAGCGCCACGTAAAGCGCGCTGTCCTGCCACGGCGGCGGCGACAGTTCCGAGGCGCGCGTGAGCAGGCCGTAGCTCATCGCCACCGCCTTGAGCTGCAGCGCGATGTAGGGAACGATGCCGATCACCGCGACGAAGGTCACCACCGCCGCCAGCCACGAATTCTTGCCCAGGCGGGTGGCCACCAGGTCGGCCAGCGAGGTTGAATTCTGTTCGCGCGCCAGGCGCAGCAGCTTGAGCAGGAAGCCGAAGCCCAGTACGTAAAGCAGGATCGTGCCGATGAAGGTCGGCGGGATCGGCCAGCCCGAGCGCTGCGCCTGGGTGACCGTGCCGTAGAAGGTCCACGACGTGCAGTAGACCGCCAGCGACAGGCTGTACACCGCCGGCCACTGCCGCGCCAGCAGCGTCGGCCGGCGCTCGGCCCACAGCGCCGTGCCGAACAGCATGCCCAGCCAGAGCAGGCCCGCGCCAACCACCACGGCATCGGTCAGCATCGCGCCCTGCCCCGGTTTACTTCGGCGTGGCGGGCGGGCCGTCCAGCGGCGCGCCCAAGGCGGCCATGGCCGCGGCCAGCCAGCGCTGCTGCGCGCCGCGCCGGGTGTCGTAGTCCGGACCCGTGTAACCCCACCAGTCCCAGCATGCTTTTGGATTCAACGGCAGGTAGCTTGATCGCGTTTGAGGATACAGCACGGCCACCCGGTGCACGTCGGCCCAGCGGTTGAACCCGGCGCCGCGCGCGAAGGCATCGCCGATGGCGTCGCTGTTCTGCAGGCAGCCGTGGAAGACCACCAGCACGCCGCAGGGTTTGCCGGCGCGACAGGCCGCCGGCAGGTACAGCAGGCCACGATCCGACAGCTGGGCGTCTTCGCCATCGCCCAGGTACGCGTCCTGGTCGAAGCCCAGCAGTTCGCCCGAGGCCTCGGCCGCCGCGGCCGGCGGATCGCCAAACAGCCACGCCATGGCCTCGCCCGCGGCGTCGAAACCACAGGCGCCAAGGTAGGGGCTGCCGCCGGCGACGCAGTCCACGCCGTCGCCGACCGTGGGCAGCACGTGGCCGAAGTCGCGCCCGCCGTCCCAGCGCAGCGCCATGCCGCCGGCATCATCGGCCAGCGCGGCGTAAACCGTTTCGCTGGCGCGGCTCACCGACGCCGACACCATCGGGTCGCGGGTGCCGTGCAGCACGTACACGCGATCACCCGCCAGGCCTGCCAGCGGTGCCACCGCGCCGCTGGCCGCGCGCTCGCGCACCTTGCCGGCCAGCCGCGCGGGATCGGGCTCTCCGGTCATGCACAGGCCCAGCGCCACGTCGAGCGAGCCGCCCGCGCAGCCATAGGGTCCGCCGGCGACGAGCGCCGCGCCGCGCAGGTGGTCCGACCACGCCACGTGGGTCTGAGTGGCCATGTAGGCACCCGATGACAGGCCAGCGACGGCAATCCGATCCGGATCGACGTTCAGCCGCGGCAGCGGCGGCGGCGCGTCGCCCGCGCAGGCCACCAGTGCCAGCGCCAGCGCGGCCGGGATAAAAACACGGGCCGCTTGCGCGGCCCGTTGGGAAAGCTCCCGGGGAAGATCGGCCATCAGAACTCGTAGCGCGCCGTCAGGCTGTACTGGCGGGGCGCACCGTAGAAGCCGGTGTAGACGCCGAGGGCGCGGTTGAGGTTGTAGCCGGTGGTGAGGTATTCCTCGTCCAACAGGTTGCTGCCCTGCAGCGACAGCATCCAGTTGTCGTTGACCCGCCAGGTCGCGCCGGCGCTGAGCAGGCCGTAGCCGTCCTGGGAGATCGGCGGCCGGCCGTTCGGCGGCACTTCGGCGCGGATGATCTCGGTGGTGGCCGTGACCTCGGACTGGTAGCTGTAGCCGATGCGCGCCGAGAGGCTGCCGCCGTTGGCCAGGTCAGTGCGGTACTCGACGTTGATCGCGCCGGAGAACTCGGGGGCGTTGGTGAACTCCTGCTCGTCGGCGATGTTGACGCCGGCGTACATGAAGGTGTCGTACTCGGCGTCAAGCCAGGCCACGTTGCCGCTGATCAGCCAGTGGCTGGTCGGCAGGAACTGGTACTCGACCTCGAGTCCGTTCACCGTACCCTCGCCGGCATTGGTGAAATCGCCGAAGAAGGAATCCTCGCTACCGTCGCCGTTGCTGTCGTAGGCGGTGAACACGGACAGCTGGATGTCCTTGTACTTGTTGTGGAAGGCCGACAGGTTCAGGAACAGGCGCTGGTCCAGGAAGGACATCTTGGCGCCGGCCTCGAAGCTGTCCACCACTTCGTCGTCGAACGGCTCGGCCGAGCGCGGCACGGCGACGGCCTGGGCGCGGATGTTGTAGCCGCCGGACTTGAAGCCGCGGGTGGCCAGGGCGTACAGCAGCACGTCGTCGTTGAGCTGGTAGCCCAGCGAGATCTTCGGCGCGACGTTGGTGAAGTTGATGGTCTTGTCGAAGTTGGCCACCGTGGCGGTCGGGACCGTGTAGGTGCCGTTGGTGTAGCCGCGGTTGAGCACGTCGGCGCGCTTGTCCTCGTCGGTGAAGCGAACGCCCACGTCGACGTTGAACTGGTCGGTGACGTCGAAGCTCCAGTCACCGTAGGCCGCGATGCTGTCGGTGTAGACGGTGCCCTGGGTGTCGCCGAACAGGAAGCCGAAGAAATTGTTGCGGACCTGGCCACCGGCCTCGCCGTTGAACTTGTAGATGCCCAGCACGCCGCGATGGCGGCCACCGGCGTCGTAGTTGAGCTGCAGCTCGTTGCTCACCTGCTGGTCGCGGTAGAAGGCCTTGACGTCGGCGATCGGCTGCGGGGTGGTGTCGAAATCGATGTTGGTCTCGGTGTCGGACTCGCGCTTGGCGCTGACGAACTTCATGGACCAGCTGTCGTTGATCCGCCAGTTGACCGCCGCCGAGAGGCCCTGCAGCGTGGTGTCGTTGACGTTGGGCATGCCGTTGCGGACGTCGTAGCGGTCGTCCATCGGCGGGTAGGCCGGCGTGAAGCGGTTGGGCGTGAGCATGCGCGCGGCGCGCACGCCCGACTCGTCCACCATCCGGTCGAAGGCGAACTGGATGTTCAGGTCGTCGGTGACATAGGCGCCCACCTGGCCACGCAGCGCCAGGATGTCCTTGTCGCTGACGTCATCGCCCGTGAGGGTGTTCTCGCCGAAGCCGTCGCGGTTCAGGCTGGCCACGGCGATACGGCCGCGCAGCGCGCCGCGCTCGTCGAACGAGCCGCCGATGGCGGCCTTGGCGTCGAGCTGGCCGTAGTTGCCCACGGTCACCGAGGCATTGCCCGAGGTTTCGGTCGGAAGGCCGCGCGAGATGTACTTGATGGCGCCGCCCACGGTGTTCTTGCCGTACAGCGTGCCCTGCGGGCCGCGCAGCACTTCGATGCGCTCTACGTCGAACACGTCCAGCAGCGCGCCCTGCGGGCGGGCGATGTAGACGTCGTCGAGGTAGATGCCCACGCCCGGGTCCACGCCCCAGAGCGGGTCGGACTGGCCGACGCCGCGGATGTACGCGGTGACCGTGCTGCTGGAGCCGCGCGCGGCGTAGATGGTGAGGTTGGGCACCTGCGCGTCGAGGTCGCTGATGTCGCGGATGTTGAGCTTGTCGAGGGTTTCGGCGGTGAAGGCGGTCACGGCGACCGGCACTTCCTGCAGCGTCTCTTCGCGCTTGCGGGCGGTGACCTGCACGGCGTCCAGGGTCACGGCCTCGTCGCTGGCCGGCGCCGTCGCGGCGGCGTCCTGGGCGGGCGCCTGCAGCGCGGCCAGGGAGAGGGTGAGGCCGATGGCCAGGCTGAGGTGGTTGCGCTTCATGTAGTCCCCTTGCGACGCATGTGGAAGGCCGGACGGCCGCTTGCCACGCAGACTATGACGGCACTCCGGCGGCGGGTACCTGTACCTTGGTACAGGTGGCCGGCCGGGCCGGCGCTGCGGACACTGCCTGCCTGTGTTCCTTGGGGAATCGAAGGCATGTCCTTCCTGATCGTGCTCGGCGCGTTGGTGTTCCTGATGCTGGTGGCCTACCGCGGCTACAGCGTCATCCTGTTCGCGCCGGTGGCGGCGCTGGGCGCGGTGCTGCTGACCGACCCCACCCTGGTGGCGCCGATGTTCACCGGCCTGTTCATGGACAAGATGGTCGGGTTCCTGAAGCTCTACTTCCCGGTGTTCCTGCTGGGGGCGATCTTCGGCAAGCTGATCGAAGTCTCGGGTTTCTCCAAGTCCATCGTGGCGGCGGTGATCAGGCTGTTCGGGCCCGAGCGCGCCATGCTTTCCATCGTGGTGGTGTGCGCGGTGCTGACCTACGGCGGCGTGTCTCTGTTCGTGGTGGTGTTCGCGGTGTATCCGTTCGCGGCGGAACTCTTCCGCCAGAGTGACATACCCAAGCGCCTGATCCCCGGCACCATCGCCCTGGGCGCGTTCACCTTCACCATGGACGCCCTGCCCGGCACCCCGCAAATCCAGAACATCATCCCGGCCTCGTTCTTCGGCACCGACACCTGGGCGGCGCCGGTGCTGGGCACCATAGGCGGCATCTTCATCCTGGCGCTGGGCCTGGCCTACCTGGAATCGCGCCGGCGCGCGGCGGTGGCCGCGGGCGAGGGCTATGGCACGGAGCTCCTGAACGAGCCGGCGCCCTTCGCCGGCGACCGCCTGGCCAACCCGTGGCTGGCGCTGCTGCCGCTGGTGCTGGTGGGCGTTTCGAACAAGGTGTTCACGGTGCTGATCCCGCAGTTCTACGGCGCCAGCCACTCGTTCTCGCCGTCGGTGATCGGCAGCCCGGCGCCGGTGGTGCAGGAGATCTCGAAGATTTCCGCCATCTGGGCGGTCCAGGCCGCGCTGCTCGTCGGCATCGTGGCGGTGCTGCTGCTGGCCTGGCGCAGCGTCAGCACGCACTTCGCCGAAAGCACCAAGCCGGCGATCGGCGGTGCGCTGCTGGCGGCCATGAACACCGCGTCCGAATACGGCTTCGGTGCCGTCATCGCCGCCCTGCCCGGCTTCCTGGTGGTGGCCAATGCGCTGGGTGCGATTCCGAATCCGCTGGTCAATGAAGCCGTGACGGTGACGGCGCTGGCCGGCATCACCGGCTCGGCCTCGGGCGGCATGAGCATCGCGCTGGCCGCGATGGCCGACACCTTCATCGCCAACGCCAACGCCGCCAACATCCCGATGGAAGTGCTGCACCGCGTGGCCTCGATGGCCAGCGGCGGCATGGACACGCTGCCGCACAACGGCGCGGTGATCACGCTGCTGGCGGTGACCGGGCTGACGCATCGGCAGGCCTACAAGGACATCTTCGCCATCACGATCATCAAGACGATGGCGGTGTTCGTGATCATCGGCGTGTTCTACGCCACCGGGTGGGTTTGACTGACTTCCGGCCCGGGCTGCGCGCGAGCGGCAGCGCCCTGCTGCCTCCAGGCCCGACGATGAAGAGCGTCGGGCCTGAAGTCCCTCTTGCCGGGCGCGGTTACGGCGTGACGGGGGTGCCCTGCGAGGACCAGATCTGCCAGCGGCCGTCGCGCTTGACGAAGGTGTCGATGTAGCGCGTCTTGTGCTGGAACGCCTTGCCGTCCTTGTCGGTGCCGCTCGTGTGGTAGATGCCGGTGACCTGGGCGCGGTCGCCGTCCACATTGGTGCGCACGTCTGTGCTGTCGGCCTGGGTCACCTTGTACGTGCCCAGCGCGGCGATCAACTGCTCCTTGGTCTCCAGCGAGCCTTCGCGGCTGGTGACGCCCACGTAGTCTTCGGCCAGGTTGCGTTCGAACCAGGCCTTGTCGCCGGCAAGCTCGGCGATGTTCCACTCCAGGTCCAGGTAGGTGACGATGCCGCCGTCGCCAAGCGGATGGCCGGTGTTGGACAGCACCTTCCAGTCGCCGCCCTCCTTCACCATGTGGTGCACGCTGCGCCCGTACCAGGTTTCGGCCTCGTCGCCGGTGCCGCTGGTGGTGACGTTGCGGTGGCTGATGACGGCGGTGTTGCCGCTGCAGTGGATCTGGTAGAAATCGGGCTTGGTCACGACCGCGTCGCCCCCTTCACGGGCATTGGCGATGGCGTCGGCGATCGCCGCCTGCTTGTCCATGCCGCCGCCGGGCGCGAGGCCCTGGTAGTCGTCGCTGTAGTAGGCCGCCATGGCGGTGGCGTCCCCTTTTTCCGAGGCCGCGGCCCAGGCCCTGTCGAAAGCTTCGAGCGCCGCCTTGTCGGCGCTGCTGCAAGCGGCGTGCACGTTTCCGGCCATCGCCAGGCCGAGGCTGATTGCGATGATGCTGGTCTTCATGGTGCTCCCCCTGCGGGGCGACAGGCCCCGCGTGAAGGCACGCTACGCCTGCAACGACGGCCCAACAATCATCATTTTCGCGCTCGACAACGAAACGAAGAAAGCGGCACCGGACGGCCTCCGGTCCGTCCGGATCACTCCGGCGGGCGCGCCAACGGCAGTGCCCAGCCGCGGCGGATGGCGAACAGGCGCAGGCCGGTGCAGGCCACCACGCCGGCCACCACCACCCACGCCACCGGCAGCGACAGCGCGGTGCCCATCACCACCACGCCGGCACCCGCCAGCGCGGCGATGGCGTAGAGCTCGGCCTTGAGCACGGTGGGCACCTGCGCCACCAGCACGTCGCGCAGCATGCCGCCGCCGATGCCGGTGAGCATGCCCAGCAGCATCGCGCCCACCGGCCCCAGGCCAAAGGCCTGCGCCTTGAGCGCACCGGCCACGGCGAACACGCCCAGGCCCACCGCGTCGAGCGACTGCACCGGGTTGCGCCAGCGCTCGATGGCGCCGGCGCGCCAGAAGGTCAGCAGCCCGGCGGCGATGGAGATGGCGACGTATCGCCAGTCCTGCAGCGCGGCCGGCGGCGTGGCGCCGATCATCGTGTCGCGCATCACGCCGCCGCCATTGGCGGCGACGAAGGAAAGCACCAGCACGCCGAACAGGTCCAGCCGGTGCCGCACGCCCACCAGCGCGCCGCTGAGCGCGAACACGAACGTGCCCACCAGGTCCAGGATGATCAGGATCAGGTCCATGCGCGCGCCGCGATGTCAGGGCTTGGGCACGTGCATCGTCTTGCTGATCATCAGCGAGCCCGACAGCGCGAACAGCAGCACCAGCGGATGCAGCTGCCAGCCCAGGTCGATGCTGCCAAACCACAGCGCGTCGCCGATGCGGCCCTGCCAGGTGGCCACCGCCAGCACCACCACCAGCGCCAGGCTGGTGGGGATGGGCGTGCCTTCGAAGTACTTCACCTTGCCCTCGTCGCCGGTGAGCGATTCGGCGGTGACGTTGTAGCGCGCCAGGCGGCTCACGCCGCAGCACACGAAGTAGGACAGCACCAGCCAGTCCCACCCTCCCTGCATGCCGCAGGCGTAGGCCAGCGCGGCCGGGGCCACACCGAAGGAGATGACGTCGGAAAGCGAATCAAGCTCGCGGCCAAGCGTGGACGCCGTATGCCGCCAGCGCGCGATCTTGCCGTCCAGCGCATCGAACACGAAGGCCAGCGGGATCAGCGCCATGCCCCACAGCAGGTCGGACGTGCGCCCGTCCTGCAGGAAGCGCATGGCGGCGAAGATGGCGCCGGTGCCGCAGAAGGCGTTGGCCAGCGTGAACCAGTCGGCCAGGTGGAACTCGCGGAGCATGGAAAAGTGGCGCTTCATGGCGTGGGCCCGGTGGAATGCAGATACAGGGTGCCAAATCCCCCGCCCAATAGCCAAACTCCCTGTGGGAGGGACTTCAGTCCCGATGCTTTTGGCGAAAGGCATCGGGACTGAAGTCCCTCCCACAGGGGGGCAAAGAAAAAGCGGGCCGAAGCCCGCTTTTCCGGATCGTGCGAAGTGCGGCGGGGGCTTACAGGCCCTCGCCCTCCTCGACGGCCTTCATCGACAGGCGGATGCGGCCCTGCTTGTCGACTTCCAGCACCTTGACCTTGACGATGTCGCCTTCCTTGAGCTTGTCGGAAACCTTCTCGACGCGCTCGTTGGAGATCTGCGACACGTGCACCAGGCCGTCCTTGCCCGGGGCGATGGTGACGAACGCACCGAAGTCCATGATCTTGGCGACCTTGCCTTCGTAGATGCGGCCCGGCTCCACGTCGGAGGTGATGGACTCGATGCGCTCCTTGGCGGCCTGCGCAGCGGCGGCGTTGACCGACGCGATGACGATGGTGCCGTCGTCCTGGATGTCGATCTGGGTGCCGGTTTCCTTGGTGATGGCCTGGATGACCGAGCCACCCTTGCCGATCACTTCGCGGATCTTGTCCGGGTGGATCTTCATCGTCAGCAGGCGCGGGGCGTACTCGGACATCTCCGTGCGGGAGGTCGAGATGACCTTGGCCATTTCGCCGAGGATGAACAGGCGGCCCTGCTTGGCCTGGGCCAGCGCGACCTTCATGATCTCTTCGGTGATGCCGTCGATCTTGATGTCCATCTGCAGGGCGGAGATGCCGCCCTCGGTGCCCGCGACCTTGAAGTCCATGTCGCCCAGGTGGTCTTCGTCACCCAGGATGTCCGACAGCACGGCGAAGTCCGAACCTTCCTTGATCAGGCCCATGGCGATGCCGGCGACCGGCGCCTTGATCGGCACGCCCGCGTCCATCAGCGCCAGCGACGAGCCGCAAACCGAGGCCATCGACGAGGAGCCATTGGACTCGGTGATTTCCGAGACCACGCGGATGGTGTACGGGAACGATTCCATGGTCGGCATCACGGCCTGGACGCCGCGGCGGGCAAGGCGGCCGTGGCCGATCTCGCGACGCTTCGGGCCCATCATGCCGCCGGCTTCGCCCACCGAGTACGGGGGGAAGTTGTAGTGGAACAGGAAGTGGTCCTTCGACTCGCCTTCGACGGCGTCGATGACCTGGCCGTCGCGCGCGGTGCCCAGCGTGGTGACCACGATGGCCTGCGTTTCGCCGCGGGTGAACAGCGCCGAGCCGTGGGTGCGCGGCAGCACGCCGGTCTTGACGGTGATCGGGCGGACGGTGGACAGGTCGCGGCCGTCGATGCGGGTGCGGGTCTTGAGCACCGAGTCACGCATGGTGGAGTACTCGAACTCGCCGAATTCCTTCGACAGGTCGGCGGCGTTCCAGCCATTGGCTTCGATCTGCGCGGCCATGGAAGCGATGACTTCCTTCTTCACCGCCGAGATGGCTTCCTTGCGCTCGAGCTTGTCGCGCACCTGGAAGGCGCCTTCGAGCTTGTTGCCGATGGCGGCCTTGAGCGCGTCGATCGGGGCCTGCGCCTTTTCCGGCGCGGTCCAGGACCAATGCTTGACGCCGACTTCGGCGACCAGCTCGTTGATGGCGTTGATGACGACCTGCAGCTGCTGGTGGCCGAACATCACGGCGCCCAGCATCACGTCTTCGCTCAGTTCCTTGGCTTCGGACTCGACCATCAGCACCGCGTTGGCGGTACCGGCGACGACGAGCTCGAGGTCGGAGGTCTTGAGTTCGGTGACCGTCGGGTTGAGCAGGTACTGGCCGTTGGCGTAGCCGACCTTGGCGGCGCCGATCGGGCCCGCGAACGGGATGCCCGACAGGGCCAGCGCGGCGGACGCGCCGATCAGGGCCGGGATGTCGCCGTGGATTTCCGGGTTCATCGACATCACGGTGGCGATGACCTGCACTTCGTTGCGGAAGTGCTCGGGGAACAGCGGGCGGATCGGGCGATCGATCAGGCGCGACACCAGCGTCTCGCGCTCGGTCTGGCGGCCTTCACGCTTGAAGAAGCCACCCGGGATGCGGCCGCCGGCGTAGAACTTCTCGATGTAGTCGACGGTGAGCGGGAAGAAGTCCATGCCTTCGCGCGCATTCTTGTTGCCGACTGCCGTCACCAGCACGACCGTGTCGCCGAACTTCACGACGACTGCGCCACCGGCCTGGCGGGCGATTTCGCCCGTCTCAAGGGTGACCTGGTGCTGACCGTACTGGAACGTCTTGGTTACTTTCGCCACGATGTGAATTCCTCATCTTCGGATTCGATCCGTCGGGCACCCTGCCCGGCGGTTTGGCCCCGGCGCTTTCCGGGGCCCCAAATGCAACGCGGCGCATCTCTGCGCCGCGTTGGTTTTCTTTTCTTAGCGGCGCAGGCCGAGGCGCTCGATCAGGGCCTGGTAACGCTTGGCGTCCTTCTTCTTGAGGTAGCCAAGCAGGCTGCGGCGCTGGTTGACCATCTTCAGGAGGCCGCGGCGGGAGTGGTGGTCCTGCTTGTGGGCCTTGAAGTGGTCGGTGAGGTGGTCGATGCGGGCGGAGAGCAGGGCCACCTGGACTTCCGGGGAGCCGGTGTCGTTGGGGACGCGCTTGAACTCTTCGATGATCTTGGCGGAATCGACGGACATGGTTTTATCTTCTCTGGTGATGCGCAGCCTGCAGGAACGTCGCCAGGATTGACGTCGCACCGCGTGGCCCGCCGGTTGGGAGGTGCTCGTGAGAGCCGCGGAATTATAGCCGGGCGGGCCTTTCCGGACAAGGCGTTATGCGCGAAGCCGGCCTGTCAGGAGGCGCTGGCCCAGCGGAAAAGGCGTTTGGCGCGGAGTTTGCCGCCGTCGGAGAGTTCGGCCAGGCCCAGGGAGCGGCCTGCTTCGTTGAGCACGTTCACGGCCAGGAGCGTCGGGACTGAAGTCCCTTCCGCAGGGTCGGGGGTGCTGGTGAGGACGGGGCCCGAGGGGCCCATGGCGCTGGCAACCCCCTGTGGGAGGGACTTCAGGCCCGACTCCCCCAGCTGGACCACCTGCCCCATCCCCAGCCGCCTGCCCTCGTCCCAGTCCACGATCACCGTCGGCCAATGCGCCAGCCCCTGCTCCACCGGCAGCAGCAGCGCCTCCAGCCCGGCTTCGCCCTCGGTCTCGGCCACGGTCTGCAGTTCGCCCAGGGTCCAGGCGCGGGCCTCGCGGAAGGGCTCCACCCACAGGCGGCGCAGCGCGGTGATGTGGCCGCCGCAGCCCAGGGACTCGCCCAGGTCACGGGCCAGGCTGCGGATGTAGGTGCCCGAGCCGCAGGTCACGTCCAGGGTGAGTTCGTCGCCCGAGAGGTCCGCCAGGCTGATGTCGTGCACCTCCACCTCGCGCTCGGGCACGTCGATGGTCTCGCCGCGGCGGGCCTTCACGTACAGGGCCTCGCCGCCCTGCTTGAGCGCCGAATAGATCGGGGGCCGCTGGCGGATGCGGCCCGCGAACGGTGCCAGCGCCGCCTCGACCGCCGCGCGGTCCAGCGCGGGCACGGGCCGCTCGCGCAGCACCAGGCCGTCGGAGTCGTCGGTGTCGGTGGTGGTGCCCAGGCGGATGCGGGCGCGGTAGGCCTTGCGGCCGCCCAGCAGCAGGCCGGCGATCTTGGTGGTTTCACCAAAGCACAGGGGCAGCAGGCCGGTGGCCAGCGGGTCGAGCGCGCCGGTGTGGCCGCCCTTTTCCGCGCGCAGCAGCCGCCGCACGTCCTGCAGGGCCTGGTTGGAGCTGTAGCCGGCGGGCTTGTCGAGCAGCAGGATGCCGTCGAGCGGCCGGAAGACGGTCTTGGCCACGGGCCGGCCGTGGCTCAGTCGGTGGATTCGCTGGGCGGGTTGTCGCGCAGCAGCTTGTCGATGCGCTCGCCCTTGTCGACCGAGTCGTCGTAATGGAAGTGGATCTCGGGCACGTGGCGCATGCGCACCGCCTGTCCCAGGCGGTAGCGCAGCTCGGGCGCGATTTCCTTGAGCGCCTTCACCGCCGCCGGGCCCTGTTCGGCCAGCAGCGCGGTGACGAAGACCTTGGCGTGCGCGAGGTCACGGGTGACCTCGACGTCCGACACGCTCACCGAAGGCAGGCCGTACTCGCGCACCGCCTGGTGCACGATCAGGCCGATGTCGCGGCGCAGTTGGGCCGAGACGCGATCGGTGCGATGGAAGCTCTTGTTCGCCATGGGTTCGCGCTCGCCTTACAGCGTGCGCTGGACCTCGATGCGCTCGAAGCATTCGATCTGGTCGCCAGGCTGCACGTCGTTGTAGGCCTTCACCGCGATGCCGCACTCGGTACCCGAGCGGACTTCCTCGACGTTGTCCTTGAAGCGGCGCAGCGATTCCAGCTCGCCCTCGAACACCACCACCGAGTTGCGCAGCACGCGGATCGGCTTGGACTTCTTGACCGTGCCCTCGATGACCAGCGAACCGGCGACCGCGCCGAACTTGGAGCTGCGGAACACGTCGCGGACTTCGGCGATGCCCAGGATCTCTTCGCGGATCTCCACGCCCAGCAGGCCGGAAGCCACCTGCTTCACCTGGTCGATGACGTCGTAGATGATCGAGAAGTAGCGCAGGTCGAGGCCGTTGTTCTCGATGATGCGGCGGGCGGTGGCGTCGGCGCGCACGTTGAAGCCGATGATCACGGCCTTGGACGTGGCGGCCAGCGTGGCGTCGGACTCGGTGATGCCGCCCACGCCGGAGCTGATGACGTTGATCTTGATCAGGTCGTTGGACAGCGCGACCAGCGACTGGCGCAGCGCCTCCACCGAGCCCTGCACGTCGGCCTTCACCAGCAGGTTGAGGTTGGCCTGGCCGAGGTTCTGGCCCATGGACGCCATGATGTCTTCCATGCGCGAACCGGCGGTGGCGACCAGGCGCGACTCGCGGCGCTTGGTGTCGCGCTGCTGCGCTACTTCCTTGGCGAGGCGCTCGTCGGCCACGACCACGAAGTCGTCGCCGGCGTCGGGCACGCCCGACAGGCCGAGCACCTGCACCGGGATGGACGGTTCGGCCTGTTCGGTCTGCTTGCCGTTCTCGTCGAACAGCGCGCGGACGCGGCCGTAGTGCACGCCGCACACCAGGTAGTCACCCTTCTTCAGGGTGCCCTGCTGCACCAGCACGGTGGCGACCGGGCCGCGGCCCTTGTCGAGCGCCGATTCGATCACCACGCCGGTGGCGCGGGCGTCGTACACGGCGGTGAGTTCCATGACTTCGGCCTGCACCGCGATCGCTTCGAGCAGCGCGTCCACGCCCATGCCGGTCTTGGCCGAGATCGGCACGAACTGCACGTCGCCGCCCCACTCTTCCGGCACCACTTCAAGCTTGACCAGGCCCTGCTTGACGTTGTCCGGGTTGGCTTCGGGCTTGTCCATCTTGTTCACGGCGATCAGCAGCGGCACCTTGGCGGCGCGCGCGTGGTTCACCGCTTCGACGGTCTGCGGCATCACGCCGTCGTCGGCCGCCACCACCAGCACCACGATGTCGGTGAGCCTGGCGCCGCGGGCACGCATGGCCGAGAAGGCCGAGTGGCCCGGGGTGTCGAGGAAGCTGATGACGCCCTTGTCGGTTTCGACGTGGTACGCGCCGATGTGCTGGGTGATGCCGCCGGCTTCACCGGTGGCCACCTTGGTGCGGCGGATGTAGTCGAGCAGCGAGGTCTTGCCGTGGTCGACGTGGCCCATGATGGTGACCACCGGCGGGCGTGTGCGGCGCTCGCCCTGCACCACGTCCTGGTGCGCGACCAGCGCGATCTCGGCGTCGTCGTCGTTGGCCTTGCTGGCGCGGTGGCCGAGCTCTTCCACCACCAGCACGGCGGTGTCGTGGTCGATCACCTGGTTGATGGTGGCCATCACGCCCATCTTGAACAGCGAGCGCACCACTTCGCCGCCCTTCATGGCCAGCTTGGCGGCCAGGTCGGCGACGGTGATGGACTCACCGATGTAGACGTCGCGCACGATCGGCGCGGTCGGGCGCGAGAAGCCGTGCTGGCCGCTGGCCGTGCGCGACGGCTCGGACATGCGCATCTTGGGCTTCTTGCGGTTGCCCGCGGCGCCGCGTCGGGCGCGCTCGGACTCGGTGAGGTGCAGCTGGCCGGCCGCGAAACGCTGCGCCTGGCCCTCTTCGCCCTCGTTGTCGACCATCGAGTTGGAGCCGCGCACGACGTTCTTCTTCGGCGGCACCTTGGCGGCGCCCAGCGGCGGCGGACGCGGGCCGCCCGGGGTCGGGCGCGCCATCGGGCCGGGCTTGCGCTCGGGGGCCTTGGGCTCCATGCGGGCCTTGCGCGGCTCGTGGATGACGATGGCGCCGGGCGCGGCGCGCTCGGATTCGGCCACCCGCGGGCGGACCGGGGCGGGCGTCGGCGCGGGCACGGGAGCGGCGATTTCCTCGACCATCTCCTCGACCACGGCCGGCGGCGGCGGCGGATTCTCGGCCAGGAAACGCGCCTGCTCGGCGGCGTCACGTTCGATCTTGCGCTTGCGGTCGGTCTCGCTCAGCGCGGCCAGCTCGGCGTCGTTCTTGGCCTTGGATTCCTCGAGCTTGCGCAGGGCGTCCTGGCGCTCGTCGGTCACCACCGGCGCATCGGCGTCGTCGCGCTTGACGTAGGTGCGCTTCTGGCGCACTTCGACGGTGACCGTGGACTTGGTCTTGCCGGCGCTGACGGTCAGCTCTTCCTGCTTGCGGCGCTGCAGGGTGATCTTCTTGGGCACGGCGTTGTCCGCCGGTGCTTCTTCCTTGCCGTGGGTACGGCGGAGGAAACCGAGAAGCTTCATCTTCTCGGTGCTGCTGACCACCTGATCCGGCCCGCTGAAGGTCATGCCGGCGCCGGCCAGCTGCTCGAGCAGCTTCTCGGTGGGCATTCCCAGCACTTTGGCCAGCGAAGCAACGGTGACTTCAGACATTGGTAGGTGATTCCTTGGGGCTGCGCGCCGGTCGGCGCGCGATGGTGAGTCTTGTAACGGCTTGTAGCGGCTGCCTTATTCGAACCAATGCTGGCGCGCGGCCATGATCAACTTGGCGGCGCGGTCGGCATCCATGCCTTCGATGTCGGTGATGTCGTCGGTGGCGAGGTCAGCCAGGTCGTCACGTGTGACGATGCCGCGGCCCGCCAGCGTGTAGGCCAGGGCCTCGTCCATGCCGTCGAGCGAAAGCAGGTCGTCGGCCGGCTTGTGGTCTTCGATCTCTTCCTCGACCGCCAGCGCGGCGGTGAGCAGCGCGTCGCGGGCGCGGGCGCGCAGCTCCTCGACGATGTCGTCGTCGAAGCCTTCCACCGCCAGCAGCTCGGCGGCCGGCACGTAGGCGATTTCCTCGACCGTGCTGAAGCCCTCGGCGACGAGGATGCCGGCGATCTCTTCGTCCACTTCCAGCTTGTCCATGAACAGCTGGCGCGCGGCCGACTGCTCACCCTCGGACTTGGCGGTTACCTGGTCCTGGGTCATGACGTTGAGCTGCCAGCCCGTCAGGCGGCTGGCGAGGCGCACGTTCTGGCCGCCCTTGCCGATGGCCTGGGCGAGCTTGTCCTCGGCGACCGCGAGGTCCATCGAGTGCCGTTCCTCGTCCACGATGATGGACTGCACTTCGGCCGGCGCCATGGCGTTGATGACGAACTGCGCCGGGTTGTCCGACCACAGCACGATGTCGATGCGCTCGCCGTTGAGCTCGTTGCTGACGGCCTGCACGCGCGAACCGCGCATGCCGATGCAGGCACCGATCGGATCGGTGCGGTGGTCGTGCGCGAGCACGGCGATCTTGGCGCGGTCGCCCGGGTCACGCGCGGCGGCCTTGATTTCCACCAGGCCCTGGCCGACTTCCGGCACTTCGAGCTTGAACAGCTCGATCATGAATTCAGGCGCGGTGCGGCTGATGAACAGCTGCGGGCCGCGGGTCTCGGCGCGCACGTCCAGCAGGTAGCCGCGCACGCGGTCGCCCGGGCGCAGCACGTCGCGCGGGATGGCCTTGTCCTTGGGGATGAAGGCTTCGGCGTTGCCGCCGAGGTCCACGAACACGTTGCCACGCTCGACGCGCTTGACGATGCCGTTCACCAGCTCGCCGATGCGGTCGCGCCAGGCTTCCAGCACCTGGGTGCGCTCGGCTTCGCGCACGCGCTGCACGATGACCTGCTTGGCGGCCTGGGCGGCGATGCGGCCGAACTCGGCGTTCTCGACCTGCTCTTCGACGTAGTCGCCGACCACGGCGCCTTCCTTCTCGTCGACCGCGTCCATCAGGCGGATCTGGCGCTCGGGCGATTCCATCACCACGTCGTCGGCCACCACTTCCCAGCGGCGGAACGTTTCGTAGCTGCCGTCCTTGGGGTCGATGGCCACGCGCACGGACACGTCCTGCTCGTGGTAGCGCTTCTTGGCGGCGGAGGCCAGGGCGGCCTCCATCGCTTCGATGATCACGGCGCGCGGCACGCCCTTCTCGTTGGCCACCGCTTCCATCACCAGCAACAGTTCCTTGCTCATCGTCTACAGCTCCGTCAAAGGCGGCCTAACCGCCTCGGGGTTGATCAGGATTCTTTTTTCGGCTTCTTGCGGCGGATGCCGTCAGGGCCAGTGGGCTTGGGCTGGGCCGCGAGGCCCAGGGCGACCAGGTCGGGGACCAGGCGCGCCTTCTCGATATTGTCGTGCGGGATGCGCATGTCGCCGGCCTCGTGGGCCATCAGCACGTCGTCACCCTCGACGCCGGTGATGCGGGCCTGGAAGCGGCGGCGGCCGTCCTGGGCCATGCGCAGGGTGACGCGGGCCTGTTCACCGATGAAGCGGCCGAACTGCTCGGCGGTGAACAGCGGGCGGTCGATGCCCGGCGACGACACTTCCAGCGTGTAGGCCGAGGCGATCGGGTCGTTGATGTCGAGCACGGCCGCCACTTCACGGCTCACGGCCTCGCAGTCCTCGATGGCGACCAGGCGTCCCGGCGCATCGATGTACAGGCGCAGCATCGCGCTGTTGCCGGTGGGAGCGAACTCCACGCCCAGCAATTCAAGGCCCAGCGCCACGACCGTGGGCGAGAGCAGTTCGATGATTTCAGTCGCCTTGCCGGACATCGTTTCGGGGTTCGCCTCGTGCGTTTGCGGAATTTCGAAAACAAAAAAGGGCCATAAGGCCCTTTTCCGGTACATCCAGGTTCCGGCTTCCCGGGGCCGCCAAACTGGCCAACCCGAGGGAAAAAGCCTGTGCGATGAATCCTTTCGGAACCAAAGCCAGAAACTGGTAGCGGGGGCAGGATTTGAACCTGCGACCTTCGGGTTATGAGCCCGACGAGCTGCCAGACTGCTCCACCCCGCAGCAGTAGACGCGCATTATAGGGGCTTGCCCGCGGTCGGCGCAAGCCCGATGTTCTTTGGCTGTTTGCGCAGCTGGGGAACCATGCGCGGGCTGGTCGTCTGGGCACACCGATCGCACTTGGGGGGGCACTGATCCGGCGCCGGTCCCGCCGCGGTGGCGGGGGTCGCTTCCTGCTCAGTGTAGGCTTCTTTTATTTCGCAGGAAGCGACCCCCGCCTCCGCGGCGCGCCCGGTGCGGATCATCTGGTTTGGTGGACGAAAGGCCCGTGGCTATCCGCTCCGATGCTTGCGCATCACGATCTGGACCAAGGCCGGGCATCTTTCTCGCTGACCTGGTTTGGCTAATCAGGTCGTGGCGCTTTCTACCTGCGTGCCACCCGCGCGCGTCCCTTCGGACGCGAGGTGTGGGAGCCTGGCCAGCGTGGAAGGTGGCAAGAGTGAGAGTCCTATCCGCCCGGCGGCGGGGGTGGGTTCGTCGCGAAGACCCCTCTGCATCTCTTTTCCGGTCGGATGTGCAGGCGCGTCGGCAGTTGCGGCGCTGCTGCTGGGCCGGGGCAAGAGAGCATTCCTGTGCAAGCCGTCAACAGGTCACACCGGACGCTTTGCGATCAACCGGTGATCGCCTGTGCGCCGCGTACAACACCGGAGGTCACGTTGTGCGCGCGAGGAACTCACCTCCGCCGCCGGGCGGATAGGAGGTTCGTACTGGCCACCTTCCACGCTGGCCAGGCCGCCACACCAAGTGTCCGAAGGGACGCGCCGCGATGGGCGAGGACCGGGTTCATGCCACGGCCGTCTTAGCCCAACCTGATCCGCAAGAAAGATGACTGGCCTTGATCCGGATCCGCACGCGTAAGCATCGGAGCGCACCCTCACCCGAACTCCGTGGGGCACCCATGAAGACACGCACCGGCGGCACCAGCCCATGAGCCACTCGGCGAACAGGCCCAGCACCAGCAGCGCGGACGCATTCACCGCGAACAGCGCGCGCAGGTGGCCGTCGGGATGGATCTTCGCGCCCTCGCCTTCCGGCTCGTCGAAGAACATCACCTTGATCACGCGCAGGTAGTAGAACGCGCCGATCACCGCGCACACCACGCCCACCACGGCCAGCCACATCAGGCCGGCGTCGAGCGCCGCGCGCAGCACTTCGAGCTTGGCCCAGAAGCCCAGGAACGGCGGCACGCCGGCCAGGGAGGCCATCACGAACAGCACCAGCATCGCCTGCACCGGGTTGCGCGACCACAGGCCGCGGAAGTCGGCGATGCCCTCGGCCTCGAAGCCCTTGCGCGACAGCAGGATGATGGCGCCGAAGGCCGCGGCCGACATGATGGCGTAGCTGATGGCGTAGAACATCGCCGCCGAATAGCCGGCCTGGCCGCCCTGGGCGATGCCCATGAACAGGAAGCCCACGTGCGAGATGGTGGAATACGCCAGCATGCGCTTGAGGTTGGTCTGGACCAGCGCCACCAGGTTGCCGATCACCAGCGACAGCGCGGCCAGCCAGGCCACCATGTCCTGCCAATAAGCGTCCAGCGGGCCCACGCCCGAATCGAGCAGGCGGTAGGCCATGCCGAACGCCGCGATCTTGGGCGCCGAGCTGATGAACAGGGTGATCGCGGTGGGCGCGCCGGTGTAGACGTCCGGCAGCCACATGTGGAACGGCGCCGCGCCGAACTTGAAGGAGATGCCCACCAGGATGAACACCACGCCGAACAGCAGCAGCGTGCGGTCGCCGGCGCTGGCCGCGGCGGCGTGGATCTCGCCCAGCTGCAGGCTGCCGGTGGCGCCGTAAACCATCGACATGCCGTAAAGCAGCATGCCCGAGGCCAGCGAGCCGAGCACGAAGTACTTCATCGCCGCCTCGGCAGAGCGCGGGTTGTCGCGGTCCATGCCGACCAGGCCGTACGAGCTCAGCGCCAGCAGTTCCAGCCCCAGGTACAGGGTGAGCATGCTGCCCGAGGAAATCATCAGCATCATGCCCAGCACCGCGAACAGGCCCAGCGCGTAGAACTCGCCCTTGAACAGGCCGCGGTCCTGCAGGTAGGGCTTGGCATAGACGAACGACGCACCGGCCACCAGGTACACGCCGATCTTGAGCACGTCGCTGGCGGTGTCGCGCACGAACATGTCCGCCATGGCGTACACCGGCTGCATCGCCATGTCGCGGGCGGTGAGCACCGCCGCGGCGGCCAGGATGAACAGCGCCAGGAAGTGGCTCAGGCCGCGCCGCTGGTCGGACAGGAACAGATCGATCATCAGCAGGGCGAACGCGGCCCCGCAGACGAAGATTTCCGGTCCCAGGGGTACCAGGTCGGCAAGTGTGGGCATCGGCAGGGCCATTCTTGTTCCCTTACAGCTTGGTGGCGGCGAGCTGCACGAGCAGCTGCGCGATCGGTGCTTCCATGAGGTCGGTCAGCGGCTTGGGGTAGACGCCCAGGGCCAGCGTGCCCAGTGCGAACACGCCCAGCACGAACGCCTCGCGGCCGTTGATGTCGGTCAGTTCGGCGACGTGGTGGTTGGCCACCTCGCCATAGATCACGCGCTTGACCATCCACAGCGTGTAGGCGGCACCCAGGATCAGGGTGAAGCCGGCGCCGAAGGCGACCCAGACGTTGTGCTGGAACGCGGCCAGGATGACCATGAACTCGCCCACGAAGCCCGACGTGCCCGGCAGGCCCGAGTTGGCCATCGCGAAGAAGACGAAGAACGCGGCGAACCACGGCATGGTGTTGGCCACGCCGCCGTAGTCGCGGATCATGCGGCTGTGCATGCGGTCATAGACCACGCCCACGCACGAGAACATGGCGCCGGAAATGAAGCCGTGCGAGATCATCTGCACCATCGCGCCCTGCAGGCCCAGCTGCGCGGCGTCGGTGTTGCCCAGCTCGCGCACCAGCGCGAAGGCGATGAAGGTGCCGAGGGTGACGAAGCCCATGTGCGCGATCGACGAATACGCGATCAGCTTCTTCATGTCCTCCTGCACCAGCGCCACCAGGCCGATGTAGATCACGGCCATCAGCGACAGGCCGATCACCAGCCAGGCCCACTCCTGCCCCGCGTCCGGCACGATCGGCAGGGTGAAGCGCAGGAAGCCGTAGCCGCCGATCTTGAGCATGATCGCCGCCAGGATCACCGAGCCGCCGGTGGGCGCCTCGACGTGGGCGTCGGGCAGCCAGGTGTGCACCGGGAACATCGGCACCTTCACCGCGAACGCGGCCAGGAAGGCGAAGAACAGCCAGGTCTGCTCGGCCATCGTCAGCTTGAGCTGGTAGAAGTCCGCCAGCAGGAAGCTGGGGTTGCCCGCCTCCACCGTGCGCAGGTACAGGTACACCAGGCCGATCAGCATGAACACCGAGCCCAGGAACGTGTACAGGAAGAACTTCAGCGACGCGTACACGCGCTTCGGGCCGCCCCAGACGCCGATGATGATGAACATCGGGATCAGCATGCCTTCGAAGAACACGTAGAACAGCATCGCGTCCAGGGCGCAGAACACGCCCACCATCAGGCCTTCCAGGATCAGGAAGGCGGCGAAGTACTGGTGCGCGCGGCGTTCGACCGAAGTCCACGAGCCCACCAGCACCAGGGCCGTGGTGAGCGTGGTGAGCGCGATCAGCGCGATCGACAGGCCGTCCACGCCCAGGGCGTAACGGATGTCGAAGCTCGGGATCCAGGCGTGGTCCTCGACGAAGCGCATCGCCGGCGACGACACGTCGTGGCCCGCGAACAGCATCAGGCTGGCGGCGAAGGTGGCCACCGCCACCACCAGGGCGAACACCTTGCCCTGCTGGGCACGGGCGTCGCCGAAGGCCAGCGTGAGCAGGCCGCCGAGGATCGGCAGCCAGATCAGCACGCTAAGCAGGGGCCAGTTGGCTTCCATCAGGTCTTCCTTGTCTGTCTCAGGCGCCGACCGTCTTCACCAGCACCGCCAACAGGACGATGAGGCCGAGGATCATGGCGAAGGCATAGTTGTAGAGGCGTCCGGTCTGGATCTGGCGCAGCACGCCGGCAACCCGGTCGACGAGCACCGCCGAACCGTTCACCAGCAGGCCGTCGATCAGGCCGGCGTCGCCGCGCTTCCAGGAGAACTTGCCCAGCTTGATGCCGCCGCCGGCGAAGCCCTTGATCCAGAGGTCGTCGAAGCCGTACTTGTTTTCGAGGATGCGGGTGAAGAAGGCGCCAAGCTTGCTGGCGCGCATGCGGGTGGCGAGATCGGGGCGGAAGATGTACAGGAACGTGGCGAACGCGAAACCAGCCAGGGCGAGATAGAACACCGGCGATTCCGCGGCGTGCACGCCGAACTTCACCGCCGCCATCACCCACCCGTGGTCGTCGTGCCAGAGCAGCTTGCCAACGGCGTCCACGGTGTCGTTCGCCGGCATCACCTCGATCGCGCCGCGGAAGAAATCACCGAACAGCATCGGGCCGACCGTGAGGAAGCCGATCAGGACGGACGGGATGGCCAGCAGGATCAGCGGGATCGTGACCACCTTGGGCGACTCGTGCGGCTCCACCGGGCCGTGGTGGCCATGGCCGTGGTCATCGTGGCCGGCGGCATGGTCATCGTGGCCGTGCGCATCGTGGTGCGCATCGTGGTGCGCATCGTGGTGCGCATCGTGGCCATGGCCGTCGTCATGGGCGGCGACCTCGCGGAAGCGCTCCTTGCCGTGGAAGGTCAGGTACAGCAGGCGGAAGCTGTAGAAGGCCGTGACGAACACGCCCAGCATCACC
>JAPLSJ010000106.1 GCA_026398695.1 Arenimonas sp.
TCCGTGCTGGCCGAGCGCCAGTTCCCGATCGGCAAGCTGCACCTGCTGGCGAGCTCGCGCTCGGCCGGCGAGAAAATCGAGTACGGCGCCCGCAAGATCGTCGTCGAGGACCGGGCCACCTTCGACCCGGCCGGCGTGGACATCGCGCTGTTCTCGGCGGGCGGCGGCGTGTCGAAGGAATATGCGCCGAAGTTCGCCGCCGCCGGCGTGGTGGTGATCGACAACAGCTCGGCCTTCCGCTACGACGACGACGTGCCGCTGGTGGTTTCCGAAGTGAACCCCGACCAGGTGGCCAACCGCCCGCGCGGCATCATCGCCAACCCCAACTGCTCGACCATGCAGATGCTGGTGGCGCTGGCGCCGATCCACCGCGCGGTGGGCATCGAGCGCATCAACGTGGCGACCTACCAGTCGGTGTCGGGCGCCGGCCGCAGCGGCATGGAGGAGCTGGGCAAGCAGACCGCCGCCATGCTCGGCTTCCAGACGCTGGAGCCGAAGAAGTTCGCGGTGCAGATCGCCTTCAACCTGATCCCGCAGATCGACGACTTCATGGACAACGGCTACACCAAGGAAGAGATGAAGCTGGTGTGGGAGACGCGCAAGATCCTCGGTGACGACCGCATCCAGGTGAACCCCACCGCGGTGCGCGTGCCGGTGTTCTACGGCCACTCCGAGGCGGTGCACCTGGAGACCCGCACCAAGATCTCGGCCGCCGAGGCCCGCGCCCTGCTCGAGGCCGCGCCGGGGGTGGAAGTGGTGGACGACCGCGTGCCGGGTGGCTACCCCACGCCGGTGACGCATGCGGCCGGGACCGACCCGGTGTACGTGGGCCGGATCCGCGAGGACCTGTCGCACCCGCGCGGCCTGGACCTGTGGATCGTCTCGGACAACATCCGCAAGGGCGCGGCGCTCAACGCCGTGCAGTTGGCGGAACTCGTGGTCAAAGAGCGTTCCTGACCGGTATATTCGGCGGGCACTACCGTCGGGACCGCTGCAGGGGAGTGGTCACGCCAGACTTCTTCGGGGAGATTCAAGCGTGAACATCAGGCATCTGCAGCTTCCCTTGGCCCTCGCGCTGGCGCTGGGCGCATCCAGCGCCCATGCGCTCGGCCTGGGCCAGATACAGGTCAAGTCCGGCCTCAACGAACCGTTGGTCGCCGAGATTCCGATCCTGTCGGCGGCGGCGGGCGAAATCGAGGAGCTGGAAGTCCGGCTGGCCTCGCCCGAGGCCTTCGCCCGGGTCGGCCTGGAGCGTCCGGTCGGCCTCACCGCCAACCTGCAGATGAGCGTGGGCCGCAATTCGGCCGGCCAGCCGGTGATCCGCGTCACCACGCCGGCACGCTTCACCGAACCCTTCCTGACCTTCCTGATCGAAGCCAACTGGGGTCGCGGCAGCCTGGTGCGCGAGTTCAGCGCCCTGGTGGATCCGCCCTACATCGCGCCCGCCGTCATCCGCCCGCTCGAGGCTCCTTCGGTGGCGGTTGCCCCGGCGCCCGTGCAGGCCCCGGCCCCGATCCAGCAGCCCGAGGCCCAGACCACCGCCATCGCGGACCCCGAGCCGGTCTTCGTGGTCACCGACACCCTTCTGGCCCCGGAACCGCTTCCCGAGCCGACCCCGGAACCTGCGCCGGTCGTCGAGCTGCCGCCCGAACCCGTCGCCGTCGCGCCCGAGCCGCTCCCGGAACCGGCGCCCGCGCCGGTCCCCGAGCCCGAGCCGGTCGCGGCCGAGCCCGAGCCGGCGCCGCAGCCCGAGCCCGAGCCCGAGCCGGTGGTCGTGCCCGAGCCCGAACCCGAACCCGAGCCCATCGTCCAGACCCCGCCGGCGCCAGCGCCCGCCCCGGTCCAGGCGCCCGAGCCGGTCGATCCCGGCAGTTTCGGCCCGGTGGCCGAGGGCCAGACGCTGTGGGCCATCGCCAACCAGAACAAGCCCGACCCCGGCGTGTCCATGAGCCAGATGATGCTGGCCCTGCAGCGCGCCAATCCCGAGGCCTTCATCGACGGCAACATCAACCGGCTCAAGCGCGGCGCCGTGCTGCGCATCCCGGGCCGCGACGAAGTGACCACCCTGGGCGCGGCCGAGGCCGAAGCCCTGGTGCGCGAGCAGGCCGGTGCCTGGCAGTCCCGCCGCCAGCCGGTGCCGCAGCCCGCCGAAAGCGTGGCCAGCGAGCCGGCGCCGGTCGCGGCCGCACCCCGCCGTCCGGCCGCCACCCCCGACGGCCGCCTCGAGATCGTGCCGCCGTCGGGTGACGAACGTGCCGCCCGCGGCGTGCAGTCCGGGGCCAGCGGCACCGGCACTGGCAGCGAGCTGCGCGCCGAGCTCACCCAGACCCGCGAAGACCTCGCGGCCCGGGAGTCGGAAGTTGCCGAACTGCGTTCCCAGCTCGCCGAACTCGAGCAGCAGCAGGCCGACAGCCAGCGTCTGATCCAACTGCAGGACAGCCAGATGAAGGCGCTGCAGGAACGCCTGGGCCAGCCGGCTCCGGTGGCCACGCCCGCACCGGCACCGGCGCCTGAAGTGGCCGCAGCCGATGCGGCCCCCGCCGAAGCCGCGCCCGCCGCTGCCGACGCCCCGGCGCCGTGGTACCTCAATCCCTTCGTGCTGGGCGGTGGTGGCCTGGTGCTGCTGGGCGGTTTGGTGCTGGCCCTGCGTGGACGCCGCACCGCCAGCCCGATGCCGGCTCCCAGCCGCCGTATTTCCGACGACGATGCGCTGCATGCCAGCCTGGCGGGCGCCCGGCAGGACGCCGTACGCCCCGAAGAGGCGGTGGCCGTCGAAGAGCCGGCGCAGGATTCCGAACTGGTTCGCCTGGCGGCGGCCGTCGCGGCCCGCCCCGACGATCTCGAAACCCATATCAGCCTGCTCCGCCACCACTACGCGCGCGGCGACAAGCTTGAGTACGAAGCGTCGGCCAAGGCCATGCGCGACCGTGTCCGCAGCACCCTGGACCCGCGCTGGCGCGAGGCCGTGGTGATGGGCGTGGCGCTGTCGCCGAACAATCCGCTGTTCAGCCAGGCCGGCTGGAACACGCCGCGTTTCGGCGACACCGGCGTGATGCCGGCATCCCCGGCGCCGGCCAGTGCTCCCGCACCCGCGGCCCCGGCGGCCGAGCCCGTTCCGGTCAGGAAGCTGACGCCCGCCGAGGTCGCCAACCTCGACAGCCTCGAACTGAGCGCACCGGCCCCGGCGTTGGCGGGCGACGAACAGGACGAGGAATGGGATCGCCTGGCCATCGCAGCGGCAGGCGCCGGCGACGACGCCTTCGTCGCGGCCGAGCCCGCGGCGGCGGCCCCGCCGCACGCCGAGCCCGTGGCCGAGCCCGTGGCCGAACCGGACGCCGACGATGGCAGCGACACCAAGATCGAGCTGGCCAAGGCCTACCTGGATATCGGCGACATCGAAGGTGCCCGCGGCATGCTCGAGGAAGTCATTGCCGAGGCGGGCCCGGTGGGTCGCGCCGAGGCCGAGCGGCTGCTGAAGGAACTTGGCTAAGCCCGCGCCGCCCGCCAACGGTGCGGAACCGGGGCCGGGGCAACCCGGCCCCGCTGTTTCCAGCATTCGCTTCGCGCTGGGCATCGAATACGACGGCAGTGGCTTCCAGGGCTGGCAACGGCTGTCGCACGGGCCGTCGGTGCAGGCGGCGGTGGAGTCGGCGCTGTCGTTCGTGGCCAACCATCCGCTGGAAGTCGTGTGCGCAGGCCGCACCGACAGCGGCGTGCACGCCCGCTGCCAGGTGGTGCACCTGGACACGGCGTCCGGCCGCACGCCGTTCGCGCTGCAGCAGGGCGCCAACAGCCGGCTGCCCGGCGGCGTCGCGGTGCTGTGGTGCCAGCCGATGCCGCAGGATTTCCACGCGCGCTACTCGGCGCGCGCACGCCGCTACCGCTATACGTTGCTCAACCGGCGCACCCGCGCCGCCATGCACCGCGACTACCTGACCTGGGAGCGGCATCCGCTGGACGCCGATGCCATGCATCGCGCAGCCCAGGCCCTGGTCGGTGAACACGACTTCAGCGCCTTCCGCACCGTGCATTGCCAGGCGCCGCACCCCAACCGCAACGTCCACGAAATCAGCGTGCGGCGCGAGGAAGACCGCGTGGTGGTCGAGGTGCAGGCCAACGCCTTCCTGCACCACATGGTGCGCAACTTCGTCGGCAGCCTGCTGCTGGTGGGGCGCGGCGAGCAGCCCGAGTCCTGGCCCGGCGAGCTGCTGGCCGGGCGCGACCGGACCGTCGCCGGCCCCACGGCGCCGTCCAACGGGCTGGTGTTCCTGGGCCCGCGCTATCCCGCCGAGTGGCAACTCCCCTCCGACGTCACGCTGTAGCAGGGCCTCCAGGCCCGCCGCCCTTGTGGAAGGGACTTCAGTCCCGACGCTTCCAGGCCCAAGGGCATCGGGACTGAAGTCCCACCCACCGGTCTGCGGCGCCTACACGGCACGCGCACGGCGCAGGACTACAATGTCGGCATGAGAACGCGCATCAAGTTTTGTGGCCTGACCCGCCCTGGCGACGTGCGCCTGGCCGTGGAGCTGGGCGTGGATGCGCTGGGCTTCGTGTTCGCCGCGGGCAGCCCGCGCCGGCTGCTGATCGACCAGGTCGAGGGGCTGCGCCAGGTGGTGCCGCCGCTGGTGGACGCCGTGGCGCTGTTCATGGACAACCCGGGCAGCGAAATCGCCGCCGCCATCCGCATGCTCAGGCCGACGCTGCTGCAGTTCCACGGCAGCGAGGACGACGCGTTCTGCCGCGGTTTCGGCCTGCCTTTCATCAAGACCGTGCCGATGGGGCAGGGCGCCACCGATGCGGCCCTTGCGCGGAAACGCTACCCTTCGGCCAGTGCCTTCCTGCTTGACGGCCACGGCCCGGGACAGCCCGGTGGCGGTGGCGCGCGCTTCGACTGGACCACCATCCCGCCGCTGGGCCGGCCCGTGTTCCTGGCCGGTGGCCTGACGCCTGCCAACGTGGGCGAGGCTATCCGCGCCGCGCATCCGTTCGCCGTGGACGTGTCGAGCGGCATCGAGAGCGCGCCGGGCATCAAGGACGGCGAAAAAATGCAGCAATTCGTAGACGAGGTAAGACGTGCAGACCGCAACGCCCGCCAATGACATCCCAGCCGCCGCCGACATCGCCGATTTCGGCGCCTGGCCCGACGCCGCGGGGCACTTCGGCCGCTATGGCGGCGTGTTTGTTTCCGAGACGCTGATCGGGCCACTGCGCGAGCTCGAGGCCGCGTACGACAAGTACAGCAAGGACCCGCAGTTCCTGGCCGAGCTGCGCCACGACTATCGCCACTACGTCGGCCGCCCGAGCCCGATCTACGAAGCGGTGCGGCTGTCGGAATACGTCGGCGGCGCGCGCATCCTGCTCAAGCGCGAGGACCTCAACCACACCGGCGCGCACAAGATC
>JAPLSJ010000016.1 GCA_026398695.1 Arenimonas sp.
CTGATCACGGGCCTGAAGGCCCGGGGCTTCTGCTTCGCCACCGTGGCGGCCGGGACGTAGGCCATGGGCTATCTGGTGCACTGGTTCGGCCTGCTCCACACCTGGGTGTTCGAGACCCTGGTGCAGCCGGCCATGTTCGCCATCGGCGTGATGCACTATGTGGAGGAGGCCTACCTGGGGACTGAACTGGCGCTCGTGGGGGGCATCCAGGTACTGGTGATGATCGCCGTGTTCCGCCCGCTCGAGGCGCTCACCGCGATCGAGCCACGCATCGACCGCCACGCCATCCGCACCGACGTCCTCTACACCCTGCTGGCCAAGCTGGGTGTGCTGCCCACCCTGTTCTTCTTCCTGTTGCTGCCGCTGGAAGGCCTGATCGATGGTGCCCTGCACGGCATGGGCGTGGTGCGGCCCACCCTGGAGACCCTGTTCCCGCTGCTGGACGCGGACCCGGTCCTGGCGTTCTTCGCCTACCTGGTGATCCTTGATTTGTTTGGCTACTGGATCCACCGCATGCAGCACCGTTTTGACTGGTGGTGGGCCTTGCATGCCCTGCACCACAGCCAGCGCCAGATGACGTTCTGGACCGACAACCGCAATCATGTGCTCGATGACCTCATCGTCGCCCTGGCCACGGCGCTGTTCGTGCGGGCCATCGGCGTGCCGCCCGGGCAGTTCATCGCGCTGGCCGCCTTCGCGGTGCTCATCGAGAACCTGTCGCATGCCGACACCCGCCTGTGGTTCGGCAGGGTTGGCGAACGCCTGCTGGTGTCGCCGCGTTTTCACCGCTGGCATCATGCGGTAGGGGACGGGCACGAAGGGCACTGCCGGGGCATCAATTTCGGGGCCCTGTTTCCGTTCTGGGACATGTTGTTCGGCACGGCGGATTTTCGGGACGGCGCGCCGGCCACCGGCATTCGCGATCAGGCACGGGGTGTCGACTACGGTCGGGGCTGGTGGGCGCAGCAGTTCCTGGGCTTCCGGCGGTTTTTCGCGGCCTTGGCGCCGCGCTCGCTGCTGGCACGCGGCCGGCAGCTTTCCTGATCGGCATGAGCATGCGATTCGGTGTATTCGACCATCTGGACGACAGCGGCCTGCCGCTGGACGTGTTCTACGAAAACCGCCTGCGCCTGGTGTAGGCCTATGAGCGGGTCGGCATGCATGTCTACCTCACGGCCGAGCACCATGCCACGCCGCTGGGCATGTCGCCTTCACCCTCGGTATTCCATTCCGCGGTTGCGCAGCGCACCCGGCGCATCCTGTTCGGTCCCCTGGTCTACACGCTGGCGCTCTACCACCCGCTACGCCTGGCTGAAGAGATCTGCATGCTCGATCACATGAGCCGCGGCCGTTTCCAGTTGGGCGTGGGCCGTGGCATATCGCCCTTCGAGCTGGCCTACTACGGCGTGGACCCGCAGGAGGCGCAGGCGCGTTACCTGGAGTCCTACCAGGTGCTCATGCAGGCACTGGCTGCGGGCACCAGTGAATCGCGCTTGTTGAGCTTTGCAGGCAAGTTCCACACGTTCGAGCGCGTTCCCGTCACCATGGCGCCGAAACAGGCACCCCACCCGCCGCTCTGGTACGGCATCGGCAATGCCGACAGCGTGCCATGGTGCGTGGCCAATCGCTGCAACGTGGTGAGCAATGCGCCGCTGGGTCAGGTGCGTGTGATGACCGATCGCTACAGGATCGAGTGGGTCGCTGCCGGCAATGCGCCGGAGAGCCTGCCGCTGATGGGCACCACCCGTCACATGGTGATCGCGCCGGGTGAGGGGGAGGCCGAAGACCTGGCGCGGCAGGCCTACGCGCGCTGGTACAGAAGCTTCATGCATCTATGGGTGCAAAACGGCACCCGTCCCGGG
>JAPLSJ010000129.1 GCA_026398695.1 Arenimonas sp.
TCGGCCAGGGGTTCGGCGGCGGCGGTTCGTCGTCGGCGGCTGGCCAGTCCAACGCCTCGCCTTCGATCATGCCGGGCCTTGAGCCGGTGCAGATCCGCTCCACCGACACGCCCGCCCCCGACGCCGCCGGCGCCAAGGGCCGCGAGGCGGCGGCGCAGGCGTCCAACAGCGGCGCGGCCGGCAACTGCGGCGGCGATGGCATCGCGCTGGGCAACGACGAAGACGTTTCCATCAGCGCCGTCGAAGCCAGCAACGCGCTGCTGGTGCGCGCCAGCCCCGGCCAGTGGGAGTCGATCCGCCGCGCCATCGAGCGCCTGGACACGATGCCGCTGCAGGTGCACATCGAGGCCCAGGTGGTCGAGGTGCAGCTCACGGGCGAGCTCAGCTACGGCGTGAGCTGGTTCTTCGAGAACGCGGTCGAGGACGTGGCCCAGCTGCCCAGCGCGCAGGGCCGCAGCATCTGGGGCGACATCGCCGGCACCATCGGCGGCGACGGCGTGGGCTGGACGTTCCTGGGCAAGAACGCCGCCGCGGTGATCACCGCGCTCGACGACGTGTCCGACGTGCGCCTGCTGTCCACGCCCTCGGTGGTGGTGCGCAACAACGCCGAGGCCAAGCTCGACGTGGGCACCAAGATCCCGGTCAACTCCACCAGCTTCAACCCCATCACGGGCGAGAACCCGGGCTCGGGCAACGGCACCTTCACCCAGGTGCAGTACCTCGACACCGGCGTCATCCTCACCGTCACCCCGCGCATCAGCCGCGACGGCACGGTGTTCATGGAGATCGAACAGGAAGTCAGCTCGCCCGGCCCGCCGCGCGCGAACGACCCCACCGGCAACGTGCCCATCAACAAGCGCAGCCTGATCACCGAAGCGGCCATCAAGAGCGGTGAAACCGTGATGCTGGCCGGCCTGATCACCGAAGGCACCACGGTGGGCAGCAGCGGCGTGCCGGGCCTGAGCCGCCTGCCGGTGGTGGGCTCGCTGTTCGGCACCAAGTCGCGCACGTCGGACCGTTCGGAGGTGATCATCCTGGTCACGCCGCGCGTGATCCGCGATCCGGCGGAGGCGCGCAAGCTCACCGACGAGTACGGCGAACGCTTCCGCGCCCTGGACCCGATCCGCGCCGAGCCCGCCGCACCCCCGCAGCGCTGACATGGTGCCGGCAACGCGCGCCGTCTTCCGCGAGCTGCTGCGGCGGGAGCTGGAAGAGCGCTATCGCGGCAGCCTGCTCGGTGCCGCCTGGCTGGTGCTGCTGCCGCTGCTGCAGCTGGCGGTGCTGGCCTGGGTGTTCGGCCAGCTGATGCCGGCGCGCGCGCACGGCGGCGAACTGCCGTACGCCGCCTTCCTCGCGCTGGGCCTGTGGCCCTGGAACCTGTTCGCCAACGCCGCCAACCGCGGCGTCACCGCGCTCACCGACAACGCCGCGCTGATCGGCAAGGTGGCCGTGCCGCACGCGCTGTACGTGGACGCGCGCGTGGCCGCCAGCGTGGCCGTGGACCTGGCCGGCTTCGTGCTGGTGCTGGCAGTGCTGCTGGCGTTCGGCGTCGCGCTGTCGCTTCCGGGCCTGCCGGCCGCCGCCGCCGCGCTGGCGGTGGTGGCGGTCTACGCGCTGGCCGCGGCGCGGCTGCTGGCGGTGCTGCAGGTGTTCCTGCGCGACATCGCCACCGTGATCGGCCAGCTGCTGGTGCTGGGCTTCTTCCTCACGCCGATCCTCTACGACCGCAGCCTGCTGCCGGCGACGGCGGCCAAGTGGCTGGCCATCAACCCGCTGGTGGTGCCGGTGGAAACCGTGCGCGGCGCGCTGTCGGGCGCGCCCACCGGCTGGGCCGCGCTGGGCCTGAGCCTGGCGGTGGGCGTGGCGCTGCTGCTGCTGGCGAACGTCTTCTTCCGGCGCGCGCGCAGCCACCTGGAGGATTTCCTGTGACCGCGCTGCCGCTGGTGGAGGCCGTGGGCCTGGCCAAGCGCTACCCCGTGCTGGGCCACAGCGGCGACCGCGCCAGCGCGCTCTTGGACGTGCTGCGCGGGCGCAAGCCGCGCCGCGTGGTGAGCGTGCTGGAGGGCGTGGGCTTCCAGGTGCACGCCGGCGAATCGCTGGCCATCATCGGCGAGAACGGCGCCGGCAAGTCCACCCTGCTCAAGCTGGTCACCGGTGTGCTGACGCCCAGCGAGGGCAGCGTGCTCACGCGCGGCACGGTGGGCGCGCTGCTGGAGCTGGGTGCCGGCTTCCACCCCGAACTCAGCGGTCGCGACAACGTGCGCCTGTCGGCGGCGCTGCACGGCATGGACGCGGCCACGCTGGCGGCGAAGATGCCCGAGATCGAGGCCTTCGCCGACATCGGCAGCTACATCGACGAGCCGGTGAAGCACTACTCGTCGGGCATGGTGGTGCGGCTGGGCTTCGCAGTGATCGCCGCGGTGCGGCCGGCGCTGCTGATCACCGACGAAGTGCTGGCGGTGGGCGACGAAGGCTTCCAGCGCAAATGCATCCGCTGGCTCGACGATTACCTGGCCGGCGGCGGCACGCTGCTGCTGGTGTCGCACAGCCTGTACCACGTGCAGAAACTCTGCCGGCGCGCGCTGTGGCTGCACGAGGGCCGCGTGGCCGCGCAGGGCGACGTGTTCGAGGTCAGCCAGCGCTACCTGGCCTCGCAGGAAGCCAGGCAGAAGGGCGAAACGGCCGCGCCGGCGGCGGTGGCGCAGCCCGAGTACAGCGTCGAGTCGGTGACCATCAACGGCGTGGCCGGCGACGGAGCGGTGGTGGTGGCCGCGGGCGGCACGGTGGTGCAGGACGTGGTGCTGCGCAGCCGCGATGGCCGCGCGCCGGTGATGCTCAACGGCTGGGTGCGCGCCGACGGCACGCCGGTGTACGGCGTGAGTTCGGAAATGGACGGCGTGCCGGCGCAGGCGCTGGGCGAGGGGCGGTTCCGCTACCGGCTGTGCTTCGATGCGCTGTCGCTGCTGCCGGGCAGCTACCGCCTGCGGGCC
The DNA here is from genome assembly GCA_026398695.1 of Arenimonas sp. Classification (GTDB taxonomy): domain Bacteria; phylum Pseudomonadota; class Gammaproteobacteria; order Xanthomonadales; family Xanthomonadaceae; genus Arenimonas. The sequence goes on from JAPLSJ010000129.1 coordinate 2,991, forward strand.
AGCGCGCTCGATACCGAAGGCCTGCGGCTGTTCGACACGCTCGACCGGGAGGTCAGCGTCACCGGCCAGGCGCGCGAATACGGATTGGTGCGGCTGCCGCACCGCTGGCTGGAGCCCGGCGAATGACCGTGCTGCCGACCGTCATCGTGCCGGTGCACAACGCGCTCGATGCGCTGGACGCCTGCCTGGCCTCGCTGGACCGCACCCTGCCGGCCGGCACGAAGGTGCTGGTGGCCGACGACCATTCCAGCGACCCGCGCATTGCGCCGCTGATCGAAGGCTGGTGCCAGCGCACGAAGCTGGCCGCGCGCCACGTGCGCCGCGAGCGCAACCTGGGTTTCCCCGCCAACTGCAACGCCGCCTTCGCCGAAACCGGCGACGACGACGTGGTGCTGCTCAACTCCGACACCCTCGCCACCGCCGGCTGGCTGCAGCAGATCGCCCGCTGCGCCGGCAGCGATCCGCGCATTGCCACCATCACGCCGTGGTCGAACAACGCCGAGATCTGTTCGTTCCCCCGCTTCTGCGAAGACAACCCGGTGCCCGACCAGCCCGACGCCATCGCCGAGGCGGCCGCGGGCCTGGCGCCGGTGCAGTATCCGGAGCTGCCGACGGCGGTGGGCTTCTGCATGTTCGTGCGGCGGGCCACGCTGCGGCAGATCGGCGGCTTCGACGCCGAGACCTTCGGCCGCGGCTACGGCGAAGAAAACGATTTCTGCCTGCGCGCCGCCGCCATGGGCTGGCGCAACGTCCTTTGCGAAACCGCCTACGTGGTGCACCTGGGCGGCGCCTCGTTCGGGCCGCTGGACATGGCCCCGGGCGGTGAAAACCTGGAGCGCCTGCTGGCGCGCTGGCCCGACTACAACGAGCGCATCGCCCGCTTCATCATGGCCGACCCGCTGGCGCCGCTGCGCCTGCGGCTGATCGAGCGCCTGCAGGCACTGGCGGATTCCGGCCCACAGCGCGACCTGTTCGGCTAGCATCCGGCCATGGAAAAACCCGTCCTGCCCTTCACCGGCGAGCGCTACACGCCCGAGTGCGCGCTGGAAATCGCCACCGAGCACTGGCACCGCTACGCCTTCGCGCGCGCGCTGGCGCCAGGGCGGCGCGTGCTGGACGCGGCCTGCGGCGAAGGCTATGGCAGCGCGCTGCTGGCCCGCGCCGGCGCCGACGTGCTGGGCCTGGACATCGGCGCGGACGCCGTGGCGCATGCGCGGGCGCGCTACGGCGGCATCGCCGGGCTGCGCTTCGGGCAGGCCGATGCCACGGCGCTGGACGCCTATCCCGATGCGAGCTTCGACCTGGTGCTCAGCTTCGAGACGCTGGAACACGTGCACGCGCAGGAGCGCCTGCTCGACGGCTTCGCGCGCCTGCTGGCGCCCGGCGGCCTGCTGCTGGTGTCCACGCCCGACAAGCGCACCTACACCGACCTCACCGGCGAGGTGAACCCGCACCACGTGCGCGAGCTCTACCGCGATGAATTCGAGGCCCTGCTGGCCGCGCGCTTCCCGGCGCGGCGGCTGTACGGCCAGAAGAACCTGTTCCAGTCGGTGCTGTGGGCGCTGGACGGGCAGGGCGGCGGCGCGCAGGCCCACGCGCTGCAGCCGGACGGCGCCGTGGCGGACGGCGTGGGGCCGGCGCCGATGTACTACCTGGCGGCCTGTGCCCGCGACGAGGCCGCGCTGGCCTCGCTGCCCGCGCTGTCCCTGTTTGGCGACACGCTGGAGAGCGTGTACGTCGACTACCGCGCCGAGATCGCCCGCAACCGCGCCGCCGCGGCCCACATCGCCCACCTCGAGGCCGAGCTGGCGCGCCTGCGGGGCGGGGCGTGAGCAACACCACCCACGATTTCCCGGTCACCGGCGACAACGGCGCGCGCGACTTCAGCGCCCGCGACATCGCCGTCATCGTGGTCACCTACGCCAGCGCCGGCACGATCGAGGCCTGCCTGTTCCGCCTGCTGGCCGCACGCGACGTCGCCCGGGTGATCGTGATCGACAACGCCTCGCCCGACGACAGCGCCAACCGCGTGCAGCACATGGCCCAGCGCGATCCGCGCATCACCCTGGTGCGCAACGGCGAGAACCGCGGCTTCGCGGCGGCCTGCAACCAGGGCGCCACCGCGGTGTCGCAGCCGTGGATCGCCTTCGTGAACCCCGACGCCTACGTCGAGCGCGACACGCTGTCGCGCCTGGTGGCCCACGCCATAGCGCGTGCCGGCGCCGGCCTGCTGGGCGTGGAGCTGGTGGACGAGGCCGGCACCGTCGACCTCGCCTCGCGCCGCGCGGACCCGTCGCTGCGAGACCAGCTGTCGGGCCTCGGCCGCCGCGAGAACCTTTTCCTCGGCCGCGATCCGGCCCAGAAGGTGCAGCCGGTGGACGCCGTGTCCGGCGCCCTGATGCTGCTGCCCACTGGCCTGTACGTGAGCCTGGGCGGCATGGACGAAGGCTACCGCCTGCACGCCGAAGACCTCGACCTGTGCCGCCGCGTGCGCGAGGCCGGCTACGAAGTGGTGGTGGCCAACGACCTGCGCGTGACGCACGTGCGCGGCGTCTCCAGCCGCACCCGGCCCGTCTGGGTGGAGTGGCAGAAGCACCGCGGCCTGTGGCGCTACTTCAGGAAGTTCGAGGCCAAGGACACCCCGGCCTCGCTCAGGCCCGTGCTGTGGTGCGGCGTGTGGGCGCACTTCGCCGCCGCCTCGCTCCGTGCGTGGTGGCGCGCCCGCAAATAGAGCGGGGTCAGAAGGCGGTCCAGCCTCCGTCGGTGGCCCAGGTCGCGCCGGTGATGTTGGACGATTCCGGCGAGAGCAGGAACAGGATCACCGCCGCCTGCTCGGCCGGCGTCGACATGCGGTGCTTGCTGTCGGCGAACATCAGCAGGCTCTGCGTCTTGAGCATGCCCATGTTCGGAGCGCCGGCCAGCGCCGGGTCGGCCGCACGCTCTTGCTGGACGGCGCGCACCTTGCGGAACGCCGCGTCCGTCATCGGCGTTTCGGTGGCCGCCATGTTCACCGAGTTCACGCGGATGCCGTGGGGCGCGTAGTCAATGGCGCCGTTGCGGGTGATGCCCGTGACGGCGTGCTTGCTGGCCACGTAGGCCGGGTTGCCGGCGAGTCCGATCAGGCCGGCGATGGACCCGATGTTGACGATCGAGCCCCCGCGGCCCTGCTTGAGCAACTGCCGCAGCTGCGAGCGCATGGACTTGAAGACGCCGGTGGCATTGACGTCCATCGTGGTCTGCCAGTATTCGTCGGTGGCCTCGTGGATGGGCGCGAAGATCTGGCTGCGCTGGCTGGCCAGGTCCACCGCGTCGGCCGGCGGCACGGCGTCCATCACGCCTGCGGCGTTGAGCGCCACGTCCAACGAGCCGAAGGCCTTGACCGTTTCCGCCACCATGCGGTCGCAATCTTCCGTGCTGCGCACATCCACGCGAACGAAGATGGCCTTGCCGCCGCCAGCCACGATTTCGGCCACGGTGGCCTGGCCTTCCTTTTCGAGGATGTCGGCAACGACCACGTTCGCGCCCTCCCGGGCGGCGCGGATCGCCGACATGCGGCCGATGCCGCGGGCGCCACCCGTCACCAGCACGGTCTTGCCCTTGAATCGATCGGGAACGAAGTAGTCGTCCGCGATCGGGGTGATGTCCAACAGTGCCGGGGCGGTCGAGGCCGTGGCATCCGCGGCGCCTACGGGCGCGGCGAAGCCAGCGAGTACGGCCATGAACATAGCGGTGCAGGCAAGCGGCAGTCTTGGAAGGGTCATAGCGGTTCTCCTGTCAGGTTTCAGAAGGCATAGCGAGCGAAGAAGGCGAAGCTCCACCAGGTGTCGGCGTCACCGCCCAGTGCGTCCCTGGCGGCTTCGCCGGGGAAAGTGGCGGCAACATGGGCGTGCAGGTAAAGGTTGCGGTTGGGGAAGTACTTGGCGGTGAGGTTGAGTTCGGAGCCGAAGTCGTGCGACGAAAGGAAGCTCAGCGCGGGGTTGCCGCCGATGTTGGTGAGGCTGTCGGCCCGGAAGATCCAGGCCTGCGGCACCAGCTCGATCTTGGGCGTGGGCCGCAGGCGAAGCTGCACGCGGTGGGTGCGCAGGTTGGCGTCCTGCACGATCTTGAAGTGGTTGATGCCTTGCACCCACTGCTCGCCGTTGCCACCCGACAAGAGCGGGTCCCAGCGTTCATAGCGATCGGTGTCGGCGTCGTCGCCTGAAAACGAAGCGTAACGATACGAAAGCGCCGGCGACCATTTGGCCTCCGGGAACTGGTACTGGGCCTCGGCGTTCCAGCCAACCGCGCGCATGTCGAAGTTGCTGTTGCTCTGGACCGCGTACTCGGCCGAGAGGATCGGACCGGCCAGGTTGGCCGCGCGCGGCTGCCAGCGCGCGCGCAGGTCGTTCACGCGCAGGCCTTCGCGGCCCAGCACGTCGGTGGGCGTGAAATACGAGGCGTCCGACTGCGGTACCCGCAGGTGGGTGGCGCCCAGCTCCCAGCCGCCAGGCAGGCGCGACTGCAGGTTCAGGCCATCTATCCGCGTGCGGGAGTCGATTATCGGCAGCTCGTCCGGGTCGACGCGGAAAGCCTCCACGCGCGTGTTGTTGTAGGTCACCTGGGCCAGTGCGACGAAGTCGCCGGCCCAGCGCGAGTTGGACTGCAGCGTGGCGCGGTTGCTGCCGTTGGAGGCGGTGTTGACCAGCAGGAAGCCGTCACCAAGGGTGAAGCGCTGGCGACCGGCCGAGACGTTGTAGACCAGTCGGTCCCCGTCGGCGCCGGTGCGGCCGCCAACGACGCCAACGTAGGCATCCTCGATGGCGGCATAGCTGCGGGTGGTGTCGGTGAACAATTCCTGCCCGGCGGAGGCGCTGACGATGGCGCTGGCGCCGCCGTAAAGGCTGGCGCTGTCCACGAGCGCCGTCATGCCGTACAGGCCCAGGTGGGCGAAGCCCTCCGCCCACTGGCTGAAGCCCTCGCCGGCGGTGTCGCCTTCCACCAGGGGGTTGCCGTTGAGCATCAGGTCGGGCCGCCCATACCAGGCGCCGTGGTTGCTGTAGTACATCGCCAGGCCTTCGGCCTTCACCCGCAGGAAGTGGCCGTTGCGGTCCACCAGCACCGGGAAGGCCGGCTTCACGGGCGGCTCGCCTGGACCGCCCCGCAAGGTCACGTCCACCCGTACGTCCAGGCCACCGCCCGGCGAAAATCCGAGGTCGAAGTCGATGGCGGCGACGCCCTGCACGCGCGTGGCGCGCGACAGCGCGAACCGGAAGGCGTCGTTCTGGAACCGGTCGCCCGGGTAGCTGCCGATGGCGCGCCGCACGCCGTCCTCGATGCGCCGGTTCAGCGCGGCATCGTCACTGGGATTGCCGAGTTGGACCTGGATCGAGTCGATGCGCATGCCGTCTTCGGTTTCGACCGAAGACTGGGCCCTGGCCAGGCCGGACAGGCCGGCACCGAGCAAAACCATGAGTGCGATGACGAGGCCGCCGCCCCGCGGGTTGCCGCTATCTCGATGGTGCCCGGTCATGTGAAGGCCTTGCGGAAATCCGGCGGTCGCCGACACCGAAACTATGCCCAGACCCCGGCTCTGTCAACGCAACAAAACGGGGTCAGGTTCACTTCTTTTCACCAACGAGCCGTTAGTGAAAAGGAGGTGAAACTGACCCCGTTCCTGACGCCGGTGGTTACTTGAGGGCTTTGTAGCGCAGGCGATGCGGCCGCGCGCCCTCTTCACCCAGGCGGCGCTTCTTGTCTTCTTCGTACTCGCGGTAGTTGCCCTGGTAGAACTCCACGTGCGAGTCGCCTTCGAAGGCGATGATGTGGGTGGCGATGCGGTCCAGGAACCAGCGGTCATGCGAGATGACCAGGGCGCAGCCCGGGAACTCCAGCAGCGCGTCTTCCAGGGCGCGCAGGGTTTCGATGTCCAGGTCGTTGGACGGTTCGTCGAGCAGCAGCACGTTGCCGCCCTGCAGCAGGGTGCTGGCCATGTGCAGGCGGCCGCGTTCACCGCCCGACAGCGTGCCCACGAGCTTCTGCTGGTCGCTGCCCTTGAAGTTGAAGCGGCCGATGTAGGCGCGCGACTGGATCTCCACCTTGCCGATGGTGATGATGTCGCTGCCGCCCGACACCGCCTGCCAGACGTTCTTGTTGGCGTCGAGCGAATCGCGGCTCTGGTCCACGTAGGCGATCTTCACCGTGTGGCCGACGTTCACTTCGCCCTTGTCGGGCTTTTCCGCGCCGGTGATCATCTTGAACAGCGTGGACTTGCCCGCGCCGTTGGGGCCGATGATGCCGACGATGGCGCCCGGCGGGATGGTGATGTTCAGGTCGTCGATCAGCAGGCGGTCGCCGAAGCTCTTGGACACGTTCTTGAACTCGATCACCTTGTCGCCCAGGCGCTCGCCCGGCGGGATGAAGAGTTCATTGGTCTCGTTGCGGCGCTGGTATTCGAACGACTGCAGGTCTTCCAGGCGCTGCAGGCGGGCCTTGCCCTTGCTGCGGCCACCCTTGGCGTTCTGGCGCGACCACTCCAGTTCCTTCTGCAGGGCCTTCTGGCGGCCCTTTTCCTGCGACTCTTCCTGCTTCAGGCGCTCGGACTTCTGGGTCAGCCAGTCGCTGTAGTTGCCCTTCCACGGAATGCCCTTGCCGCGGTCGAGTTCGAGGATCCACTCGGCGGCGTTGTCCAGGAAGTAGCGGTCATGGGTGACGGCCACCACGGTGCCGGGGAAGCGGGTGAGGAACTGTTCCAGCCACTCCACCGATTCGGCGTCGAGATGGTTGGTGGGTTCGTCGAGCAGCAGCATGTCGGGCTTGCTCAGCAGCAGGCGGCACAGCGCCACGCGGCGCTTTTCACCGCCGGACAGCTGGCCGCAGATCGCGTCCCAGGCCGGCAGGCGCAGGGCGTCGGCGGCGATTTCCAGCTGCAGCTCCAGGGTGGCGGCGTCGCCGGTGGCCAGGATGGCCTCCAGGCGCTGCTGTTCCGAAGCGAGCTTTTCGAAGTCGGCGTCTTCCTCGCCGTAGGCGGCGTACACGGCGTCCAGCAGGGCCTGCGCGTGCAGCAGGTCGCCCACGCCTTCTTCCACGGCCTGGCGCACGGTGTGCTCGGGGTTCAGGCGCGGCTCCTGCTCGAGGTAGCCGACCTTGATGCCGGGCGCCGGGCGGGCTTCGCCGGTGAAGTCGGTGTCCACGCCGGCCATGATGCGCAGCACGGTGGTCTTGCCCGAGCCGTTGAGGCCCAGCAGGCCGATCTTGGCGCCCGGGTAGAAGGACAGCGAGATGTCCTTGATGATCTGGCGCTTGGGCGGCACGGTCTTGCTGACGCCGATCATGGTGTAGATGTACTGCATCGTGGGCTCTCGCATCAGGCCGGGGCGGCGCGGTGGACGGCGCGGCCGGGCAGGGTGGGGCCGCGCAGGAGGCCGCGCAGCCGGTCCGGGGTTTTCGGAGGGACGCCCATTATCGCCCACGAACGGGGTCAGTGAATATGTACCAGGTACATTTTCACGGGTTTTCCGGCGGAACCCGGGGGCCGCAGGAAAATGTACCTGGTACATATTCACTGCCCGCGAATTGCCAGATTGCGCCCGGGGAATGGCCTTTGCGGCTGTTTCCATGGGCTGGCCGCGCTTGGCGGTGATCTGGAGTACGCGCCATGCGCATTGGCTGGAAGCTGGCCCTCGTGGGCCTGATGTTGCTGCTGCTGTTGATTCCGCTGGGGCTGCTCGACAGCCTGGTGGCCGAGCGGCAGGCCCGGGGGCAGGAGGTGGCCGACCAGATCGCCCAGTCCTCCTCGGGGCCGCAGCAGGTGGTGGGGCCGCTGCTGCTGGTGGAGGCGCACAAGCTGACCGAGCGCCGCCGGGTGGTGACCGAAGGCGGCGTGATGCGCGAGGAAACCGAGCAGGCCAGTGAAACGGTGCACTACCTGGTCAGCCCCACGAAGCTGGCCGTGGACAGCCGACTGCGCATCGAAAAGCGCGGCCGCAGCCTGTTCACCGTGCCGCTGTTCCATGGCGCGCTGAAGCTGACCGGCGAGTTCCGGCACGAGACGCACGCACTCGAAGACGGCAGCCGCCTCAAACCGGTGCGCGCCTGGCTGGTGGTGGGCCTGGGCGACAACCGGGGCGTGCAGGCCATGACCCTGACAGTGGACGGCCGCCCCGTCACCGCCGAGCCCGGCACCCGCGTGGGCTGGCTGCCCGAGGGCCTGCACGCGCCAGTGCCGCTGGCGGCGCTCGAGCGGCCCTTCGCCTTCGACGTGGCGCTGGACCTGACCGGCACCCAGTCCCTGGCCTGGCTGCCCGTGGGCTCGGAAACCACCGTCACCGCCTCGGCCGACTGGCCGCACCCGGGCTTCGAGGGACGGCACCTGCCGCAGGCCTCGAAGATCACCGATGAAGGCTTCAGCGCGAACTGGGCGGTGTCCAGGCTCTCGAGCCGCGTCCAGCAGGTGGTCGCCGCCTGCCCGCCGCTGGGCAACGACTGCGCCGGCCTGGCCGACAGCGGCTTCGGCGTGCGCCTGGTCGAACCCGTGGACCGCTACCTGATGACCGACCGGGCGATGAAGTACGCCCTGCTGTTCCTGGCCCTGGTATTCGGCGCCGTGTTCCTGGTCGAGGCGCTGTCGTCGCGGCCCGTGCACGTGGTGCAGTACGGCCTGACCGGCCTGGCGCTGGCGATGTTCTACCTGCTGCTGCTGTCGCTGTCCGAGCACATCGGCTTCGGCCTGGCCTATGGGCTGGCGGCGGGTGCCTGCAGCGCCCTGCTGGGCTATTACCTGGCCGGGGTGCTGGGTGGCCTGAAGCAGGGCCTCGGCTTCGGGCTGGGCCTGTCGGCGCTGTACGGCCTGCTTTACGCCCTGCTGCGGTCCGAGGACTACGCCCTGCTGGTGGGGGCGGGCGTGCTGTTTGCGGCTTTGGCCACGGTGATGGCCCTGACCCGCCGGGTGGATTGGCACCATCTGGGCGGCGCCAGGTAAGGAGATTGCGTACCAGGTACATTT
>JAPLSJ010000126.1 GCA_026398695.1 Arenimonas sp.
CGTACATATCGTCGTCGGACTTGCCGCCCGGCATCGACATCGCATCACCACCCTCGGACTCCTCTTCGCGCGGCTTGAGGATGTCGAGGTTGTAGACCGGGCGTCCCTGCGTCTTGAGGAACGCGACCACCTTGTGGATCTCTTCCTCGTCGACGTAGCAGCCGTGCAGGCGTTGCGGAGCGGCGCCGCGATCGGAGAACAGCATGTCGCCGGCGCCGAGCAGGGCCTCTGCACCGGATTGATCGAGGATGGTGCGCGAATCGATCTTCGACGCGACGCTGAACGCGATCCTCGACGGGAAGTTCGCCTTGATCAGGCCGGTGATGACGTCGACCGACGGGCGCTGGGTGGCGAGGATCAGGTGGATGCCGGCGGCGCGGGCCTTCTGCGCAAGGCGGGCGATCAGTTCCTCCACCTTCTTGCCGACGATCATCATCATGTCGGCGAATTCGTCGATGAACACGACGATGTAGGGCAATTCCTCCAGCGTGCGCGGCACCTCGCCCAGGTCCGGGTTCGGGCGGAACAGCGGGTCCACCAGCGGCTGGCCGGCGTCGCGCGCGTCCTTCACCTTGCGGTTGAAGCCCGCCAGGTTGCGCACGCCCACCGCGCTCATCAGCTTGTAGCGGCGCTCCATTTCGGCCACGCACCAGCGAAGGCCATTGGCGGCCTCCTTCATGTCGGTGACCACGGGCGCCAGCAGGTGCGGGATGTTCTGGTAGACCGAAAGTTCGAGCATCTTCGGGTCGATCATCAGCATGCGCACTTCCTTGGCGGTGGCCTTGTACAGCAGGCTCAGCACCATGGCGTTCACGCCCACCGACTTGCCCGAGCCCGTGGTGCCCGCCACCAGCAGGTGCGGCATGCGCGCCAGGTCCACCACCACCGGGCGGCCCGCGATGTCCTTGCCCAGCGCCATCGCCAGCGGCGAGGCCAGCTTGTCGTATTCCTTCGAGCGCAGGATCTCGCTCAGGTAAATGGTTTCGCGGTGCGAATTGGGGATTTCCAGGCCCACCACCGACTTGCCCGGGATCACGTCCACCACGCGCACCGACTTCACCGACAGCCCGCGGGCAATGTCCTTGTCGAGCGAGCTGATCTGGCTGCCCTTCACGCCCGGCGCCGGCTGCATCTCGAAGCGGGTGATCACCGGGCCGGGATACGCGCCCACCACCTCCACTTCGACGCGGAAGTCCTTGAGCTTGAATTCGATCTGCCGCGACAGCGTTTCCAGCGTTTCCTCGGAATAGCCCTTGGGCTGTTCCTTGGGATCGTCGAGCAGCGACAGCGGCGGCAGGCCTTCGCCGCCGCCGACGTTGAACAGGGGGATCTGCTGCTCGCGCTGGGCGCGCTCGGACTTTTCCACCACCGACTTGGCCGGCGGCTCGATGTGCACCGGCTCGCGCTTTGCGCGCTTGGCGGTGTCGACCTTGCGCACTTCCTCGCGCTCCTCGCGCAGCACGCGGGCGCGCTGCCACTCGGCCGCCTGCTTGGCGCCCTGGCCGAAGCGGCCGAACAGGGCCAGCACCTTCGCGCCGATCCAGTCCATCAGCGCGAACCAGCTCAGGCCCGTCGCCAGCGTCACCGACATCAGCACCACCGCCAGCAGGAACAGGTTGCCGCCCATGCCGCCGAACACCGTGCGCATGGACTTGCCCACCAGCTGGCCCAGGATGCCGCCCGACTCGGCCGGCAGGCTCGGGGCCGCGCCGCCCAGCGTGTGGAACAGCCCGCAGGCCGACACCAGGAACCCGACGATGCCGATCAGGCGCAGCGCCGGGCCGAAGTCCACGCGGCCGTCGCCGTCCGAGTCCAGGCCGAACAGCGCGATCCAGGCGATGCCGCCCAGCACGAGGGGAATGGTGTAGGCCACGTAGCCGAAGAACCAGAAGGCCAGGTCAGCCAGATAGGCCCCGACCAGACCGCCGAAATTGTGCAGCGGGCCGGTGACGCTGCCGGTGCGCGACCAGCCCGGGTCGTCGGTGTGGTAGCTCAGCAGGCTCGCCAGCAAATAAAGCAGCAGCGGCGAAATGGCGACGAGGGCCAGCTCCCGCCAGAGTTTCTGGCGGCGATCGAGGCCGGCGGCGGAACTTCTGTCTTGGGATCGCGCCACTGAGAGGAAAGACCTCAGGAAAACGGTGTAGGGGGTTGTTTATACAGCAGTTGAATCAGGACTGTCCCGGGCCGCAAGGCAGGGACGCAGGACACAGCGGAAACCCGGGTCGCCTTGAATTGACCCGCCTCGACCGCCAAGCTACCCCATCACCGCGAATGCCTCCGGAACCTTCGTCCGGCGCAGCCGCGCTGCCCCTTTCCACTGTGAAGAATCATACATGACAGCCCCCAAGCACTGCCGCCTGCTCATCCTCGGTTCCGGTCCGGCCGGCTATTCCGCCGCGGTCTACGCCGCCCGCGCCAACCTCAAGCCGGTGCTGGTGACGGGCCTGCAGCAGGGCGGCCAGCTGATGACCACCACCGAAGTGGACAACTGGCCCGGCGACGCCCACGGCCTGATGGGCCCGGACCTGATGGCGCGCATGCAGGCCCATGCCGAGCGCTTCGAGACCGAGATCATCTTCGACCACATCCACACCGTCGAGCTGGGCAGCCGCCCGTTCCGCCTGATTGGCGACAGCGGCGAGTACACGGCCGACGGCCTGGTCATCGCCACCGGCGCCAGCGCCAAGTACCTGGGCATCGAGAGCGAGCAGAGGTTCATGGGCAAGGGCGTGTCGGCCTGCGCCACCTGCGACGGCTTCTTCTTCCGCGACCAGGACGTGGCGGTGATCGGCGGCGGCAACACGGCCGTGGAAGAGGCGCTGTACCTGAGCAACATCGCCCGCAAGGTCTACCTGGTGCACCGCCGCGACAAGCTGCGCTCGGAGAAGATCCTGCAGGACAAGCTCTTTGCCAAGGCCATGGCCGGCAAGGTCGAGATCATCTGGGACCATTCGGTGGACGAGGTGCTGGGCGACGAGACCGGCGTCACCGGCATGCGCATCCGCTCGACCAAGGACGAGTCGTCCACCCGCCAGATCGACCTGCAGGGCTTCTTCGTGGCCATCGGCCACACGCCCAACACCTCGCTGTTCGAGGGCCAGCTGGCGATGCGCAACGGCTACCTCACCATCAAGTCGGGCCTGGACGGCAATGCCACGGCCACCTCGGTGCCGGGCGTGTTCGCCGCCGGCGACGTGGCCGACCAGGTGTATCGCCAGGCCATCACGTCGGCCGGCTTCGGCTGCATGGCCGCGCTGGACGCCGAGAAGTTCCTCGACAAGGAACACTGACCCTGCACCTGTGGGAGGGACTTCAGTCCCGATGCCTTGCGCCGAAAAGCATCGGGACTGAAGTCCCTCCCACAAGTTTCACGCGGGCGCGGTATGGTTTGCCGATGCCCGAACTGCGCCTGCACGCCTCCCTCGACGAACTGCCCGCCGCCGCCTGGGACGCGCTGCACGACCGCCGCAACCCCTTCGTCGAACACGCTTTCCTGGCCGGCATGGAGCGCGAGGGCTGCCTGCGCCCGCGCTGGGGCTGGACGCCGCGCCATGCCTCGCTGTGGCGCGACGGCGAGCTGGTGGCCGCGGCGCCGGCGTACCTGAAGACCAACTCCCACGGCGAGTTCGTGTTCGACCATGCCTGGGCCAATGCCTACCAGCGCTTCGGCCGCGAGTATTTCCCCAAGTGGCTGGTGGCCGTGCCCTACTCGCCCGTCACCGGCCCGCGCCTGCTGGCGCGCGACCCGGCCGACCGCCGCCGGCTGCTGGCCGCGATGCAGGCGCAGGCCGAAGCCGAGGGTCTGTCGTCGGTACACGTGAACTTCCACCGCGACGACGAGTCGCCGGCCTTCGACGGAAGCTGGCTGGCCCGCGAGGACGTCCAGTTCCACTGGCGCAACCGCGGCTGGAGCAGCTTCGACGACTTCCTGGCGGCGCTGCAGCCCAAGAAGCGCAAGAACCTGCGCCAGGAGCGCGACAAGGTGGTGCGCGCCGGCTTCACTTTCCGCACCGTGCACGGCGACGAGGCCAGCGACGACGACCTGGCCGCGATGCACTTCTTCTACTGCCGCACCTTCGGCGACTACGGCAACCACCCGGCGCTGACGCTGGAGTTCTTCCGGCACCTGGCCAAGGCGATGCCGCGCCAGCTGGTGCTGTTCCTGGCGCAGCGCGACGGCGAGGCCGTGGCCGGCGCACTGTGCCTGCGCGGCGGCGACACGCTGTACGGCCGCTACTGGGGCAGCAGCGAAGTCGAGCCCGCCCCCGGCCTGCACTTCGAGACCTGCTACTACCAGGGCATCGACTACTGCCTGCGCGAAGGCCTGCAGGTGTTCGAACCCGGCGCGCAGGGCGAGCACAAGATCGCCCGCGGCTTCCTGCCCGTCACCACGTACAGCCACCACTGGCTGGCCGACCCGGCCTTCGCGGCGGCGGTGGGCGACTGGTGCGCACAGGAGCGTGCAGCCACGGCAAGCTATCGCCAGTCCGTGCTGGCCCACAGCCCCTATCGCGATGACGATCCGCCTGCCCCTGCTGCCGCCTGATCCGGCCGCGCCGTTCCCGCCGGCGGGCCGTGCGCTGCGCGAGCCCAACGGCCTGCTGGCGATGGGCGGCGACCTCTCGCCCGCGCGGCTGCTCAACGCCTACCGGCACGGCATCTTCCCCTGGTATTCGGCCGGCGAGCCGATCCTGTGGTGGTGCCCCGACCCGCGCATGGTGTTCGACACCGACGCCTTCGCGCTGCCCTCGCGCTTCCGCCGCCAGCTGCGTTCAAGCCCTTGGCACCTCCGCGCCGACAGCGCCTTTGAACAGGTGATAGCCGCTTGCGCCAGCAGCCCGCGGCCCGGACAGGACGGAACCTGGATCACCGACGAGATGCGCGCGGCCTACGTGCAGCTGCACCGCCTGGGCCACGCGCACAGCGTGGAGGCGTTCGACGGCGAACGCCTGGTCGGCGGCATCTACGGCGTGGCGGTGGGCCGGATGTTCTTCGGCGAAAGCATGTTCAGCGCCACCAGCGGTGGCTCCAAAGTGGCGCTGGCCGGGCTGGCCCGGATCCTGTCGGACTGGGGCTGGCCGCTGATCGACGCCCAGGTGGAAAACCCACACCTGGTGTCGCTGGGCGCCCGCCGTGTGCCCCGCGCGGAGTTCCTGGCCGAAGTGGCCCGGTGGTCCGCAAAGCCCGACCTGCCGGGCTCGTGGGCCGACAGGGTCGCGCCCTTCCCCGCCTCCCGGCTGGCCGACACGCCCCCGGCTTAACCAAATTTTTGCAAGCGCGGCAGGGACATGGCAGAATGCGCGGCTTACAAGTCCGGCTTCCCCGGGCAGCGCAACCAAGAATGTCCAAAGACGATTCCATAGAATTCGAAGGCACGGTGCTCGAGACCCTTCCGAACACCATGTTCCGGGTCAAACTCGAGAACGGCCACGTCATCACCGCCCACATCTCCGGCCGCATGCGAAAGAACTACATCCGCATCCTCACCGGCGACAAGGTCAAGGTCGAAATGACGCCCTACGACCTTACCAAGGGCCGCATCACGTACCGCATGAAGTAATACGCGGTGCTGGCAACAACAACGGCGGCCATGGGCCGCCGTTTTGTTTTGTCCGGCGCCCTCACGCCCGGCTGCCCGCCGGCAGGAGCCTCCCGATGAACGAAGCGGCGTTTTCCCCGCTCAACCCGCTGGAAGAATCGCTGCTGCAGGTGCAGCTGGGTGCGGCACCGGCCGCCGATTTCTTCAGTCTTCTGCTCGACTCGCAGGTCTTCATCCTGCTGGACAAGCCGATCGGCGAAGACGGCCAGTGGGATCCTTCGATCAACCTGTGCCTGCTGACCAACGCCGCCGGTGCGCCGGTGGTGGCGGCGTTCACGGCGCCCGAGCGTTCGGCGCCCTGGTACCGGCACCTGCCCCAGTTCCAGTACGGGCTGCTGGTGAGCTTCACCTGGCTGATGCAGGGCCTGGGGCCGACCGTGGGCGTGGTGATCAACCCCGGCCACGGCGTGGGCGTGGAGCTGGCGCCCGAGGCCATCGCGCGCCTGAGGCAGCAGGCGCTCGACGCTTCGTCGTAACGCGCCGCCCGCTGGCCGCCCCGCACCTCCGCCGCCGTTGCTGTCAGCGACAAAGGCCACGCGGGGCGCCCTGCAGTGATGAAGACCGTGCAATCCTTTTCCGCCCTCCTCGCGGCATCCCTGCTGCTGGCCACGACCAACGGCGCGGCGGTCACACCGCCGGAAACCAAGGCCACCGCCAGGACGATCATGATGGTCGTGGCCCACCCCGATGACGAAAACGTCATTGGCGGCGTGCTGGCAAGGCTCGCCCGCGAGGGCCATGACGTCCGGCTGGTCATCGCGACCGATGGCAAGTACTCCCCCCTTGCAACCTCCCTCCCCGAAGGCGACGCCCTCGGCGCGGTCCGCAGGGACGAGTCCCGTTGCGCCGCCAAGGCCCTGGGGATTCCGCCGCCGGTATTCCTATCGATCGATCGCCTCGATACCAGGAACGGCGTCAGGCCTTACCTGGATGGGCGCAAGAAGTTCCTTGCACTGCTGTCCGAGCAACTCGCCACCGTGCGCCCGGACATGCTGCTGACCTTCGGGCCCGACGGCGAGTACGGGCACCCCGAGCACATCGTGGCCTCCGCCGCGCTGACCGAACTGCTGCTGCGCGACGGCCTGGTCGAGCAATATCCCCTCTACTACCTGGCATGGCAGCGCGAACAGGTGCTGGACGATGACAGCCTGAGCTTCGTCGCCCCCGCGTACCTGGGTGCCGTCGCGCGCTTCAGCGACGAGGACGAACGCAAATCCTTCGAAGCCGGACGCTGCTATGCGAGCCAGTTCACGCCGCAGGAAATGGACGAGATGGTGAAGGGGGCCGCCGCGGCCGAGAACGTCGTCTACTTCCGCCGTTTCCGCGCCGACCTCGTCGCGCCGGACAGCGTTCGCGAGGAACTGTGAGCCGGGCGAAGGCGGCCGGTCGCCGCCGCCGCTGAAACGACAATGCCCGCCACCAGGGCGGGCATTGCGGTATCACCAGACGCGCTGGAATCAGACCGTAGCGGGCAGCAGCTTCTCCGGCTCGGCCTGGGCGTCCACGACCAGCTCGCCGTCGCGCACGTCCACCGAGGCCTTGCCGCCGTTGACCAGCGAGCCGAACAGCAGCTCGTCGGCGAGCGGGCGCTTGATCTTGTCCTGCAGCAGGCGCGACATCGGGCGCGCGCCCATCTGCGGGTCGAAGCCGTGTTCGGCCAGCCACTGGCGCGCTTCCGGCGTGGCCGACAGCGACACATGCTTCTCGTGCAGCTGCGCCTCGAGCTCGATCAGGAACTTGTCCACCACCCGCAGGATGTGGTCGAAGCCCAGGCCGCCGAACTGGATGATGCCGTCCAGGCGGTTGCGGAACTCCGGCGTGAAGGCCTTGCGGATCACTTCCATCGCATCGGTGGTGTGGTTCTGCTCGACGAAGCCCATGGTGCGGCGGGCCGCCTGGGCGGCACCGGCGTTGGTGGTCATCACCACCACCACGTTGCGGAAGTTCGCCTCGCGGCCGTTGGTGTCGGTCAGCACGCCGCGGTCCATGACCTGCAGCAGGATGTTGAACACGTCCGGATGCGCCTTCTCGATTTCGTCGAGCAGCAGCACGCAGTGCGGGGTCTTGACGATCTTCTCGGTCAGCAGGCCGCCCTGGTCGAAGCCCACGTAGCCCGGGGGCGCGCCGATCAGGCGGCTCACGGAGTGGCCCTCCATGTACTCGGACATGTCGAAGCGCACCAGCTCGATGCCCAGCTGCATGGCCAGCTGCTTGGTGACCTCGGTCTTGCCCACGCCCGTGGGGCCGGCGAACAGGAAATTGCCGATCGGCTTGTCCGGATTGGCCAGGCCCGAGCGCGCCAGCTTGATGGCCGACACCAGTGTCTCGATGGCCGGGTCCTGGCCGAAGATCACCATCTTGAGGTTGCGCTCGAGGTTGCGCAGCACGTCCTTGTCGGACGCGCTGACCTGCTTGGTCGGGATGCGGGCCATCTTGGCCACGATCAGCTCGATCTCCTCGACGTCCACGATGTGCTTGCGCTTGTCGGGCTCCATCAGGCGCTGGCGGGCGCCGGCCTCGTCGATCACGTCGATGGCCTTGTCGGGCAGCAGGCGGTCGTTGATGTGCTTCACCGACAGGTCCACCGCGGCCTGGATGGCTTCGCCGGAATACTCCACGTCGTGGTGGGCCTCGAAGCGGGTCTTGAGGCCGTTGAGGATGGCGACGGTCTCGGCGATGGTGGGCTCCACCACGTCGATCTTCTGGAAGCGGCGGGCCAGCGCGCGGTCCTTCTCGAACACGCCGCGGTACTCCTGGAACGTGGTCGAGCCAATGCAGCGCAGCTCGCCGTTCTGCAGCACCGGCTTGATCAGGTTGGACGCGTCCATGGTGCCGCCCGAGGCCGAACCCGCACCGATGATGGTGTGGATCTCGTCCACGAACAGGATGGCGCCCGGCTCTTTCTTGATCTGGTTGATGACGGCCTTGAGCCGCTTCTCGAAGTCGCCGCGGTACTTGGTGCCCGCCACCAGCGCGCCCAGGTCGAGCGAGTAGATGGTGGCGTCCTTGAGCACGGCCGGCACCCGGCCCTCGACGATGCGCCACGCCAGGCCTTCGGCCAGCGCGGTCTTGCCGACGCCGGCTTCACCGACGAACAGCGGGTTGTTCTTGCGGCGGCGGCACAGCACCTGGATGGTGCGCTCGACTTCGTCCTCGCGGCCGATCAGCGGGTCGATCTTGCCGTCGCGGGCCATCTCGTTGAGGTTGCTGGCGAATTCCTGCAGCGGGTTGGCCTTGGACTCGCCGCCTTCCTCGCCTTCGGACTTGGTTTCCGGCGCGGGCTTCTCGTCGGGCGTGTCGCCGATCTTGGCGATGCCGTGCGAGAGGTAGTTCACCACGTCCAGGCGGGTGATTTCCTGCTGGTTGAGGAAATAGACCGCGTGCGAATCCTTCTCGCCGAAGATGGCCACCAGCACGTTCGCGCCGGTGACTTCCTTCTTGCCAGAGGACTGCACGTGGTAGACCGCGCGCTGCAGCACGCGCTGGAAGCCCAGCGTGGGCTGGGTGTCGCGCGGGTCGTCGGTGGGAAGCACCGGCACGGTGTCGGCGATGATCTGGCGCAACCCGGTGGCCAGCTTGGGCTGGTCGGCGCCGCAGGCCTTGAGCACGCCGGCCGCCGAGGGGTTGTCCAGCAGGGCCAGCAGCAGGTGCTCGACCGTCATGAATTCATGGCGGGCTTCGCGGGCCTGCTTGTAGCACTGGCCGATGGTGTACTCGAGATCCTTGCTGAACATTGGGCGTCTCCGGAACGTTTGCTCCGATATGGGGCCAGCCTAGGTCTTTTCCATGGTGCACAACAGGGGGTGCTGGTGTTCCCGGGAAAAATCGTTGACCTGCGTCACTTTCGATTCAGCCACTTCCCGTGTGTAGACGCCGCAAACGCCCTTGCCCCGGGTGTGCACGTGCAGCATCACCTGGGTGGCCTTCTCGCGGTTCATGGCAAAGAACACCCGCAGCACCTCCACCACGAAGTCCATCGGGGTGAAGTCGTCGTTGAGCAGCACCACCTGGTACAGGGGCGGCCGCACGACCTCGGGCTTGGCGGCCTCGACCGCGACGCCGTGCTCGTGTTCTCTTTCGGGATGGGGGTCTTGGGCCATGTCGGCAGTATAAATCGGGGCGCGGTGCCCGGAACGCAAGCATGGACGCCCCGGCGTGTTTATGCCGACAATGCCCCATCGCCCCTGCGGCGCCCGTGCCGACACCGCCCTCCGATGAACCTGCGCGCCCCTGCCCCGCCCCTTCCGGACCCGTGCCGCGCCCCGGCGCGCGCCGCCGCTGCGGCCAGGTGCCCGCGTTGAGCTACCGCAGCGGTCGTTTCTGGCAGCCCGACGTCACCGTCGCCACCGTGGTGGTCCGCGACGGGCGGCTGCTGGTGGTGGAGGAAACCGTCGGCGGCGCCCGGGTGCTCAACCAGCCGGCCGGCCACCTGGAGCCCGACGAAAGCCTGCTCGACGCCGCCCTGCGCGAAACGCTCGAGGAAACCGGCTGGGACGTGGAGCTGACCGCGTTCATTGGTGCCTACCAGTGGAAATCCCCGTCCGACGGACGGCATTTCCTGCGCATGGCCTTCGCCGCCGAGCCGCTGCTGCACCACGCCGACCGCCCGCTCGACGACGGCATCGTGCAGGCGCTCTGGCTCACGCCGGGCGAGCTGCAGGCGCAGTCCGCCCGCCACCGCAGCCCGCTGGTCTGGCGCGCGGTGGAAGACTTCCTCGCCGGCCGCCGCTTCCCGCTGCAGGCGCTGACGCACTTCGCATGAGCGCGGCACGGGTCATCGTCGGCATGTCCGGCGGCGTGGATTCGTCGGTGGCGGCCCTGCTGCTGCAGCGCCAGGGCGAATCGATCGCCGGGCTGTTCATGCAGAACTGGGACGAGGACGATTCGGGCCACTGCCGCTCGGAAGACGACCGGCGCGATGCGCTGGGCATCTGCGGCCGCCTGGGCATCGCCTTCCACGCCCGCAATTTCGCAAAGGAATACTGGGCCGGGGTGTTCGAACACTTCCTGGGCGAGTACCGCGCCGGCCGCACGCCCAACCCGGACGTGCTGTGAAACCGCGAGATCAAGTTCAAGACCTTCCTGGACGAAGCCCATGCCCTGGGCGCCGAGTGCATCGCCACCGGCCACTACGCCCAGGTCGGCCAGCGCGAGGGGCGCTGGTGCCTGCTGCGCGGCGCCGACGCCGGCAAGGACCAGAGCTATTTCCTGCACCAGCTGGGCCAGGAGCAGCTGGCCGCCACGCTGTTCCCGATCGGCCACCTGCCCAAGCCCGAAGTCCGCCGGATCGCCAAGGAAGCCGGCCTGCCCACGGCCGCCAAGAAGGACTCCACCGGCATCTGCTTCATCGGCGAGCGCGACTTCCGCGATTTCCTGGGCCAGTACCTGCCCGCCCGGCCGGGCGAGATCCGCAGCGTGGACGGCGCCGTGGTCGGCCAGCACGCCGGCGCCTGGTACTACACCCTGGGCCAGCGCGAAGGCCTGAACGTTGGCGGCGTGCGCGGCCGGCCCGCGGCGCCCTGGTACGTGGTGGGCAAGGACGTGCACGCGAACATCCTCTACGTGGACCAGGGCGCCGACAGCCCCTGGCTGCTGTCGAACCGGCTGGAAACCGAGGCCGTGCACTGGGTGGCGGGTTCGCCCCCGGCCGACGTCTTCACCTGCACCGCCAAGACCCGCTACCGCCAGCATGACCAGGACTGCGAGGTAAGGCTGGACGCGGACGGCCGGCTTTCCGTAGCCTTCGCCGTCGCGCAGCGTGCGGTCACGCCGGGCCAGTCCCTGGTCCTGTACCGTGGCGACGAATGCCTGGGTGGCGCCGTCATCGCCACCACCGACGCCCCCCTCGAACGGAAGACCCGCCAAGAATGAAGGATCGCGCCCTTGCCCTCGCCGGCCTGCTGCAGGCCGTGCACCTGGTGCAGCAGATGGCACAAACCGGACAGGCCGAATCCAAGCCGCTGGCGGCCTGCATCGACAGCCTGTTCCGCTTCGAGGCCGAAACGCCCGAGGCCGTGTTCGACGGTGCCCTCAAGCTCGAGCCGGGCCTGCAGCGCCTGGTGAACCAGCTCGAAGGCGGCGCCGGCCGCGACGCGGCCCTGACGCGCATGGCCATGACCGTGCTGCACCTGGAACGCCGCTTCATGCGCCAGCACGGCGCGGTGGAGGCCGTGCGCGCCGGCCTGGAGGACATTGGCCGCCAGCACGCGCACTGGGGGCCGACGCACCCGACCGTGCTCGCACGCCTGGGCGAGCTTTACGCCAAGGAGCTCAGCCCGATCGGGCCGCGCGTGCTGGTGCAGGGAAACCCGGTGTACCTGGGCCAGCCCGACCTGGTCGGCGAAGTCCGCGCCGCGCTGCTCGCGGCCATCCGCGCGGCGGTGCTTTGGCGCCAGCTGGGCGGCAGCTACTGGGACTTCCTTTTCGGCCGCCGCGCGCTGGTGCAATCGGCCCGCGGCTGGCTCGAATCGCTGCGCTGAGCGGGCCAAGGCCCGCCTTTTCGGGCATAATCAGGGGCTGACGCGGCGGCCCTGCGCGCCACTTCCAGCCCCCTTCTTTTTCCTTCCCGGAGCCTGTCCATGAGCGACTCCTTCGCCACCCGCGACCAGTTGGCCGTCAACGGCAAGTCCTACACCATCTTCAGCCTCAGCAAGCTCGGCCAGGCCTTCAACCTCGCCCGCCTGCCCTACTCGATGAAGATCCTGCTCGAGAACCTCCTGCGCTGCGAAGACGGCGGCATGACGGTCGGCAAGGAGCACATCGAGGCGGTGGCCAACTGGAACCCGAAGGCCGAGCCCGACACCGAGATCGCCTTCATGCCCGCGCGCGTGGTGCTGCAGGACTTCACCGGCGTGCCCTGCGTGGTGGACCTGGCGGCGATGCGCGACGCGGTGGTGAAGCTGGGCGGCAACGCCGACCAGATCAACCCGCTGATCCCGTCCGAGCTGGTGATCGACCACTCGGTGCAGGTGGACGTGTTCGGCAAGCCCGAGGCGCTCGACCTCAACGGCAAGATCGAGTTCGAGCGCAACATGGAGCGCTACAGCTTCCTGCGCTGGGGCCAGAAGGCCTTCGACAACTTCAAGGTGGTGCCGCCCAACACCGGCATCGTGCACCAGGTGAACCTCGAGCACCTCGCCCGCGTGGTGATGGAGCGCACCATCGACGGCGTCAGCTACGCCTTCCCCGACACCGTGTTCGGCACCGACTCGCACACCACCATGATCAATGGCATCGGCGTGCTGGGCTGGGGCGTGGGCGGCATCGAGGCCGAGGCCGCCATGCTGGGCCAGCCGAGCTCGATGCTGATCCCGCAGGTCGTGGGCTTCAAGCTCACCGGCAAGCTGCCCGAGGGCGCCACCGCCACCGACCTGGTGCTCACCGTCACCCAGATGCTGCGCAAGCACGGCGTGGTCGGCAAGTTCGTCGAGTTCTTCGGCGACGGCCTGGACCACCTGCCGCTGGCCGACCGCGCCACCATCGCCAACATGGCCCCGGAATACGGCGCCACCTGCGGCATCTTCCCGGTGGACGAAGAGTCGCTGAACTACCTGCGCCTGTCGGGCCGCGAAGAAGCGCAGATCGCGCTGGTCAAGGCCTACGCCCAGGCCCAGGGCCTGTGGCGCACGCCGGGCGCGCCCGACGCCGAGTACAGCGCCGTGCTGGGCCTGGACATGTCGGAAGTGCTGCCGTCGCTGGCGGGCCCGAAGCGTCCGCAGGACCGCGTGCTGCTGAGCGACATGCAGAAGAACTTCCAGGCCAACCTCGGTTCGGTCACCGGCAACCGCGCCGCGAAGAATGGCGACGTGGCGAAGATGGACGCCGAAGGCGGCCACCAGGAACAGGCCGACCACCTCGCGGCCAAGCCGCGCTCGGCCATCCGCATCAAGGACCAGGACGCCCAGCTCACCGACGGCTCGGTGGTCATCGCCGCCATCACGTCCTGCACCAACACCTCCAACCCGGCCGTGATGCTGGGCGCCGGCCTGCTGGCGCGCAACGCCGTGGCCAAGGGCCTCACCGCCGCGCCGTGGGTCAAGACCTCGCTCGGCCCGGGCTCGCTGGTGGTCACCGACTACCTCAAGAAGGCCGGCGTGCTCGACGACCTCGAGAAGCTGGGCTTCTACGTGGTGGGCTACGGCTGCACCACCTGCATCGGCAACTCCGGCCCGCTGCCGGACGCGGTGTCCAAGGGCATCGCCGAAAACGACCTGGCGGTCGCCTCGGTGCTGTCGGGCAACCGCAACTTCGAAGGCCGCGTGCACGCCGAAATCAAGATGAACTACCTGGCCTCGCCGCCGCTGGTGGTCGCCTACGCCATCGCCGGCACCGTGGACATCGACCTCACCACCGAGCCGCTGGGCACGGGCAGCGATGGCCAGCCGGTGTTCCTGAAGGACATCTGGCCGACCAACAAGGAAATCGGCGACTTCATCTCCCGCACCGTCGGCCCGGAGATGTTCAAGCACAACTACGCCAACGTCTTCGCCGGCGACACCCGCTGGAACCAGATCGCCTCCCCGGACGGCGCCAAGTTCGCCTGGGACGAAGCCTCC
>JAPLSJ010000030.1 GCA_026398695.1 Arenimonas sp.
ACATCAACTCCACCATCGTCGACCCGAAGAACTTCGACCCGACCAGCTTCGTGGACGTGACGTCCGACGTTTGCATCATCCCGCCCAACTCGTTCGCGCTGGCGCGCACGGTGGAGTTCTTCCGCATCCCGCGCGACACGCTGGTGGTGTGCCTGGGCAAGAGCACCTACGCGCGCTGCGGCATCATCGTCAACGTCACGCCGCTCGAGCCGGAGTGGGAAGGCCACGTCACGCTGGAGTTCAGCAACACCACGCCGCTGCCGGCCAAGATCTACGCCGGCGAAGGCGTGGCGCAGATGCTGTTCTTCCAGTCCGACGAAGTCTGCGAGACCTCGTACAAGGACCGCGGCGGCAAGTACCAGGGCCAGACCGGCGTGACGCTGCCGCGGACCTGAGCCGCGGCGCTAGCCTCGCTTCATCAGCAGGCTCACGCCCAGCGCGATCAGGGCCACCGGCCACCACTTGATCAGGGTGGACCAGATCCGGAACTCCGGGATGAGGTTGTTGGCGAGCAGCAGTGCGCCCAGCGCGATCAGGATCAGGGCGGGGACCAGGTTGTTCTTCATGCTCACTCCGGGGTGCGGGGGGAGGCGCCAGTGATGGCGTCCAGGTGGTGGCGCAGGGACGATACCAGCGCCTCGCGGCGCTCCGCCACGTAGGGTACCCGGGCGCCGCTGCCCCAGACCGGGCCGGGCCAGGCGGCGTCGCCTTCGCTGCGCGCCACCACGTGCACGTGCAGCTGGCGGACGATGTTGCCCAGGGCGCCGATGTTGATCTTGTGGGCCGGCCCGAGCGAACGCAGCAGGCGTCCGGCCAGGTTCACCTCGGCCAGCAGCTGCCGCTGGGCGCCACCGTCGAGGTCGATCCATTCCTCGGCGCCGGCCACGCGCGGCACCAGCACCAGCCAGGGGAAACGGGCGTCGTCCATCAGCCGCAGCTGCGACAGCGGGCCGTCCGCGACCAGCACCGAGTCGGCCGCCAGCCGCGGGTCGGGCTCGAAGTGGCCGGCCACGGTCAGCGCACGTGCTTTTGCAGGAAGGCCAGGGTGCGGTCGAGGGCCTCCTGGGAGGTCGCGGCGTGGTAGCCGTCGCGCTGGTCGCAGTTGAACCCATGGCCCACCCCCGGCCAGACGGCGATTTCGGCGTCGGGCAGGGCCAGGCGGTGCTTCTGGACGTCCTCGGGCGGGATCAGGGCGTCGTTCTCGGCGAAGTGCAGCAGCAGCGGCGCCTTCGGGTGTTCCTTGAGCAAGGGCACCGTCCGGCCGCCGTAATAGCTGACGGCGGGGATGCCGAGCCTGGCGTTGGCGTAGTAAGCCACGCTGCCGCCCCAGCAATAGCCCACGGCCGCGACCCGGTTGTCCGCTTCCAGAAGGTCGTAGGCGCCCCGCACGCCGTCCAGGGCGCCGTCGAAGCCCAGCTCATCGGCGATCTGGCGGCCGCGGGCGACCCCTGCCTCGTCGTAGCCCAGCTCGGTGCCCGGGTGCACCAGGTCGAACAGGGCGGGAGCGACGGCCAGGTAACCGTAGTTGGCGAAGCGCTCGGCGACCTGCCGGATGTGGGAGTTAACGCCGAAGATTTCCTGGATCACGATGATCGCGCCGCGCGGCTTGTCGTGCGGCATGGCCTGCCAGCCCGAAATGCGGCCGTGGCGGGTGCTGATCGAGATGGTCTGGCCCATGGTTGGCTCCCCGTGCAGTGCCGGGTTCCAGCCTACACCGGGAGCAGACCCGGGGGAGCGCTATAATCCGCGCCCCGCCCAACTCCGGCCCGCCATGTCCGCCAGCAACCCCAAGGTGGGCTTCGTCAGCCTCGGCTGCCCGAAAGCCCTCGTCGACTCAGAACGCATTTTGACCCAGCTCCGGGTCGAGGGCTACGAGATCGTCCCCAGCTATGACGCGGCCGACGTGGTGGTGGTCAACACCTGCGGCTTCATCGATTCGGCGGTGGAGGAAAGCCTCGACGCCATCGGCGAGGCCCTGGCCGAAAACGGCAAGGTCATCGTCACCGGCTGCCTGGGCAAGCGCCCCGAGCAGATCCGCGCGGCCCACCCGGGCGTGCTGTCCATCAGTGGCCCGCAGGACTACGGCAGCGTGATGAACGCGGTGCACGTGGCGCTGCCGCCGCGCCACGACCCGTTCATCAACCTGCTGCCCGACTACGGCCTCAAGCTCACGCCCAAGCACTACGCCTACCTCAAGATTTCCGAGGGCTGCAACCACCGCTGCACCTTCTGCATCATCCCCAGCATGCGCGGCGACCTGGTGTCGCGCCCGGTGGACGAAGTGCTGCGCGAGGCCGAGAAGCTGGCCCGCGGCGGCGTGCGCGAACTGCTGGTGGTGTCGCAGGACACCAGCGCCTACGGCGTGGACATGAAGTACGCCCCGCGCGACTGGAACGGCAAGAGCTACGAGACCCGCATGAAGGGCCTGTGCGAGGGCCTGTCGGAGCTCGGCATCTGGACCCGCCTGCACTACGTCTACCCGTACCCGCACGTGGACGACATCATCCCGCTGATGGCCGACGGCAAGATCCTGCCGTACCTGGACATCCCGTTCCAGCACGCCAGCCCGCGCATCCTCAAGCTGATGAAGCGCCCGGGCGCGGTGGACAAGACGCTCGAGCGCATCCAGCGCTGGCGGGAAATCTGCCCCGACATCACGATCCGCAGCACCTTCATCGTCGGCTTCCCGGGCGAGACCGACGAGGACTTCGAGCAGCTGCTGTCGTTCCTGGACATGGCCGAGCTCGATCGCGTGGGCGCCTTCGCCTATTCGCCGGTGGACGGCGCCAGGGCCAACGACCTGCCCGACGCCGTGCCCGAGGAAGTGAAGCAGGAGCGCCTGGCCCGCTTCATGGAGCTGCAGGCGCAGATCAGCGCCGAGAAGCTCGAGCGCAAGGTCGGCACGGTGCAGACGGTGATCATCGACGAGATCGACGGCGAGCTGGCCATCGGCCGCTCCAAGGCGGACGCGCCGGAAATCGACGGCCTGGTGCAGATCCAGGACGGTGCCGCCGCGGGCCTCAAGCCCGGCGACTTCTGCGAAGTGCGCATCATGGGCAGCGACGAACACGACCTGTTCGGCCTGGTCGGCCCCGACGAGGACTGACCCGGGGGCCTCGCCCCGTGGGAGGGCCATCGGGCCTGGAGGCGCTCCTACCCCTCGTAGGAGACGGCGAGGATGACGTAGCGCGCGGGGCCGGTGGGCAGCGCCACCTCGAACTCGTCGTCCACGCGCTTGCGCAGCGCCGAACGCGCCAGCGGTGAGTCGATGCTGATCCAGCCGGCGCGGGCGTCGGTTTCGTCCGGGCCGACGATGCGGTAGCGGGCGGGCTCCCCGCCGTCGGCCAGTTCAATCTCGAAGCAGGCTCCGAAGTAGATCGCGCCCGGGTCGGAGGGCTGGCCCTCGGCCACCTTCAGCGCCTCGAGCCGCTTGCTGAGGTAGCGCACGCGCCGGTCGATCTCGCCGAGCTGTTTCTTGCGGTAGGTGTACTCGGCGTTCTCGCTGCGGTCGCCTTCGGCGGCCGCTGCCGCAAGGGCCTTCACCACTTCGGGGCGCCGCACGCGCCACAGGTCGTCGAGCTCGGCGCGCAGGCGCTCGAAGCCGGCGCGCGTGATGATCGCCGTGGACCCTTCGGCCGGGGGACGCCAGCGGCCCATGCGCGGGGTCAGCCCGCCGTGGCTTCGTAGGTCAGGCCGGCCCCGGGGCCCAGCGGCAGGCCCAGCGCGATCCATCCCGCGAACAGCACCGTCCAGCCGATCAGGAATACGAACGAGTACGGCATCATCGTGGCGACCACCGTGCCGATGCCGGCCTTGGGTTCATAGCGCTGCAGGAAGGCGATGACCAGGGCGAAGTAGCTCATCATCGGGGAGATGATGTTGGTGACCGAGTCGCCGATGCGATACGCCGTCTGGGTGACTTCGGGCGAGTAGCCCAGCAGCATGAACATGGGGATGAACACCGGCGCCATCAGAGCCCACTTCGCCGAAGCGGAGCCCATGACCAGGTTCACCAGGGCGGTGAGCAGGATGAAGCAGATCAGCAGCGGTATCTTCGGCAGCCCGATGGATTTCAGCACTCCCGCGCCCTCGACGGCGAGGATGAGTCCAATCTGCGTCCAGTTGAACAGGGCGACGAACTGCGCGGCGAAGAACACCAGCACCAGGTAGCTGGCCAGCGTGCCCATCGACTTGGACATGGCCGCGACGACGTCGGCATCGCTGCGGATGGTGCCGGCGCCGACGCCATAGGCGATGCCCACCAGCGCGCCCGCCACGAAAATGACGGCCACGATGCCGTTGAGGAAGGGCGCCAGCGACTTGAGCAGGTCGGGCTCGCCGGCAAGGCGCAGGGCGCCGCCTTCCGGCACGGTGGCCCACAGCAGCAGGGCGCTCAGCGCCAGCGTGCTGATGGCGGCGTAGGACAGCCCCTTCTTCTCGGCGGCGGACAGCGGCTCGATGCGTTCGTCGCCGCGGCCGTATTGCCCGTCGGGAAAGCGCTTGGCGACGATCTTCTCGGTGACCCACCAGCCCAGCAGCGTGATCAGCGGCGTCGAGGCCTGCATGAAGAACAGGTTGGCCGCCGGGCTCACGCTGTAGGTCGGGTCGACGATGCGCGCGGCCTCCTGCGACAGGCCCGACAGCAGGGGGTCGATGGTTCCCAGCAGCAGGTTGGCGGAGTAGCCGCCCGAAACGCCGGCGAACGCCGCGGCAATGCCCAGGATGGGGTGCCGGCCTGCCGCCACGTAAAGCAAACCCGCCAGCGGAACCAGCAGCACGTAGCCGATCTCGCTCGCCATGTTCGACATCACGCCGGCGAACACCACGATCGGCGTGAGCAGGAAGCGCGGGGCATTGAGCACCACGATGCGCAGGCAGGCCCCGATCAGGCCGCTGTGCTCGGCCACGCCGATGCCGATCAGCGCAACCAGCACCGTGCCCAACGGTGCGAAACCGGTGAAGTTGGTGACCAGGCCGGCCATGATCCGCTGCAGGCCGTCGGCACTCATCAGGTTCACCGGCGCCACCACCTCGCCCGTCCGGGGATGCAGCACTGAAAAATCGAACAGGCTGATGATTCCGCTCAACAGCACGATGGCCAGGGTGAGCAGGAAGAAGAGGGTGGCCGGATGCGGGAGGATGTTTCCGGCGCGTTCGACCACGTCCAGGAATCGTTCGACGGGGGTTTTACGCGCGCTCAGGGCTTCGGACATGGTCGGTTCCATGGAGGGTGGGGCGGAAGGGTCGCCGGCAGAGGGAAACTATAGCCGAGCCGCGGGCCCCGCCATCCGCTCCCGCGTTTTTCCGCGGCGGCCGCGCAGCCGCCCGGAATTGGATAATCTGGGCCGCCCCAAGCCTGGAAGCCGCCATGACCCTGGTAATCGGCCTGCTGCTGCTCGCCCTCCTGGCCTGGGCCGTGTTCGCTTTCAATCGCCTGGTGCGCCTGCGCAACCAAGTGAAGGCCGGCTGGAGCGACATCGACGTGCAGCTGATGCGCCGGCACGACCTGGTGCCGCGCCTGGTGGAAGCGGTCCGCGCCTACGCCGGCCATGAAAAGGCCGTGCTTGAGCGCGTGACCGAACTGCGGGCCCAGGCCATGGCCACCACGTCGCCCGCGCGGCTGGCCAGCCTGGAGCAGGCCATCGAAAGCGACGTGGCCCGGCTGCTGGTGATCAAGGAGGCCTACCCCGAGCTCAAGGCCAGCGAGAATTTCCTCGCGCTGCAGCGCGACCTGGTGGACGTCGAGGACCACCTGCAGTACGCGCGCCGTTTCTACAACGGCGCGGTGCGCGAGCTCAACGACGGCGTGCAGCGTTTCCCGGACCTGGTGCTGGCCCGCGCGCTGGGCTTTGCGGAGGCGGAGTTCTTCAAGGCCGGCGAAGAGGCCGGCGTGGCGCCCAGGCTGGAGCTGGGCCCGTGATCCGGCGCCTCGGGATCGCGGCGCTGGCGTGGCTGGCCCTGCTGTCGCCGGTGGCGGCGCAGGAACGCATCATCAGCTACGACAGCGAGCTCAAGGTCAACGCCGACGGCAGCCTGGACGTGGTGGAAACCATCCGCGTGCGCGCCGAGGGCAACCAGATCCGTCGCGGCATCTATCGCGATTTCCCCACCCGCTACCGCGACCAGTACGGCAACCGCATGGTGGTGGACTTCGAGCTGCGCGGCGTCGAGCGCGACGGCCGGCCCGAGCCGTACTTCACCGAAGCCATGCCCAACGGCGTGCGCATCAATACCGGCAACGACGATTTCCTGCCCGTGCCGTCCGACATCACCTACACCCTGCGCTATCACACCACGCGGCAGCTGGGCTTCTTCGACGAGCACGACGAGATCTACTGGAACGTCACCGGCCTGGGCTGGGCCTTCCCGATCGACCAGGCGCAGGCGCGCGTGCAGCTGCCGGGGGCGGTGCCGCGGGTGCATATGCGCCTGGATGGCTACACCGGCTACGACGGCGAGAAGGGCACGGCCTTCGAGTCGGCCGCGCCGGCCGACGGGGTGGCCACCTTCCGCACCACCGCGCCGCTGGTGCCGCAGCAGGGCCTGACCATCGTGGTCGGTTTCCCCAAGGGGCTGGTGACGCCCCCGACGCGGCCGCAGCGCTGGGCCTGGTTCCTGCGTGACAACGGCGGCGTGCTGGTGGCGCTGGGCGGCCTGCTGGCGCTGGTGGCGTTCTACGCGTGGCGCTGGCACCGGCATGGCCGGGATCCGCAAGCGGGGCCGGTGTTCCCGCGCTACGCCCCGCCCGAAGGCTTCACCCCCGGCGAGCTGCGCATGCTGCGGCGCATGGGCCACGACCACCTGTGCTTCGCCTCGGACGTGGTGGACATGGCGGTGCACGGCTGCCTCGAGATCCACGAGGGCGGCAGCGCCAAGGCCGACGGCTGGCGCCTGGTGCGGGTGCCGGGCGGCGATGCCGCGAGGCTGGGCGAAAGCCAGCGCGCGCTGTCGGCCAAGCTGTTCGCGGCCGGCGACCAGATCGTGCTCAAGAACACCGAGGCCTCGCGCGTGAGCGGCGCGATCATGGCCCAGGCAGTGGCGATGTCGAAGAAGCTCAAGCCGCGCTACTTCATTGGCAACGGCGGCAGCCTGCTGGTCGGCTTCCTGTTCTCGGTCGCGGTCGCGGCCGTGGCGCTGGCCGTTTCGGGCGGTGCGGGCGTGCTGGCGCTGGTCGTGCTGGCGGTGTTGGGCCTGGCCGCGCACATCACCTTCGCCTTCCTGCTCAAGGCGCCGACGACCGAGGGCCGCAAGCTGCTGGACGCGATCGAGGGCCTGCGCCTTTACCTGGGCGTGGCCGAACGCGACGAGCTCCGGTCGATCAAGGGGCCCGCCGGCGAGGGCGCCGAGCCGGCGCTCGATGCCCGGCGCTACGAGGCCCTGCTGCCGTACGCGATGGCGCTGGAAGTGGAGGCCGCCTGGACCGGCAAGTTCGTCCGCGCGGTGGGCGAGGCGGCGGCGCGCGAAGCCTCCCCGACCTGGTACCACGGCCGCAGCCCGGTGGGCACGCTGGGCCTGGCCAGCATGGGCTCGTCGCTGGGGACCGCGCTGACGCGCGAAATCTCGTCGTCGTCCACGCCGCCCGGATCAAGTTCGGGCGGCGGTGGCGGCGGTTCGTCCGGTGGCGGCGGTGGCGGCGGCGGGGGTGGCAGCCGCTGAGGCCGCCCACGTCCTCAGCGTTTCTTGCCGCCCAGCAGGCTGCCCAGGATGCCGCGCAGCAGCTGCCGGCCCAGGCCGCTGGCCACGGTGCGGGTGGCTGACTTGGCCGCCGCTTCCACCGCGCCCTGGCGGCGCTTGTTGCCCCACAGGAATTCGTCGAGCTTCGACGGCGCGGCCGCGGGTTCGGCGGACTTGCCCGGTGCCGGTGCGTCCTTGCCGGCGCCAGGCGCGGGCGCCGGTGCCGTGGCCTGCTCGGCGCGCTTGGCCAGCATCTCGAACGCCGACTCACGGTTCACGGCGGTGTCGTACTTGTTGCCCACCGGGCTGCGGCCGCGCACGGCGGCGCGCTCGTCGGGAGTGATGGCGCCCATGCGGCAGCGCGGCGGCGCGATCAGCGCGCGCTCCACCGGCATCGGGATGCCCTTGTCGAGCAGCATGGACACCAGCGCCTCGCCCACGCCCAGTTCGCCGATGACTTTCGCGACGTCGAGCTTGGGGTTCTGCACGAAGGTTTCGGCGGCGGTGCGCACCGCCTTCTGGTCGCGCGGGGTGTAGGCGCGCAGCGCGTGCTGCACGCGGTTGCCCAGCTGGCCCAGCACGGTGTCGGGGATGTCGTCGGGGTTTTGCGAGCAGAAGTACACGCCCACGCCCTTCGAGCGGATCAGGCGCACCACCTGCTCGACGCGCTGCTGCAGCGCCGGCGGGCAATCGTCGAACAGCAGGTGCGCCTCGTCGAAGAAGAACACCAGCTTGGGCACGTCCAGGTCGCCCACTTCGGGCAGCGTCTCGAACAGCTCCGACAGCAGCCACAGCAGGAAGCTCGAATACAGCCGCGGCTTGAGGATCAGCTGGTCGGCGGCCAGCAGGTTGATGACGCCGCGGCCCGACATGTCCTGGCGCATCAGGTCGGCCAGCTGCAGCGCCGGCTCGCCGAAGAACTGTTCGCCGCCGTCCTGTTCCAGCCGCAGCAGCGCGCGCTGGATCGCCGCCACCGACTGCGGGCTGACCAGGCCGTACTGCTTGCCGATTTCGGCCTTGTTCTCGCTGGTGAAGTTGAGCAGGGCGCGCAGGTCTTCCAGGTCCAGCAGCAGCAGGCCCTGGTCGTCGGCCAGCTTGAAGGCGATGTCCATCACGCCCGACTGCACGTCGTTGAGCTCGAGCATGCGCGACATCAGCGCCGGCCCCACTTCCGACACCGTGGTGCGCACCGGGTGGCCCAGCTTGCCGTACAGGTCCCAGAACACCACGGGGCTGGCTTCGTTGGCGTAGCCCTCGACGCCGATCTGCTGCACGCGCGCGGCGATCTTCTCGTTCGAGGTGCCGGCCATGGCCAGGCCGGCGATGTCGCCCTTCACGTCGGCCATGAATACCGGCACGCCCAGGCGGGAAAAGCCTTCGGCCATCACCATCAGGGTCACCGACTTGCCGGTGCCCGTGGCGCCGGCGACCAGGCCGTGGCGATTGCCGTATTTGCCCAGCAGGCGCACGGGCAGGTCGCCCTTGCCGATCAGGATGTCGCTCATCAGGCACAGCTCCGTCGTGGATTGTCCGGGCCGATTCTAGCCCGTGGCTTGCCGCGGCGGCGTCGTGGCCGCTAGGCTGCGCGCCTGCCGTCCGGAACCTGCCCATGCGCGCGTCGTCCCTGCTTGTCCTGCTGTTTGGCGCCAGTACGCTGGTCTGTTCCCTTGGCGCCGAGGCGCGCCGCGTGCCGGCCAACGCCCAGAAGCTCTACGACACCCTCGGCCAGGCCAGCGAGCAGTACCGCGCCGGCGTGGACCTGCTGCGCAAGGGCGACACCGGCCCGGGCCGCGAGGCGATCCGGAAGGCCTCGGCCCAGCTGCTGGACGCCGCCCGCCGCTGCGGCGACACCCGCGGCTGCGACACCGCGCGTTTCCTGGCGGCCTACGACGCCCTGGTGCAGCACGGCGCCGAGCTGGCCGCGGGCGGCGAAGGCTTCGCCGCCGGTGAGTCGGGCGTGCCGGGCAGCGGCGAGCGCTCGTGCGTGCTGGCCAACGTGCCCGAGGCGGGCCGTTCCATCGCCCTGCTCAAGGGCCGCGACCTGCGCGAGGTGATCGAACTCAACGAGCCGGTGAAGGCGGCCATGGCCGAGTGGCTCACCTGGATGCGCCCCAGCCTGATCACCAGCTGGGAGAACTACCAGCAGATGCGTTTCCTGATGTGGCCCGAGTACGAACAGGCGGGCCTGCCCGAAGCGCTGCTGTTCGGCATCCTGGCCAAGGAGTCCAACGGCCGCGTGCATGCGGTGTCGCGCGCCGGCGCCGCCGGCCCGATGCAGTTCATGCCGGCCACGGGCGCGCGCTTCGGCCTGGGCTGGCGCGACGGCTTCGACACCCGCTACGACCCGCAGCTGGCCGCGCGCGCCAGCGTGCTGTACTTCAACGAGCGCTTCGCCGAGCTCAACAACGACCTGGCCTTCGCGGTGGCGGCCTACAACGGCGGCGAAGGCCGCGCGCTCCGGCTCAAGCAGGCCTCCGGCGGCAAGGACTTCTGGGACCCGTCGGTGTATTCGCAGCTGCCGCCCGAGACGCGCGACTACGTGCCCTACGTGCTGGCCGCGGCCTGGCTGTTCCTGCATCCGGAGGACTACGGCCTGGAATTCCCGAAGGTGGACGGCGCGGCGACGGTGATGAAGCTGGCGGCGCCGGCGTCCATCTACCAGCTGGCGATCTGCCTGGGCGGGCCGCGCGAAGGCTTCTTCCGCCCGCTGCGCAACCTCAACCCGCGCCACGAGCCGCACACGCTGATGGCCGCGGGCACCGAGCTGCGCGTGCCGGTGGCCGTGCCGCCGCTGTACCGGGCGTCGTGCATCACCGGGCCACGCGCCGAACTGGCGGTGTCGCTGATGGCCGCCAGCAAGCCCACCGTGCCGGCCACGGCCACCCGCGCTCCGCAAAGCCCGGCGGTGGCCGGGCGCACCTACCGGGTGAAGTCGGGCGACACGCTCAGCTCCATCGCCCGTCGCCACGGCTGCGCCGGCCCGGACGAACTCGCCCGGTCCAACGGCCTGCGATCGCCCTACGTGATCCGTTCCGGGCAGCGGCTGCAGCTCAAGGGCTGCAGGGGCTGATCCTCACAGGCCGTCCCAGCCCGCGCGCGGCTTGAAGCGGCCGCCGTAGCGGTTGGCCAGCACGTCCAGGCGCGCCTTGAGCTTGTCGGCGCCCACGGCCTTGATGTGCTGCATCGGGCCGCCGCGGAACGGTGCGAAGCCGGTGCCGAAGATCACGCCCGCGTCCAGCAGGTCGGCGTCGGCCACCACGCCGTCGTGCAGGCACGACACCGCTTCGTTGAGCAGCGGCAGGATCAGGCGGTCTTCGAGGTCTTCGGGCGCCTGGTAGTCCTTGGGCACCTCGGGCTTGATGGCGCGGCCGTTTTCCCACTTGTACAGGCCCTGGCCGTCCTTCTTGCCGCGCTTGCCTTCCTCGACCTTGAACGCGTCGGGCAGGGCCTGGCCGTGGAAGTCGGCCATGATCTTGCCGACGCTGGCCGCGACGTCCAGGCCCACGGTGTCCACCAGCTCGATCGGGCCCATGGGCATGCCGAACTTCAGCGCCACCTTGTCGATCACCGGGCCGGGGATGCCTTCCGAGAACGCGATGATGGCTTCCTGCATGTACGGCGCCAGGATGCGGTTGACCAGGAAGCCCGGCGTGCCGGCCACCGGCACCGGCAGCTTGTCGATGGATTTGCAGAACGCGGCGAGGCGGCGCTCGGTTTCCGGGTCCAGCTGGTCGTGGCGCACGATTTCCACCAGCGGCATCAGCGCCACCGGGTTGAAGTAGTGCAGGCCGGCGAAGCGCGACGGGTCCTTGCGGCCCGCGCGCAGGTCGGTGAGCGGGATGGACGAGGTGTTGGACACCAGGATCGCGCCCGGCTTGAGCGTCTGCTCGACCCGGGCGAACAGCGCCTGCTTGGCCTCGAGGTTTTCGAAGATGGCTTCGATCACCAGGTCGGCGTCGGCCACGCCGGCGCCCTCGACGTCGGCCGTGAGGCGGGCCGTCGTGGCGGCGCGCTTGGCCTCGTCCTTCACCTTCTTGGCAAACAGCGCGGTGGCCCGGTCCATGGCCGGCTGGATGTACTTCATCTCGCGGTCCTGCAGCGTGACCTCGAAGCCGCGCAGTGCACACCACGCGGCGATGTCGCCGCCCATCACGCCGGCGCCGACCACGTGCACCTTCTTGATGCCGTGGTCTTTCCCGCCCAGGCCCTTGAGCCGGTCCATCAGGAAGAACACGCGCACCAGGTTGTGCGCGGTGGGCGTGCCGGCCAGCTTCACCACCGACTTGGCTTCGGCCTTGAGCGCGGCGTGCACCGGCAGGCCGCCGCTGCGGCGCCAGGTCTCGATCAGCACGAACGGCGCGGGGTAGTGTTCCTTGCGCGCCTTGCGGGCGACCTGCTTGGCCATCTGCGGCGCCAGCACGGCGCGCGCCAGGCCGGTGTTGGTGGCCCAGGCCAGGAAACGCTGCTTGAACGGGCGCTTCATTCCGCGCTGCGCCAGCTTCACGGCTTCCTCGAGCAGCACGTCGCGCTCGACCACGCGGTCCACCAGGCCCATCGCCTTGGCCGCCGAGGCCGACAGGCTGCGGCCGGTGAGCATCAGGTCCATCGCGGCGGGAGCGCCGACCAGGCGCGGCGCACGCACGCTGCCGCCCCAGCCCGGGTAGATGCCGAGCTTGATCTCGGGCAGGCCGATGCGGGTTTTTTCATCGCGGCTGGCGATGCGGTAGCGGCAGGCCAGGGCGATTTCGGTGCCGCCGCCCATGCAGTGGCCGTGGATCGCGGCCACGGTGGGGCAGCGCAGTTCGGCCAGCTTCTGGAAAGCGAGCTGGCCGCGGCGGATCCAGTCCTCGACCAGGCCCTTGGCGGCGATTTCCTCGAAGCCCTTGATGTCGGCGCCGGGGATGAAGCCCGCTTCCTTGCCGGAGCGGATGACGATGCCCTTGGGCAATTCCATGGCGATGCGCTCGATCATGGCTTCGAGCTCGTCGAGCACGCCGCGGGACAGGGCGTTCACGCCCTGGTCGGCGCGGTCCAGGGTCAGCACCAGGATGCCGTCGGGGCGGCGGTCGGCCTGCCAATGGGCGAGGCGAAGTCCGTCGAACATGGCGGTCACCATACGTTGGGGTAGGGAAGGGAGGACGTATCATCGGGGCAGGACCCCGGGGGGTCAACGCCGGGATTTTCCGGCGAGTGAACTTTCCCCGGCGGCGGATGTCCATGTAGCGGCCCGGATGGCCGCAGGAGCAGCGGCCCGGATGGGCGACGATCAACTGGACCTGGATCTGGTCAAGCGTGTGCAGGCTGGCGACAACTCGGCGTTCGACCTGCTGGTGCGAAAGTACCAGCACCGGATCGGCGCGGTGGTGTACCGGTTCGTGCCCGACCATGCCGAGAGCCAGGACGTCACCCAGGAAGCCTTCATCCGCGCGTACCGCGCGATGGGGAACTTCCGCGGGGATTCGCAGTTCTATACGTGGCTTTACCGGATCGCCGTGAACACCGCCAAGAACCACCTGGTCGCCATGAAGCGCCGCCCGCCCACGGCGGACATCGCCGCCGAAGACGCCGAGCACCACGCCGGGGCCGGGCGCCTTCACGACCACGACACGCCCGAGCACCAGCTGCTGCGCCAGGAAATCGAACGCACGGTCAGCGACACCGTCGCCGCCCTGCCCGAGGACCTGCGACAGGCCATCACCCTGCGCGAGGTGGACGGCCGCAGCTACGAAGAGATCGCGCAGTTGATGCAGTGCCCGATCGGCACGGTGCGGTCGCGGATCTTCCGCGCCCGCGAGGCGATCGACCGGCAGCTGCGCCCCCTGATGGACAACGAGCGAGTGCGACCATGACCGCCATCGACCCCCAGCTCCTCGAGCAACTCAGCGCCTGGATGGACGGCGAACTGCCGGCCGACGAGGCGCGCTTCCTGCAGCGCCGCCTGCGCAACGACGTGGCCCTCCGCGAGCAGTGGGAGCGCTGGCAGCTGGCCTCCGCCTGCCTGCAGTCCACGCCCGTGCGCGTGATGGACGCGGGCCTGGTGGGCCGGGTGTCCGCGGGCATCGCCCAGGCGGCCAACGATTCGCCGGCAGCGCGGCCCCGGTTCGCGTGGCTGGCCTCGGCCGCCGCGCTGGTGCTTGCGGTGGCGCTGCTGCCCAGGATGGTGGCGATGGACCCGGCGCGTCCGGTGGCGCCGCCTGCCGTGGCGTCGGCCCCGGCCTTGCCCCAGGTGTCGCCCACGCCCGACGTCGCGGCGCTGCCCGCTCCGCCGATGTCGCCGCTGCCGTCGGTGCGCGATTTCCCGCTTGTCGACAACGGCGGCAAGGCCTGGCCGCGTTCGCCGCTGCTGGCCGACCCGCTGGCGCGCGACGGGCTGCTGATCCGCAGCGGCGGGCCGCTGCTGCCGATGCGCGGCAGCGAGCCGGCGCCGCCGAGCGCGCGCGAAGGCGAAGCGGACGCCGAATGATGCACATCGCCATGCCGGCGCCCGCCGCGGGGCACCGTGGCTGAGCGCGACGTCGAAGTGAGCGCCAACGACGCCGGCCAGCTGCGCCTTCGCCTGTTGGGCAGCGCCTGCGACGGCTGCGCGGGCGGCTGCGCCGGTCGCTGCAACCTGTTCGCCACCGACCAGGCCGGTGAATTCGCCATGGCCGCGCCGCCGGGCCTGCCGGTAGTCCCTGGCGAGCGCCTGCGCCTTTGCCTTGACGATGCCAGCCTGCGCCGCGCCGCCTGGCGGGGTTACGGGCTCGCCTGGCTGGGCCTGCTGGCGGGCGCGGGCCTGGGCTTCGGAGTCGGCCAACTGTGGGGCCGCCATGGCGACGTGCTGACCCTGGTGGGCCTGCTGGCCGGAACCTTCGCGGCCGTGCAATCGTCCAAACGCCACTTGCCCGAATCGCGCCTGCAGCGGCCGGGCACCCCGTCTTCCACTGTCCCAAGCCCGAGTGATCGCCCATGACACCGACCTCCATCCGCGCCGCCGCCCTCGCCATCGCGCTGCTGGTGCCCGCCGTGCACGCGCAGGCGCCCTCGGTGGCGGAGGCCCCGCTGGTGAGCCTTCCCGACTTCACCCAGTTGGTGGAAAGAGCCGGGCCGGCCGTGGTCAACATCGAAGCCACCAGCGGCGCCCAGGTGGTGGCGGGCGACGAGCCGGCCCAGGGCGCCGAGCCACAGCCCGAGGAGGTGCCGGAGATCTTCCGCCGGTTCTTCGGCCAGCCGGGCCAGCCCGGCGGCCCCGGCCCGCGCGGCGGCGTGTCCCAGGGCACGGGCTTCCTGATTTCCCAGGATGGTTACGTGCTCACCAACCACCACGTGGTGGCGGGTGCGGACGAGATCGTGGTGAAGCTCGACGACCGCAATGAACTCAAGGCCAGGCTGGTGGGCAGCGATCCGCTCTCGGACATCGCCCTGCTCAAGGTCGAAGGCAAGGGGCTGCCGGTGCTGCGCATCGGTGATTCACGCAACCTCAAGCCGGGCCAGTGGGTGGTGGCGATCGGCTCCCCGTTCGGCTTCGACCATTCGGTGACGGCGGGCGTGGTGAGCGGCGTGGGACGCCGCAGCCTCGACCCCAGCCAGCAGTACGTGCCCTTCATCCAGACCGACGTGGCCATCAACCGCGGCAACTCCGGCGGCCCGCTGCTCAATACCCGCGGCGAAGTGGTGGGCGTGAATTCGCAGATCTTCTCCAACTCCGGCGGCTACATGGGCGTGAGCTTCGCCATTCCGATCGAAGTGGCCATGAACGCGGTGCGCCAGCTGCGCGACACCGGCAAGGTCGTGCGCGGCCAGCTGGGCGTGCGCATCCAGGACGTGACGCGGGAGCGCCTGGCCGAGCTGGGGCTGGACCGCCCGG
The DNA here is from genome assembly GCA_026398695.1 of Arenimonas sp. Classification (GTDB taxonomy): domain Bacteria; phylum Pseudomonadota; class Gammaproteobacteria; order Xanthomonadales; family Xanthomonadaceae; genus Arenimonas. The sequence continues at coordinate 15,521 of JAPLSJ010000030.1, forward strand.
CCGGCGCCTTCGTGGACTCGGTGGAGAACGGCAGCGCCGCCGCGCGCGCCGGCATCCGCCCCGGCGACGTGATCACCGGCTTCAACGGCCGCGCCATCGGCCGCGCGGCCGACCTGCCGCCCCTGGTGGGCGTGATGCCGCCGGGCAGCCGCGCCACGGTCGGGCTCATCCGCAACCGCAAGCCGCTGGACGTGGTGGTCACCCTGTCCGCGCTGGATGCGGCGTCGCTGCAGGCCAACGGGCCTGCGGCGCCGGCCGCGCCTGCGGCGGGCAATCCGCTGGGCGTGGTGGTGGAACCCCTGGACGCCGCCGCCCGGGCCGAACGGGGCCTGCCGGCCGGCGAAGGCGTGCTGGTGAGCCGGGTGGTGGGCCTGGCCGCGCGCCGCGCCGGGCTGGCGCCGGGCGACGTCATCCTGCAGGTGGGCCGCGCCAGCGTGGGCTCGGTGGCCGGTTTCGACGCCGCCGTGGCCGGGTTCAAGCCCGGTGACGAGGTGCGCCTGCTGGTGCGCAACGCCCGCAGCACGGGCTTCGTGACCTTCACGCTGCGCTGAGGCGCCCGCGGGCATCGCCCGCCCCGGTTCGTCGATGACGGGCCGGGGCAGGGGGGCTGTGCGATAATCGACGGTTTACAGCTTCGCAATGGCAGCCAGTACCCGCATGCAGCACATCCGCTACTTCTCCATCATCGCCCACGTGGACCACGGCAAGTCCACCCTGGCCGACCGGATCATCCAGATTTGCGGTGGCCTGCAGGCGCGCGAGATGGAAGCGCAGGTGCTCGACTCGAATCCCATCGAGCGCGAGCGCGGCATCACCATCAAGGCGCAGTCGGTGTCCTTGCCCTACACGGCCAAGGACGGCATCACCTACCAGCTCAACTTCATCGACACGCCCGGCCACGTCGACTTCAGCTACGAGGTCAGCCGCTCGCTGGCGGCGTGCGAAGGCGCGCTGCTGGTGGTGGACGCGGCCCAGGGCGTCGAGGCGCAGTCGGTGGCCAACTGCTACACGGCGGTCGAGCAGGGCCTAGAAGTGGTGCCGGTGCTCAACAAGATCGACCTGCCCACGGCCGACATCGAAAAGGTGAAGAAGGAAATCGAGGCCGTCATCGGCATCGACGCCGAGGACGCCGTGGCCATCAGCGCCAAGACCGGCCTGAACGTCATCGACGTGCTGGAGGCGATCGTCAAGCGCATCCCGGCGCCCGCCGACCGCGGCAGCAGCAAGCTCCAGGCCCTGATCATCGACTCGTGGTTCGACAACTACCTGGGCGTGGTGTCGCTGGTGCGCGTGATGCAGGGCGAGATCAAGCCCGGCGACAAGATGCTGGTGATGTCCACCGGCCGCACCCACCTGGTGGACAAGGTCGGCGTGTTCACGCCCAAGCGCAAGGAGCTGGCCAAGCTCGGCGCCGGCGAAGTGGGCTGGATCAATGCCTCCATCAAGGACGTGCACGGCGCGCCGGTCGGCGACACGCTGACCCTGGCCAGCGACCCGGCGGCCGAGCCGCTGCCCGGCTTCCAGGAAATGCAGCCGCGCGTGTTCGCGGGCCTGTTCCCGGTGGACGCCGAGGACTACCCGGCGCTGCGCGAGGCGCTGGAGAAGCTCAAGCTCAACGACGCCGCGCTGCGCTTCGAGCCCGAAAGCTCCGAGGCCATGGGCTTCGGCTTCCGCTGCGGCTTCCTGGGCATGCTGCACATGGAAATCGTGCAGGAGCGCCTGGAGCGCGAGTACGACCTCAACCTCATCACCACCGCACCCACCGTGGTGTACGAAGTGCTGATGAACGACGGCAGCACCATGGCGCTGGACAACCCCGCCAAGCTGCCGCCGCCGACCAAGGTGAGCGAGATCCGCGAGCCGATCATCCGCGCCAACATCCTCACGCCGCCCGACTACGTCGGCAACGTGATCAAGCTGTGCGAGGAGAAGCGCGGCCGCCAGGTGTCCATCACCTACATGGCCTCGCAGGTGCAGATCAGCTACGAGCTGCCGATGGCCGAGGTGGTGCTGGACTTCTTCGACCGCCTCAAGTCGGTGTCGCGCGGCTATGCCTCGCTCGACTACCACTTCGAGCGCTTCGAGGCCGGCCCGTTCGTGCTGATCGACACGCTGATCAATGGCGACAAGGTGGACGCGCTGTCGTCCATCGTGCACCGCAGCCACGCCGACCGCCGCGGCCGCGACATCTGCGAAAAGATGCGCGAGCTGATCCCGCGGCAGATGTTCGACGTCGCCATCCAGGCCGCCAGCGGTTCGCAGATCATCTCGCGCTCCACCGTCAAGGCGATGCGCAAGAACGTGCTGGCCAAGTGCTACGGCGGCGACGCCACCCGCAAGAAGAAGCTGCTCGAGAAACAGAAGGAAGGCAAGAAGCGCATGAAGCAGGTCGGCCGGGTGGAAATCCCCCAGGAAGCCTTCCTCGCCGTGCTCCAGGTGGACAACAAGTAAGCGGCCCCCGCCGCGAGGACTCCGTACGCGTGAAAATCGATCTTGCCCTCATCCTGACTGCACTGGCCGCTCTCACCGGCCTGGTCTGGCTGCTCGACAGCCTGCTGTTCGCCCGCAAGCGCAAGCTGATGCAGGGGGAGGGCGAAGACGTGGTGGACCCGGTGGTCGTGGAGTACGCCAAGTCGCTCTTCCCCATCATCTTCCTGGTGCTGGGCCTGCGCAGCTTCGTCGCCGAGCCCTTCCGCATCCCGTCGTCCTCGATGATGCCGACCCTGCTGGTGGGCGACTTCATCCTGGTCAACAAGTTCAGCTACGGCCTGCGGCTGCCGGTGCTCAACAACAAGGTCGTGTCGCTGGGTGAGCCCGAGCGTGGCGACGTGGTGGTGTTCCGCTACCCGGGCATGGGCAGCGAAGACCCGCTCAAGGGCCAGGACTACATCAAGCGCGTGGTTGGCCTGCCGGGCGACCGGATCTCGTTCTCCAACCAGACGCTGTACATCAACGACGAAGCCGTGGCCAAGCGCCCGGTGGGTGCCTATGTCGGGACCGGCAAGGGGCGGGAAATGACCGGCGCCACGCTGCTGGAGAACCAGCTGCCCGGCCAGGCCCACCAGATCCTGCAGGCCTCGCCCTACGGCGACATGAAGCTGCAGGGCAACTGGACGGTGCCCGAGGGCAGCTATTTCGTGATGGGCGACAACCGGGACCACAGTTCCGACAGCCGCGTCTGGGGCTTCGTGCCCGAGGACGCCCTGGTGGGCAAGGCGTTCCTGGTCTGGCTCAACTGCGAGGGCTGGTTCTGCAGCGGGGCGTTTGACTACACCCGGATTGGCGATACCATCCGCTGAACGTTCAACCAAGGGGAAAAGGCAATGGAACGCAAGCAGAAAGGCATCACGCTGATGAGTTTCCTCATCGTGCTGGTCGTCCTGGGCTTTTTCGCCCTGATGGCGATGAAGCTCTTCCCGATGTACAGCGAGTACAACAACCTCAAGGGCGCGATGAATGAATTCGCCGCCACGCCCAACGCCGCCAGCATGACCCCGCAGCAGATCTTCGCCAGCCTCGAGAGGCGGTTCGACGTCGCCTATGTCTCGAGCGTCGGCAAGGAACACATCAAGGTGATCCGCGCGGGTCGCGGCGCCCAGCTCAACGTGACCTACGAGGTCCGTCGCGAGCTGTTCGCCAACCTCGACGTCGTCGGCAAGTTCAACTACACCGTCGAGCTCAACGGCACGGCTTCGGGTGGCTGACAGGATCGCGCACCGTTTCGGGACGCCTGAACTGCTGCGCACTGCCCTCAGGCACCGCAGCGCCGGGACGCCCAACAACGAGCGACTGGAATTCCTTGGCGACGCACTGGTCAACCTGGTCGTCGCCGAGGCGCTGCACGAACGCTGGCCCAAGGCCGACGAAGGCACGCTGACCCGGGCCCGCGCCAGCCTGGTGCGGGAATCCGCGCTGGCCGAGCTGGCGCGCCAGCTGGAGCTGGGCCCCCGCATCGAATTGGGGCCGGGCGAAATGAAGAGCGGCGGCCACCGCCGCGACTCCATCCTCGCCGACGCGCTTGAAGCGGTCGTGGCCGCCATCCACCTCGACGCCGGCTTTGAAACCTGCCGCAGCGTGGTGATGCCCTGGTTCGAGCCGATGATCGCCGAGCTGCCGACCGGCAAGGCCGACAAGGACCCCAAGACCCGCCTGCAGGAATGGCTGCAGGGCCGCCAGCTGCCGCGGCCCACCTATCGCCTGGTCGAATCGCGCGGCGACGACCATGCCCGCATCTTCCTGGTCAGCTGCGAGACCACCGACCCCATCCACGCCGAGCTGGCCGAGGCCGCCTCGCTGCGCGTCGCCGAACAGCTGGCGGCCGAACGCCTGCTGGCGAAACTGGAGAAGAAGTGAACACCGTTCCCCCGACCGACCCCGCGTTCCGCGCCGGCACCATTGCCGTGCTTGGCCGCCCGAACGTGGGCAAGTCCACCCTGATCAATGCGCTGGTGGGCGCCAAGGTGAGCATCGTCTCGCCGCGGCCGCAGACCACCCGCCACCGCCTGCTCGGCATCGCCAGCTTCCCCGAAGGGCAGCTGCTGCTGGTGGACACGCCCGGCATCCACGGCCAGCAGAAGCGCGCGATGAACCGCATGATGAACCGCGCCGCCCGCGGCGCCGTCGAAGGCGTGGACGCCGCGATGCTGGTGATCGAGGCGGGCCGCTGGACCGACGACGACGCCCTGGCGTACCAGGCCCTGAAGAACTCCGGCGTGCCGTGCGTGCTGGTGATCAACAAGGTGGACAAGTTCCCGGACAAGGGTGCGCTGCTGCCGTTCATGGCCGAAGTGACCAAGGACCGCGAATTCACCTCGGTCTACCCGCTGTCGGCGCTGAAGAAGCGCGGCCTCGACGGCCTGGTGAAGACGCTGATGAAGCTGGTGCCGGAAGCCGAGGCGATGTACCCCGACGACGAGATCACCGACCGCAGCGAGCGCTTCCTGGCCGGCGAGCTGGTGCGCGAGCAGCTGATGACCCGCCTGGGCGAAGAGCTGCCGTACTCGGCCACGGTGGAGATCGAGAAGTTCGAACTCGACGGCGAGATGCTGCGCATCGCGGCCGTGGTGTGGGTGGAGCGCGAGGGGCAGAAGCCGATCGTGATCGGCAAGGGCGGCGAGCGGCTCAAGGCCATCAGCACCGGTGCCCGCATCGGCATGGAGAAGCTGTTCGGCCGCAAGGTCTTCCTGGAAACCTGGTGCCGCGTGCGCGAGGGCTGGTCGGACGACGAGGCCGCGCTGCGCCGTTTCGGCTATTCGGACTGACGTGGGCCTGCGCCAGCCGGTGCGCGCGGGCTGACCCGGCGTGCGTATCGAAGCCCAGCCGGCGTTCGTGCTGCATGCGCGGCCCTGGCGCGAGACCAGCCTGATCGTGGAGCTGTTGACGCGTGACCACGGCCGCGTGGCCGTGATCGCGCGCGGCGTGCAGGGCGCCAAGCGCCACCCTCTGCGCGCCGCGCTGCAGCCGCTGCAGTGGCTGCGCGTGGACTTCCTGCCGCGCGGCGAGCTGGCCCGGCTGATCCAGGCCGAGGCGCTGGACGCCGCGCCGATGCTGCAGGGCGAGGCGCTGATGGCCGCCTTCTACCTCAACGAACTGCTGCTGCGGCTGCTGCCCCGGCAGGACCCCGCGCCCGCGCTGTTCGAGCGCTATGCCCAAGTGCGGCAGGCCCTGGCCGAGCCCGGGCCGCTGGCCTGGACGCTGCGCCGCTTCGAGCGCGACCTGCTGGAGCTGCTGGGCTACGGCCTGCCGCTCGACCAGGGCGAAGATGGCGTCCGGCTGGACCCGGCGGGACGCTACCGGCTCGACCCCGAGCTGGGGCCGGTGCGCGACCGTGCGCACGATGCCGGGTCCACCAGCGGCGCGGCGCTGCTGGCGCTGGCCGACGACCGCCTGCCGCCGCCCGAGCAGCTGGCCGAGCTGCGCGCGGCGCTGCGCGGCGTGCTGCAAAGCCACCTGGGCCCGCAGAAGCTCAAGTCATGGGGCCTGCTGTCGGAGCTGGCCCGCATCAGCAAGCCCTGACCCGCCCACCAGCGCCCGGGCCTGCGACTGGAAGGCCGCCTGGGCGGCCACGTCCTGTGGCCCGCGCGACAGCGCGTGCACGGCCTGCAGCAGCGCCGGCGCGCCGACGAAGCCGCAGCTGGCCTTGAGCCGGTGCAGCTGCGACTGGGCCCGCGCCAGGTCGCCCCGTGCGATGGCGCTGGCGATGTCGCCCGCCTGGTCCGGGAGCTCGGCCAGGAACAGCGTGCCCAGGGCATCCACGGCCGGCTGGCTGCCGCCCAGCGCGGTGAGCGCCGCGGCGTCATCCCAGGCCTGCGCCGGAGGCAGCCATTCCCGAACGGCGCGCTGCAGCTCCGCCGCCGTCACCGGCTTGGCCAGCACGCGCAGGAAGCCGGCGCGGCGCAGCCTCTCGAGTGCCTCGGGCTGGTCACCGGCCGTCAGCGCCAGGGCGGGAACGTCGAGCCCGCGCCGGCGAAGCTCCTGCAGCAGCTCGCCGCCGTTGCCGTCGGGCAGCTGGGCATCGAACAGCCAGAGCGCCTGGCCCGCGTCCGCCAGCCGGCGGGCGGCCGCGAGCGTGCCGGCGTGCACCACCTCGGCCGGCAGGCCAAGCAAGGCCTGGCGCAGGAACACGGCGCTCACCGGGTCGTCCTCGAGCAGCAGCAAGCGCGGGTTCATCGCGGCCATCGTTCCATCGGTCCCACCAAAAACACCTATGCTGGCAGCATGCGGCGACCCGCCACGCTCGGCAAGATCCTCCTCCCCGCACTGCTGGTGCTTGCGGCGCTGCCCGCGCACGGCCGCACGCTGCGCGCGCAGGTGGAGTCGGTGCGCACCGGCGTGGGCTCGCTGCAGCAGGTGGAGATGGTGCTTTCGTGGCCCGATGGCGCCAGTGCCGGCACCTTTGAAATGCGCGTCGCGCAGCTCGACATGCCGCTGCTGTCGCATCGCTCGCGCAACCTGGCCTGGCGCTGCCCGATGCAGCGAACCGCCGACGGCGGCTGGACCTGCAGCGGCCCGCTGAAGGCCACCGGTGCGGCACCTTCGCAGCTGTCGCTGGCCGTGCTGCCTACGATGACGCGCGCCGAACTCGCCGTCGGCAAGCAGCGTCTTTCCTACGAATCCTCGGCCGCATCGCCCGACCTGTCGCGCATCGGCCTGCAGCAGATTCCCGTCGCCTGGCTCAAGGCCTACCTCGCCTCGCTGTGGGCCGAGGGCCAGTGGACGCAGGGCACGCTGGGCGGCCAGCTGGACGTGATCGCACCGCAGGCGGGTCCGTTCCAGGTGCAGGCGCGGCTCAAGCTCGACGACGTGGGTTTGGAAACGCCCGACGGCTGGCTCGCCGCCGCGGGCCTGTCCGCCGGCCTCGACCTGGACTACCTCGAGCGCGGCGCCGACACCCGCGTGCAGGTGGACCTGGTGGCGCGCGGCGGCGAATTCCTCGCCCAGGGCCTTTACGCGCAGCTTCCGGCCACGCCGGTGACCGTGCGCGTCACCGCCGAGCAGCGCGGCGACGGGCCGTGGCGCCTCCCGGCCTTTTCCTGGCAGGACGCCGGCGTGCTGGACGCCAAGGGCAGCGCCGAACTCGATGCCGCCGCGTCGGTGCGGTCGCTGGTGCTCGACCTGGGCCTGGGCGACCTTGCCGTGGCGCGCGACCGCTACCTGAGCGGCTTCCTCGCGCCGGCCGGCTTCGCCGACCTCGTGTTGTCGGGCAAGGCGCAGGCCCACCTTTCGCTGCGCGAGGGCAAGCTGCAGGCCATGGCGCTGGACGTCGCCCAGGCCACCGCGGTGGATCCGCGCCAGCGCTTCGTGCTGGCCGGGCTCGACGGCGGCCTGCGCTGGAGCGCAGGCACGCAGGCCGTGGCCAGCCGGCTCGGCTGGGCCAGCGGCGCGCTGTATGGCATCGGCCTGGGCGCCGCGCAGTTTGAATTCACCAGCGCCGGCGGCGAGCTGCGGCTGGTGCGGCCAAGCCGCATCGCCGTGCTCGAGGGCAACATCAGCCTCGACGACCTGCGCTGGCAGCCTCCCGAGGGCGAGCGCGGCACGCGCTTCCAGTTGGGCGCCACGCTGGCCGCGCTCGACCTGGGCAGCCTGTCGCAGCGACTGGGCTGGCCGCCGTTCACGGGCAGCCTGGGCGGCCGCATTCCGGCCGCACGCTACGAGGGCGGCGTGCTGACGCTCGACGGTGGCCTGGCCATGCAGGTGTTCGGCGGCAGCGTTTCGCTGTCGGAGCTGGTGATGGAGCGGCCCTTTGGCGTGGCGCCGACGCTGTCGGCCGACATCGCCATCGAAGACATCGACATGGAGCCGATGACCGCGGCGTTCGGCTTCGGTTCGATCACCGGCCGCATGGACGGCCGCATCGCCAGGCTGCGCATGGTGGACTGGTCGCCGGTGGCCTTCGACGCGCGCCTGCGCACCGACGACGCCTGGACCGGCCGCCGGCGCATCAGCCAGCGCGCCGTCGAGGACATTTCCAAGGTGGGCGGCGCCGGCCTCGTGGCCGGGCTGCAGACGCAGGTACTCAAGCTGTTCGACGACTTCGGCTATGCCCGCATCGGGCTGGCGTGCCGGCTGCGCGACAACGTCTGTGCGATGGACGGCGTCGGTTCAGCCGGCGATGGCTATACCATCGTGGAAGGCTCGGGCCTGCCGCGCATCCAGGTGGTGGGTTTCAGGCGGCGCGTAGATTGGCCAACCCTCGTGGCTCGCCTGGTGGCGGCCACCGAAGGGCAGGCTCCGGTAATCCAATGAAGGAGTTCACCATGGGCTTGAAGAAACCGTCGTACCTTTCCTCGTCGCTGCTGTTGGCGGGCGTGCTGGCGCTGGGCGCCTGCGTCACGATCAACGTTTACTTCCCGGCGGCCGAAGCCCAGGAAGCGGCCGAGGAATTCGTCGAGAAGGTGCTGGGCGACGAGGCCGCGGACGCCGCGCCCGACGCCGGCAATCCCCAGTCCTTCCAGGCGCCGGCGCGGCCGTCGTTCGACTTTGCGTCGCTGTTCATCAGCTCCGCGCAGGCCCAGGACGCCGACATCACCATCCGCACGCCGGCCATCCAGGCCATCCAGGACCGCATGGCCGAGCGCTTCCAGAACAGCCTCGAGGCGCACTTCACCTCGGGCGCGCTGGGCTTCGGCAAGGACGGCCGCGTGGTGCTGCGTGATGCCACCAAGGTGGGACTCAAGGATCGCGTCGCCGTGACCCAGCTGGTGGCCGAGGAAAACCGCGACCGCGACGCCGTCTACCGCGAAATCGCCGTCGCCAACGGCCATGCCGAATGGGAAGGCCAGATCCGCGAAACCTTCGCCAGGCAGTGGGTGGCCAGCGCCCGCGCGGGCTGGTGGTACCAGGCGGCCGACGGCGGCTGGAAGCAGAAGTAAGCCAACGGGCGTCCCCGGGCCGGGGACGCATAGCCAGGCGGGGCGGGGATTTGCGAAAATCCCCGCCCCGTTTTCATTCTGGTCCCGGCCGTGGCCCGATCCCGTTCCAAGATCCACCAGGTGTTCGAGCTCCCGATCGACGGCCTGACCCACGACGGCCGCGGCGTGGGCCGCCGGGAGGGCAAGGCGGTGTTCGTCGCCGGCGCCCTGGCCGGTGAAATCGTCCGCGCCGAACAGACCGGCCGCAACCGCCACTACGACGAGGCCCGCACGCTGGAAGTGGTGCAGGCCTCGCCCGACCGCGTGCCGCCGCGCTGCCCGCACTTCGGCACCTGCGCCGGCTGCGTGCTGCAGCACCTGGAAGAGTCGCGGCAGATCGAAGCCAAGCAGCAGGCGCTGCTCGAAAACCTGCAGCGCATCGGCCACGTCGCCGCCGAGCGCACGCTGGCGCCGCTGGTGGACGCCGCCTGGGGCTACCGCCGCAAGGGCCGCTTCTCGGTGCGCTACGTCGAGAAGAAGGGCAAGGTGCTGGTGGGCTTCCGCGAAACCGACCCGCGCTACGTCGCCGATCTGTCGGTGTGCCACACCGTGGTGCCCGAGATCGGCCTGCGCATCCAGGAAATCGCGGCGCTGGTGGACAGCCTCGACGGCAAGCGCACGCTGCCGCAGATCGAGTTCATCGCCGGCGACGACGCAGTGGCGCTGGTGTTCCGGCACCTCGAGCCGCTGTCGGCGGACGACCTGGCGCGCCTCACGGCGTTCGCGAAGTCCTCGGGCCTGGCGGTGTTCCTGCAGCCAGGCGGCGTGGACACGGTGCATGCGCTGTGGCCCGACGAGGTGCCGCTGGCGTTCTCGATCCAGGGCCACGGGCTGACGCTGGCGTTCCGGCCGCTGGACTTCATCCAGGTCAATGCCGGCATCAACGGCAAGATGATCGACTCGGCGCTGGACCTGCTCGACCCCTTGCCCGGCGACCGCGTGCTGGACCTGTTCTGCGGCCTGGGCAACTTCACGCTGCCGCTGGCGGGCCGCGCCGGCCAGGTGGTGGGCGTGGAGGGCGATGCCGGCCTGGTGGCCCGCGCCCGCGACAACGCCGTGCGCAACGGGCTGGCCAACGTGCAGTTCCACGCCGCCGACCTGGCCAAGGACCTGTCGGACGAGCCGTGGATGCGGGCCGGGTTCGACAAGCTGCTGCTGGACCCGCCGCGCGCCGGCGCCGCCGAAGTGCTGGCGCAGCTGCCGCTGGACGGCATCCGCCGCATCGTCTACGTGTCCTGCCACCCGGCGTCGCTGGCCCGCGACGCCGGCTTCCTGGTCCGGGAGCGCGGCTACACGCTCAAGGCCGCCGGCGCGATGGACATGTTCCCCCAGACGGCCCACGTGGAATCGATTGCGCTGTTCGAGAAGTAGCCCGCGGCCCGGGCGGCGGGGCTTACAATTGCAGGCCTTGGGCACGATGGGATGGACGCGGTGGCAATCGAGATCGAGCGCAAGTTCCGGGTGGTGGGCGAGGGCTGGCGCCCGCACGTGGTGAAGTCGGTGCGCATGGCGCAGGGCTACATCAACGACATGGCCGCGCTGCGCGATGCGCGGCAGAACGCCTCGGTGCGCGTGCGCATCGCCGGCGACCAGGCCTTCCTCAACCTCAAGTCGCGCGAACCGGGCCCCAGCCGGCAGGAGTTCGACTATCCCATCCCCGTGGTCGACGCCGAGGCGCTGCTGCGGCTGTGCGTGGGCGGGCTGATCGACAAGGTGCGCCACTACATCCCGCAGGACGGCCTGACCTGGGAAGTGGATCAATTCGGCGGCGACAACGCCGGGCTGGTGGTGGCCGAGCTGGAGCTGCCGGCCGTGGACACCGTCTTCGCCCGCCCGGACTGGCTGGGCCGGGAAGTGACCGACGAACAGCGTTTCTACAACCTCGCGCTCGCCGAGCGCCCGTATTCGCGCTGGAGCGCGGTGGAGCAAGCCTGATGTTGGTGATCGGAATCAGCGGCCATGAACTGGCGGCGCGCGAGCGCGAGTGGCTGCAGCATTCGTCGGTGGCGGGCGTGATCCTGTTCAGCCGCAACTTCGCCTCGAAGGCGCAGGTGGCCGAGCTCACCGCGGCCATCCGTGAAGTCGCGCCGCGGCCGCAGCTGGTCTGCGTGGACCAGGAGGGCGGCCGCGTGCAGCGCTTCCGCGAAGGCTTCCACGCGCTGCCGTCGCTGGACGGGTTCGGGCGCCTGTACGCGCGCGATCCCGAAGCGGCCATCGCGCTCGCGCACGAACACGCCTGGCTGATGGCCAGCGAGATCCGCGCCACCGGCGTGGACCTGAGTTTCGCGCCGGTGGTGGACCTGGGCCGTGGCAACCTGGCCATCGGCAACCGCGCGTTCGACGCCGATCCCGCGATCGTGGCGGAGTTCACCCGCGCCTACGTGGCGGGCATGCACGAGGCCGGCATGGCCGCCACGCTCAAGCACTTCCCGGGCCACGGCTCGGTTCTCGAGGACACGCATTTCGACGACGCCACCGACCCGCGCCCGCTGGACGAGCTGCGCGCCAACGACCTGGTGCCGTTCGTGGCCGGCATCGGGGCGGGCGCCGACGCGGTGATGATGGGCCACGTGAAGTACCCGGCGGTGTCGCCGGAGAAGGCCGGCTATTCGTCGCTGTGGATCAACCACATCCTGCGCGGCGAGATGGGCTTCCGCGGCGTGGTGTTCTCCGACGACATCGGCATGGCTGCGGCGGAATCGGCCGGCGGCGTGAAGTCGCGCATCGACGCCCACCTGGATGCCGGCTGCGACGTGGTGCTGGTGTGCGCGCCGGCGCTGGTCGAGGATTCGCTGGTGGCGATGGATTCGCGCCCGCTGTCCAACACCGCCGCGATCTCGGCGCTGCTGGGCCGCGGCCCGGCGGGCTGGGACGGGCTGCTGGCCGATCCACGCCATGATGGCGCCATTGCCCGCCTGTCCGGGCTCGACGCGGGAGTCGCCTGACATGCCCAACGACCTGGCTTCGGCCCTGGCCAACTCCGACCAGCTGTTCGACAGCGACGCCATCGACGTGCAGGTGCGCCGCATCGCCGCCGACATCGATGCCGACTACGCCGGCGGCCCGCGGCCGGTGTACCTGACGATCATGCACGGCGGCATGCTGTTCGCGTCGCGCCTGGCGCTGGCGCTGCGCACGGACCTGGAGTTCGACTACCTGCACGCCACCCGCTACCGCGGCGCCACCACGGGCTCCGGCCTGGCCTGGCTGCACCGTCCGGCCACGCCGCTGCGCGGCCGCCGCGTGCTGCTGGCCGACGACATCCTGGACGAAGGCCACACGCTCAAGGCGGTCAAGCGCTGGTGCGAAGACGAGGGCGCCGCCGACGTGCGCATCGCAGTGATGACCGTGAAGCAGCACGACCGCCGCGTTGACGGCATCCACGCCGATTACATCGCCCTGGAAGTGCCCGACCGCTACGTCTACGGCTACGGCATGGACTACCACGAGCAGGGCCGCAACCTGCCCGGCATCTACGCGCTGGGCGCCTGACATGGCCGACATCGACCTGGCGATCATCGGCGGCACCGGTGTGTATCGGCTGGCGTCGCTGGAAGGGTCCGAAGCGGTGCAGGGCGACACCCCGTACGGCGCGCCCTCGGGGCCCGTGCGCGTGGGCCGCCTGGCCGGGCGCCGCGTGGCCTTCCTCGCGCGCCACGGCGAAGGCCATTCGCTGCCGCCGCACCGGGTGAACTACCGCGCCAACCTCTGGCAGCTCAAGGCGCTCGGCGCGCAGCGCGTGCTGGCGATCAACACCGTGGGCGGCATCACCGAGCGCTTCGGCCCGCGCGTGCTGGCCTTGCCCGACCAGCTCATCGACTACACCTGGGGCCGCGCCTCGAGCTTCTGGGACGGCGAGGGCGGCGAAGTGCTGCACGTGGACTTCGGCGATCCGTACACGCCTTCGCTGCGGCAGGCCGTACGCGAAGCGGCGGCGCGCTCGGGCACCGCGCTGGTGGACGGCGGCTGCTACGGCGCCACCCAGGGGCCGCGGCTGGAAACGCGCGCCGAGATCGCCCGCATGCTCCGCGACGGCTGCGACCTGGTCGGCATGACCGGCATGCCCGAGGCAGGCCTGGCGCGCGAGCTGGGCCTGGACTACGCCTGCCTGGCGGTGGTGGCCAACTGGGCCGCCGGCTGCGGCGACGATGCCGAGATCACCCTGGCCGAAGTGCTGGCCAACGTCGAAGCGGCGAGCGTGGGCTTGCCGCGCCTGCTCGACGCCCTGCTTGGCTGACGCACGTTGAAGATCGCGATCGTCGGTTATGGCACCGGAGGCCAGGCGGCGGCGCTGGCGCTGTCGCGCGACGGGCATGCGGTCGAGGTGTTTGAACAGGCGGAACAGCTGCGGCCGATCGGCGCCGGTTTCCTGCTGCAGCCCACGGGGCTGGCGGTGCTCTGGGAGCTTGGCCTGCTGGACCAGGCGCTGGCCCAGGGGCGTCGCATCCATCGCCTGCACGGCGAGAACGCCGCCGGCCGGTGCGTGATGGACATGCGGTACGAAGGGCTGGACGCGCGGCTGTTCGGGCTGGGCATGCAGCGTTCGTCGCTGTTCGAGATCCTGCGCGATGCGTGGGAGGGCCACGCGGACGTGCACACGGGCACGCGCATCGTCGCCATCGAGGACGAGGGCCGGCGCCTGCGCGACGCGGCGGGCGCCACGCACGGGCCGTTCGACCTGGTGGTGGTGGCCGACGGCGCGGCGTCGAAGCTGCGTGCCGCGGTGGGTGAGCCGCGGTTGGACAGGCCGTATCCCTGGGGTGCGCTCTGGTGCCTGTTGCCCGAAGGGCAATGGCCCTGGCCCGGCGAACTGCGCCAGCGCTACCGGCAGGCGCGGCAGATGGCGGGGTTCCTGCCGGTGGGCGGCCGCCCGGGCGACCCGACGCCGATGCTGAGTTTCTTCTGGAGCCTGCCGGCGGCGGAGCTCGGGCAGTGGGACGTGGAAGGGCTGCCCGCGTGGCAGGCCCGTGTCAGCGCGCTGTGGCCGCAGTGCGCGCCCTGGGTCCAGGGCATCACCGAAGCGGGACAGCTGGCGCGCGCGGTCTATCGCGATGCCATTCCCGCGGCGTGGTCACGCGGGCGGGTGGCGCTGCTGGGTGATGCCGCCCACGCCATGAGCCCGCAGCTGGGGCAGGGCGTGAACATGGCCTTGATGGATGCGCTGGCGCTGCGTGACGCGCTGCGCGCCCACGACGACCTGGGGCTGGCCCTGGCCGACTATGGCCGCGGCCGTCGCGCGCACGTGGCGGTGTACCAGTTCTGGAGCCGTTGGCTGACGCCGCTGTTCCAGTCCCGCCTGGACGCGGTGGCGGGATTGCGCGACCTCACCTTCCTGCCGCTGGGCACGATGCCCGGCGGGCGCGGCCAGATGCTTCGCGTCCTCACCGGCACGCAGCGCGGCTGGTTCGGCCGCCTCGCACTCCCCCCCGCCTTCCTCACCCGCTTGCAGGGATAACGTACCAGGTACATTTTCATCGTCGATGAGACTGCGTCTCAGCGACGATGAAAATGTACCTGGTACGAATTCACGGATTCAGTGGTTGAACTGGAGGCGGGCGAGTTCGGCGTAGAGGCCGCCCTGGGCCAACAGCTCGGCGTGCGTGCCCTGGGCGACGATGCGGCCCTTGTCCATCACCACGATGCGGTCGGCCTGCAGCACGGTGGCCAGGCGGTGGGCGATCACCAGCGTGGTGCGGCCGTGCATCAGCCGTTCCAGCGCCTGCTGCACGGCACGTTCGCTTTGCGCGTCCAGTGCGCTGGTGGCTTCGTCGAGCAGCAGCACCGGTGCGTCCTTGAGCAATGCGCGGGCAATGGCCAGGCGCTGCTGCTGGCCGCCGGAAAGGCGGGCGCCGCGTTCGCCCAGCTCGCTGTCGTAGCCCTGCGGCAGGTCCACCAGGAACTCATGCGCCTCGGCGCTGCGCGCGGCGGCTTCGATCTGCGCGGCGTCGGCCTCCAGGCGGCCGTAGCGGATGTTCTCGCGCGCGGTGGCGCCGAAGATCACCGGGTCCTGCGGCACCAGCGCCACCTGGCGGCGCAGCGCCTCGGGATCGAGCTGGCGCAGGTCCACGCCGTCCAGCGTGACCTGGCCGGCCTCGGGGTCGTGGAAGCGCAGCAGCAGCTGGAACACCGTGCTCTTGCCGGCACCCGAGGGCCCGACCAGCGCCACCGTTTCACCCGGCTCCACCGTCAGGCTGAAATCGTCCAGCGCCGCCGTGTCGGGCCGCGTGGGGTAATGGAAGCGCACGCCCTGCATGGCGATGCGCCCCTGCAGCGGCACCGGCAGCGCGGCCGGCTGCGCCGGGATCGCCAGCACCGAGCGCTCCTGCAGCAGTTCGTTGATGCGCGACATGCCGCCCGCCGCGCGCTGCACTTCGGCCCAGACTTCGGTGAGCGCACCGACCGAGCCCGCGCCCAGCATCGCGTACAGCAGGAACTGCCCCAGCGTGCCGGCCGTGAGTTCGCCCGAGACGACGTTCTTCGCGCCCACCCACAGCACCGCCGTGATCGAGCCGAACACCAGCACCACCACGATGGCCGTGAGCATCGCCTGCAGGCGGATGCGCTTGCGCGCCGTGCCCAGCGCGACAATGACGGCGTCGCCGAAACGTTCGCGCTCGTAGTCCTCGCGTGCGTAGCTTTGCACCGTATGCATGGCGCCCAGGGTTTCGCCGGCGCGCGCGTTGGCGTCGGCCACGCGGTCCTGGCTGTCCTTGGCCACGCCGCGCACGCGGCGGCCCGACAGCACCATCGGCAGCACCACCAGCGGGATGCCCAGCAGGGCATACAGCGCCAGGCGCGGGCTGGTGACCGCCAGCATCACCGCGCTGCCCACCACCGTGATGCCGCTGCGCAGCGCCACCGACATGCTCGACCCCACCACGCTGCGCAGCAGCTCGGTGTCGGCCGACAGCCGCGACAGCAGCTCGCCCGTGCGCGTCCTTTCGAAGAAGGCCTGGTCGAGCGACAGCAGGTGGCCGTAGAGCTTGCGCCGCAGGTCGGCGATCACGCGCTCGCCCAGCAGCGATACGAAATAGAAACGCGCCGCCGTCGCCAGCGCCAGCACCACGGCCACCACCAGCATCAGCGCGAACCACTTGTCGACCGAATTGCCGGCCGCGAAGCCCTCGTCGATCATGTATTTCACCGCCACCGGCAGCGTCAGCGTGGCGCCCGACGACAGCGCCAGCGCGGCCAGCCAGCTGGCCAGCAGCGGACGGTGCGGACGCAGGAAGGGCAGCAGGCCGCGCAGCGAATTGACCGGCGGTTTGGAGGCGGCGGCGTCGTCGCTCATTCGGGGTTTTTCTCGAGGGAATGCAGGCTGGCGGCGCCGCGGCTCAGGTCACGCAGCCGGTCCGCCAGTCCAGCATAGCTGGAGGCGGGCAGGCGCAAACGCAAGTGCAGCCCGTGCTCGTCGAAGGATACGCCGAGCTTTTGCGCGCCCGTGCTGTCCAGCAATCCGTGCACCGCGCCCGACAGCGCGAAGTCGCAGGCCAGCGTGGCTTCCCGCCAATCCACCAGCTCCCGGCGCGCCGCGGTGCGCAGGCATTCGGCCGCCGCGCCGCCATAGGCCCGCACCAGGCCGCCGACGCCCAGGTTGGTGCCGCCGTACCAGCGGGTCACCACCACCACCACCTGGTCGACGCCCTGGCCTTCGATGGCGGCCAGGATGGGGCGGCCGGCGCTGCCGCCCGGCTCGCCGTCGTCGCTGGAGCGGTACTGGGCGCCGATGCGGTAAGCCCAGCAGTTGTGCGTGGCGTCGGCGTCGGACACCTGCTGCAGCCATGCCATCGCGGCATCGGGGCTTTCGATGGGGCAGGCGCGGGCGAGGAACCGGCTCTTGCGCGCCTCGAGCGCAAACTGCGCCGGGCCGGCCAGCGTTTCCAGCGCCATCAGCGCAACGAGGCCAGGTCGCTGGGGATCGGCGCGTCGGGATGGGCCTTGAGGAACAGGCGCAGGCTGGTGCGCGCACCCGCGGCGTCGCCCTGGCGACGGCGTTCGCGCACGCGATCGAGCCAGGCGTCGGGCGCGAGCCTGGCGTCATCGGCCACGGGCGGGAGGATGGCGGCTTGCCCGACCATGTCGGCCATGGCCTCGGCGCTGGCCGGTGCGGCAGGCGCAGGCGCAGGCGCAGGCGCCGCCATCGCCGCAGGCGCCACGGGTGCCGACTCATTGAGGGCGCCCGATGCCGCCGCAGCGCCGCTGGCCGCGGATTCCTCGCGGGCCTGCGCCTGCGCCGAGGCCTTGGCCTGCGCGCGCCGTGCGAAGGCTTCCTGGTGCATGCGACGCGCCTGGTCGTTGTCTTCGCTGCGCAGGCGGCTTTCGCTTTCTTCGACGACGGCCGCGGGGGCGACGGCGTCCATGGTGACGCCCGGGACGGCCATTTCAGCGGCCGGCTCGGGTGCCGGTGCGGCGGCCTGCGGTACGGGGAACGCTTCGGGCTCGCGCGGCGGCGGCGGTGCCGGCGGCGGCGGGGGCGCCGGCACGCCACGCGCGGGGCGCTGCAGCGACGGTGGCGGGGCGGCCGGCGGCGGCACGGCCTGGTCGGGTTCGACCAGGTCCACGCTCAGGCGCTCGCGCGCCGGCGGCAGGGGTTTGGCGGCTTCGGCGGCCGAGGCCGGCGCCGACTCCGGCTGCAGCGGCGGGCGCAGCTGCACGCCGATGCCCACGGCCAGCACCGCCGCGGCGGCGGTGCCGATGGCCCAGGTGGGCAGCCAGCGCAGGCCCGCGGGCGGCTTGCGCCGTCCCGGGGCCACCGCGTCGGTTGCGGCGCGCAGGATCGCGGCGTCCATGCTGGCTGGGGGCTCACCGGCCGGCAGGGCGCGCAATACCCGGGCCAGGGCGATCTCGTCGTCCTGGAGCGGGTGCTTGCGCGGGTCCTGCGGCTGGGTCACGTCGATGGCTTCACTGTTGGCTGATCACGACCGCGGGGTCGTGCGTGGGGTCGAGGCTGCGGGCCTGCGCCACCAGCTGCAGGAACTCGCCGCGGTAGCCCCAAGTGTCCTCGCCGCGGGCGCCGCGCGCCAGCGCTTCCACCTGGTCCCAGGTGTAACCGTTGGTGTTGGCGCCGCCGCGCAGCAGGTCCGCGTAGGCCGCCACCGCCGCCGCGAAGCGCAGGCTTTCGCCCGCCTCGGCGCGGATGTCGCGGCGCGTCACCGGGCGCTCCATCAGCACGCTGCGGGGATGGCCGGGCAGCTTGTAGCGCAGCTTGAGGTGCGCCAGTTCGGCGCCCGCGCCGGGCATCGGCTGCGTGCCGGCGTAGCGCAGTGGATCGGAGGCCTCGCCGCCCGAGCCCACCAGGCTGATCTCGTAGATCGCGGTGACGTCGTGGCCGGCGCCGATGTCGCCCGCGTCCACCTGGTCGTTGTTGAAGTCCTCGCGCGCCAGCTGGCGGTTTTCGTAGCCGATCAACCGGTATTCGGCCACCGTGGCGGGATTGAACTCGACCTGGATCTTCACGTCGCTGGCAATGGTGAGCAGGGTGGAGGTCATTTCCTCGACCAGCACCTTGCGGCCTTCCATCAGGTTGTCGATGTAGGCGTGGTTGCCGTCGCCCAGGTCGGCCAGCTGTTCGGCCATGGCCTCGTTGTAGTTGCCCTGGCCAAAGCCCAGCGTGGTGAGCGCGATGCCGGCCTCGCGGCCCTGCTCGACCTTGGTCTCGAGCGCGCGCTGGTCGTACACGCCCACGTTGAAGTCGCCGTCGGTGGCCATCACCACGCGGTTCACGCCGCCGTCGATGTAGGCCTGTCGGGCCATGGCGTAGGCGAGGTCGATGCCTTCGCCGCCGTTGGTGGAGCCGCCGGCCTCGAGCCGGCCCAGCGCGTCGAGGATTTCGCCGTGGCGGTCGCCCGGGGTGGGCGGCAACACCAGGCCGGCGCTGCCGGCGTACACCACGATGCTCACGCGGTCCTGAGCGCGCAGGCGCGGCACCAGCTGGCGGAAGCTTTCCTTGAGCAGCGGCAGCTTGTCGGCGTCGGCCATCGAGCCAGACGTGTCGATCAGGAACACCAGGTTGGATGCCGGGATCTCGCTGCGCTCCACGTCATAACCCTGGATGCCGACCTGCAGCAGCAGGCGCTTGGCATTCCAGGGCGCCGGCGCCAGCGCGGTGGTGACCTCGAAGGGCTGGCGGCGGTTGGCCGGACCGGCGAACCCGTAGTCGAAGTAATTGACCATTTCCTCGACCCGCACCGCATCCTTGGGCGGCAGCTGGCCCTGGGCCAGCATGCGGCGCACGTTGCTGTAGCTGCCGGTGTCGACGTCGATGGAGAAGGTGGACACCGGCTGCTCGGCGGTTCGGACGATGCCGTTGTCCTCGAACTCGGCGTAACGCTCGGTGTTGGCCTCCTGCGCGGGCACGCTGGCGGGTGCGACCAGCCGGGCCTGCGGCACGGACGAGGGTTCGTAGGCGGCCATCGGCGCCGGCGGCGGGGGAGGCGCGATCAATGGCACGACGCTGCTTGCCTCTGCGCGGATGCGCTGGGCAACGGCTTCATCGGCAATGGCCTGGTGGGCGCCGACGGCATCGGCGGCGACATCCGTTTCGGCCGTGGCCGGGACGGGCTTGGTTTCTTCGGCCTGGCGGGCACAGCCGGCGGCGACGGCGAGGGCAAGGCAGCTGATCAGCAACGGACGCATGGGGTGGCTCCTGTTGGGGGTGGCCACTCCTTCAACGCGCCGGTCCGCGGAACGGGGTTGGCCGATCATGGCCGCAGCCTCGCGCGCAGCTTGTCCATGGCGTAGCGCAGCCGGGACTTGACGGTTTCGCGGCCCACGCCGGTGATTTCACCGATCTCCTCCAGGCTCAGCTCCTGCTCCAGCCGCAGCAGCACCACCTCCCGCTGGTCGTCGGGCAGTACCTCCAGCGCCAGCTGCAGGCGGCGGCGCTCTTCGAAGGCCGACAGCGTGCGCTCGGGCGTCTCCGGGTCGGGCACGCGCTCGGCCAGTTCGGCGGCGTCGTCGGGCGCGCTGGGGCGGTGCTGCCTGGCCCGCCAGTGGTCGGTCACCCGGTTGTGGGCGATCTGGTAGAGCCAGGTCGCGAACTTCGCCTCGGGGCGGTAGCGGTCACGCGCGGTGATCACCCGTTGCCAGGTGTCCTGGAAAAACTCCTCGGCCAGGCCCTGGTCGCGCAGCTGGCGCTGGAGGTGGCGGAACAGCGGGCCACGATGGCGGGCGTAAAGCACCTGGAACGCGGTGGCGTCGCCGGCCCCGTAGGCCAGCATCAATTCCTCGTCGGTGGGCTCCGCCTGCATGCCCGGAAGCCTACGGGCTTTCAAGGTGGCGGTGAAGCCAAGCCCGCTCATCTCCGGGTGGGGGTTGGGGGTGTAAATTGCCGCGATGCCCCAGCCCGCCCTCCGTATGCCGCTCCAAGCCAGCTCGCGGCCCCTGCGCGCAGGCGGTTGGCTGCGTCCGGGGCCGCATCTGCTGGCGGGCCTGGTGGTGCTGGCGCTGGGTATCTACTTCAGCATCAATGCCGGCAACCTCGAGCATCGCCGCGAACTGAGCGAACAGCGGCTCGAGGTGCAGGGGCAGCTTTCGGATTTCCGGGCCCGCTTCGAGCGCGACATCTATGCCAGCGAGGCCCTGGTGCGTGGCCTGGCGGTGCAGGTGGTGCTGCGCGAGGGCCTGTCGAGCGGCGAGTTCGAGGCCATTGCCGAAGAACTGCTGCGTGGCCAGACGCAGTTCCTCAGCCTGTCGCTGGCGCCGGGCTTCGTCATCCGCGACATCTACCCGCGGCGCGGCAACGAAGCCGCGATCGGGCTGCACCTGCTGGAGCAACCCGGGCAGAAGGACGCCATGCTGCGCGCCATCAGCGAGGACGGCCCCGTGCTGGCCGGCCCCTACGAGCCCGTGCAGGGCGGCAGCGCGCTGGCCGTGCGCATTCCGCTCTGGGTGGACGTGGACGGCGTGCCGCGTTACTGGGGCGCCGTGAGCATCGCGCTCGACTACGACCAAATGCTCGAGCGTGCCGGCGTGCGGCGGCTGGAAAAAGCGCTGAAGTTCGACGTGGTCGGCAAGGACGCCACCGGGCCGGGCGGCGGCATCATCCGCGGTCCGCGCATCCCGGCGTCGGAGCGGCCGGTGAAGATGCCGGTGTTCCTGCCCGGCGGCAGCTGGCTGATCTCGGCGATGCCGGTCGAAGGCTGGGCCAGCCGCGACTGGTGGCAGTCGCCGGCGTTCCTGTTCCGCGCGCTGCTGAGCCTGCTCGCTGCGCTGGCCACCGCGCGCATCCTGCATGATCGCTCGCGCATCCGCGTGCTGGCCGGCATCGACGCGCTCACCAACCTGCCCAACCGCCGCTGGGCGCTGCAGCAACTGGCGCGCATGATCGGCCGCGGACGCCGGGGTGCCGGCCGTTTCGCGCTGATGTCGTTCGACCTCGACGGCTTCAAGCCGGTGAACGACACCTACGGCCACGCCGCGGGCGACGCGCTGCTCGAGCGGATCGGCCATCGCCTGATGGAGGCGGTGCGCCCCGGCGACCTCGTGGCGCGCATGGGCGGCGACGAATTCCTGGTGATGCTGCCGATCGACGCCAAGGCCGACGACGACTGGCTGCGCGCCGCAGCGCTGCGCGTGCAGGCCGAGATCAGCCGGCCGGTGGCCATCGAGGGCCACTGGGTGGTGGTGGGCGCCAGCATCGGCGTGGCGCGTTTCCCGGAGGACGGCGACGAGGCCGAAGTGCTGCTGCGCAAGGCCGACGAAGCCATGTACCGGGCCAAGAACGGCGAAAGCCACGGCATCGCCTTCGCTGCCCGGTCGCTGCTGGCCCAGGCGGAGGCCTAGGCCGGGTTCATTCCTGGCTGTCTTCGACCCGCAGGAGCAGGGTGCCGGCCGCCAGCCTTGCGCGCAGCCGCTCGCCAACGGCGGTGTCGGCCGGGCCACGCACCACGCCACCGTCGGTCTCGCGCTGCACGATGGCATAGCCGCGCGCCAGCGTGGCCAGCGGGCTGACGCCGGAGAGCGCACGCGCCAGGCCCTGCAGCTGCAGGCGCCGTTGCGCCAGGACGCGGGGCGGCGCCGCCTGCAGCCGCTGCACGAGCAGCTGAAGGCGATGGCGATGGTCCTGCAGTCGACGGCGCGGATGCACCTGGTCGAGGCGGCGCAGCAGCTTGCCGCTGCGTTCGGCGGCGATGGCCAAGGGCTGGGCCATCGCCATGTCCAGGCGCCGGCGCAGCGCGGCCAGGCGGCCGCGGCCGCGCTCGAGCCGCAGCTGCGGGCGCAGGGCCTGCAGCTTCAGGAACGCCTGGTCGGCGCGCTGGGCGCGGGCGGTGTTCATGCGGGCCAGCAGCGCCTGCAGCTGGCGGTGGCGTTGCTCGAGCCGCGCGGCAAGTTCGCCGCGTTCGGGCACCAGCAGTTCGGCGGCCGCCGATGGCGTCGGCGCGCGCAGGTCGGCGGCGAAATCGGTCAGGCTGGAGTCGATCTCGTGGCCCACGGCCGACACCACCGGCACCGGGCAGGCCGCCACCGCGCGCGCCAGGGCCTCGTCGTTGAAGGCCCAGAGGTCTTCCAGCGAACCGCCGCCGCGCGTGAGCAGCAGCACGTCGTAGCGGCCGCTCGAGGCGGCGCGTCGCAGCATGTCCAGGATCTGGGCCGCGGCGCCGTAGCCCTGCACCGGCACCGGCAGCACGTCCACCGGCAGCAGCGGGAAACGCCGGCCCAGCACGCTCAGCACGTCGCGCACGGCGGCGCCGCGCGGCGAGGTGATGACGCCCAGCCGGCGCGGGAACGCCGGCAGCGGCCGCTTGCGGGCGGGATCGAACAGGCCCTCGGCGGCCAGCCGGGCCTTGAGCTGTTCGAAGGCCCGGCGCAGCGCGCCTTCGCCGGCTTCCTCCATGTGCTCGAGCACCAGCTGGTAGTCGCCGCGCGCCTCGTACAGGGTGAGGCGGCCGCGGGCCAGCACCTGCAGCCCGTCGCGGGGCAGGAACCGCAGGGCCTGGGCCTTGGGCTTGAACAGGGCGCAGCGCACCTGGGCGCGTTCGTCCTTGAGCGTGAAGTAGGCGTGGCCGGACGCGGGCCGCGAGAAGTTGCTGATCTCGCCTTCGACCCAGACCTGCGCGAAGCTGCCCTCCAGCAGGTCGCGCGCCAGCGCATTGAGCTGGGACGGGCGCAGGACCTGGCGTTCACGGACGAGCTGGGACATGGGCGGTGCCGGGGACGGCCTGACAGGATAGCGCGACGCGTTTGCCCTGGGGGGTAGGGGATGGCGCCCGCCCGGTCTAAACTGTCCAAGCCACGAGGACACACGATGAGCGATAGCTACAAGAGGCTGGGCGAAGACTTGCCGACCACGACCCAAGGCGCGGGCGCGTTCGTCGCCGATCCGCGCAAGGTCAAGGCCTGGGTCGCGGCCCTGCCGCGCGCCAACGCGCTGGCCACCGAACAGGAACTCTCGCGTGCGCTGGAAAGCCTGGTGGGCCAGAAGCTGTCGGGTACCCAGCGGCTGGGTGCGCTGGAGGAAGTCCGCGCCGTCGTCGTCGAATCGGTGAACCTGCTCGAGCGCCAGTTCGCCACCAACCCCCTGCCGCTGCCGCCCGACAAGGCGCGCGCCGCTGCGGTGGCCGAGGCCTTCCACCTGATGCTGGCGCATGGCTACCGCCGCGCCGCGCACGACATCTGCGCGCCCTCGGGCGCGGTGCCGTTCCTGAAGGGCGGCGGCGTGCTGCAGTCGCTCGAGCGCGCGGCCTGGCACTATTCGCGCGCCCTGGCGCTGGCCTGGCGCGTGTATCGCCCGCCGGGCGCGGGCGCCTGGCAGGGCCTGCACCGCGTGCACCGCTTCGCGGCCGCGCTCAAGCTCGACCGCAAGCTGGTGGACGACGCCGTGGCGGGCGCGGGCCAGGACATCAACACCCTCTACGTGCAGACCCTGCTGCTGGCGGCGGTGAACCCGTATGCCTTCGGCCAGTCCGAACAGGACACCCTGTGGCCGATCACGCGCGGCTACGCGTCGCGCTGCGGCCTGAGCGAGCAGCCGCCCGACGGCCTGGCGCCGGTGGTGCCCGAGGACGCCGACCGCGGCCCGGGTCCGGGCGCCGGCGAGGAATCCCATTCGCTCTGGCTGGACCTGCGCGCCTTCGCCGACGACGTCGATCGCGCGCTGGGCCGCGTCCGCGACGGCCAGTCCGATCTGCACCCGGGCCCGGGCGCCGGCGTTCGCGTCGGCAACGACCTGCTGATCCGCCTGCGCCGCGCCTTCGGCCAGATCGCCGCGCGCGGCCTGGTGCGGCTGCCGGCCGGCCATCGCCTGGACACGGTGCTGGGGCTGAGCGGCCTGCATTATTTCCTCGCCGGGCAGCGTGACTTCGACACCTTCATGCGGCAGTCGGCGCAGGGCACCGTGCACGTGATCGCCGGCGCGGCCTGGACCCAGGGCGCGGCCGGCATGACCAAGGTGGCGCGCTTCACCGGCAAGGTGCTCGACCAGAGCCTGGGCGGCTACCGCATGGCCTGGGAAAGCGCCGACCAGGCGCGCGCGCGCGTGGGCGAACTGGTGGGCCTGAACTTCGGCGACGAAGGCGAAGAGCAGGAATGGATGGTCGGCGTGATGCGCTGGCTGCGCTACGAGGACGACGGCAGCCTGTCGGCCGGCGTCGAACTGCTTTCCCGCCGCGCCAGTGCCGTGGCGCTGCGCGTGGTGAGCGCCGACGGCGGCAGCCGCCAGCTCAGCCGCGCGGTCGAGATCTTCCCCATCGACGGCACGCGTGGCCGCTGCTTCATCTCCAACGCCAACATCGAATCCGGAAGCCGAATCGAAGTGATCCACGACATCACCAGCCATTTCCCCGAGATCGCGCCGCGCGGCCCCGACCTGCTGCCCGAGGTCGAAGTGCTGCTCAACGCCGGCGACTACGTACTGCTGGGCGAGCGCCAGGAAGTGGCCGCCGGGGAGGCCGCGTGAGCGACGCCACCGCAAACCCGCGCCGCGCCACCCGCGCGGTCGCCGTGGACAAGGTGCTGATCGGCGGCGGTGCGCCGGTGGTGGTGCAGTCCATGACCAACACCGACACCGCCGACGTCGCCGCTACGGTGAAGCAGGTGGCCGACCTGTGGCGCGCCGGCTCCGAGCTGGTGCGCATCACGGTGAACAACCCCGAATCGGCCGCCGCCGTGCCGCGCATCCGCGAAAAGCTCGACATGATGTCGGTGCCGGTGCCGCTGGTGGGCGACTTCCACTACAACGGCCACCAGCTGCTGGCCGACGAGCCGGCCTGCGCCATCGCGCTGGCCAAGTACCGCATCAACCCCGGCAACGTCGGCTTCGGCAAGAAGAAGGACAGCCAGTTCGGCGCCATCATCGAAACCGCCGCCCGCTACGGCAAGCCGGTGCGCATCGGCGTCAACTGGGGCTCGCTGGACCAGTCGCTGGCGGCCCGCCTGATGGACGAAAACGCCGCCCGCGCCCAGCCCTGGGACGCGGCGCGGGTGCTGCGCGAGGCGCTGGTGGTGTCGGCGCTGGAGTCGGCGGAAAAGGCCGTTGAAATCGGCCTGCCGCGCGACCGCATCATCCTCTCGGCCAAGGTCAGCGGCGTGCAGGAACTCATTGCCGTGTACCGCGAGCTGGCCCAGCGTTCGGACTTCCCGCTGCACCTGGGCCTCACCGAGGCCGGCATGGGCAGCAAGGGCATGGTGGCGTCCAGCGCCGCGCTGGCGGTGCTGATGCAGGAAGGCATCGGCGACACCATCCGCATCTCGCTCACCCCCGAGCCCGGCGCCGCGCGCACGCTCGAAGTGGTGGTGGCGCAGGAGCTGCTGCAGACCATGGGCCTGCGTGCGTTCACCCCGCTGGTGACGGCCTGCCCGGGCTGTGGCCGCACCACCTCGGAGTTCTTCCAGGTGCTGGCGCAGCGGGTGCAGGAACACGTTCGTGGCCAGATGCCGGTCTGGAAGCTCAAGTACCCCGGCGTCGAAAACCTCTCGCTCGCCGTCATGGGCTGCGTGGTGAACGGCCCCGGCGAATCCCGCCACGCCGACATCGGCATCTCGCTGCCGGGCACCGGCGAGGCACCCTCGGCCCCGGTGTTCATCGACGGCCAGAAGGCGATGACCCTGCGCGGCGAAAACATCGCCGACGAGTTCGTGGGCGTGATCGACGCCTACGTACTCCAGCGCTACGGCCGGCCATCCGGCTGAGGCCGTGCGCCGGGTCGATCCCGGCGGGGGGGCATGGACGAAAGGGGGGCGGCCGTTCCAGAATCAAGCCTTCACCACCCACCAAGGACCACCATGCGCCAGAACGCCCGCTTCCTCGCCGTGCCGATGCTGCTTCTGGGCCTCGTACTGTCCCCCGTTGCTTCCGCCGACGCGTCGGTGGCCACCCGTCTCGATGCCCGCGGCATCAAGTACGAGGTCGATGGCGACGGCGACTACAAGGTCACCTATTCGTACAAGTCCGAAGGCCGCACCCAGCTGGTGTTCGTGTCCGGCGGCACCGAATCCGTCGGCGGCTTCAAGGTGCGTGAAGTGTTCGCACCGGCGGCGAAGGACGGCATCAACGGCGCCAAGGCGATCGAGCTGATGGGCGAGAGCCGCACCAACAAGATCGGCAGCTGGGAGCTGCAGGGCGACGTGCTGTACTTCGTCATCAAGCTGCCCGATTCGGTCAATGCGTCCGAGCTGGAGTCGGCGATGGACATCGCCGCGCAGACCGCCGACAACATGGAAATCGAGCTGTCGGGCGACGAAGACGCGCTCTGAGCCTGCACCACCGCGCGGGCGGGCGCCGGCCGGTGCCCGTCAGCGCGGCGACGGCGTCTCGGGATTGATCTCGGGGTCGGTAACCGCCTGGCGCGCCAGCCGCGCCTCGCGGCGCGCGATGTAGACGTTGGACCCGAAGATGATCGCCGCGCCCAGCACGGTCCAGCGGTCCAGCGCCTCGTCGAACAGGAAGTAGCCGAACACGGCCACCACCAGTATCTGCATGAAGCTGATCGGCGTGAGCATCGAGGCGTCGGCCAGCTTCAGCGCGCGCGTCCAGCACATGTGCGCCGTGGTGCCCAGCAGCCCCGCCAGCACGATCCACAGCCAGGTGATGCCCACCGGCATTTCCCACACGAACAGCGCCGGCACCAGCGACATCGGCACCCACAGCATGGTGGTGTAGAGCACGATCGCGTCGGGATGTTCGGTGCGCGACAGGAACTTGATGCTGATCGCCACGCTGGCGCTGGCCACCGCCGCCATCAGCGCCACCAGGCTGCCCGCGGTGAAGTCGGCGCTGCCCGGCCGCACGATCAGCACCACGCCCAGGAAGCCCACCAGCACGGCGGTCCAGCGCCGCGCGCGCACCACTTCGCCCAGCACCAGCACCGCGCCGATGGTCACGAACAGCGGCGTCGAGTACGACAGTGCGATCGCCTGCGCCAGCGGCAGGTTCACGATGGCCCAGAAACCCGCCAGCATCGACACGATGCCGATCAGGCAGCGCACCAGGTACAGCGGCAGCCGGTGCGTTTTCAGCAGCGAGGGCCCGTGCCGCACCAGTATCGGCAGGATGAAGATGAAGCCGAAGAAATTGCGGAAGAAGGCGATTTCGAACGGATGCAGCTGCGCCGACGCCAGCCGGATGCACACCGCCATGCAGCCGAAGATGACCGTGCTTGCGGTCATCAGCAGCACCGCGCGCTTGACGTCGGCGGCCCGCGAAACGGGCGCGACCACGCTCAAGCCGCGGTGTCGTCGAAGCGCGCGCCGATGATGCGCGGCTCCGGCTCCAGCGCCACGCCGAAGCGCTCGCGCACCGAGGCGGCGATGCGGCGCGCCAGCGCCAGCAGCTGCGGGCCGGTGGCGTGGCCGTGGTTCACCAGCACCAGCGCGTGCTGCTCGGCCACGCCGGCGTCGCCGTCGCGGAAGCCCTTCCAGCCGCAGGCCTCGATCAGCCACGCCGCCGACAGCTTGCGGTGGCCATCGGGGCCCGGGAAGACGGGCAGGGTGGCATGGCCGGCCTTGAGGGCATCGGCCAGCGCAACCGGCACCACCGGATTCTTGAAGAAGCTGCCGGCGTTGCCCAGCACCGCCGGGTTGGGCAGCTTGCTGGTGCGGATGCGGCTGATGGCCTCGGCCACGTGCACGGCGCGCGGCGCGTCCACGCCCATCACCGCGAGTTCTTCCTTCACGCCGGCGTAATCGAGCCGCAGCTCGCGCCGGCGCGGCAGGCGCAGTTCCACCGCCGTCACCACCCAGCGCTCGGGCTCGCGCTTGAACAGGCTGTCGCGGTAGCCGAACGCGCAGTCGTCGCGCCCCAGGCGCTTCACCTGCCCGGTGTCGCGCTGGAAGGCTTCCACGGTTTCGATGAACTCGCCGACCTCCGCGCCGTAGGCGCCGATGTTCTGGATCGGCGAGGCGCCGACGGTGCCCGGGATCAGGGCCATGTTCTCCAGCCCCACCAGGCCGCGCGCCAGCGTCCACGACACCAGGTCGTTCCAGTTCATGCCGGCCTCGGCGCGCACCAGGGCGGTGTCGCCGTCGTCCTGGGTGATGCGCACGCCGGCCATGGTCAGGCAGATGGCGACGCCGGGGAAATCGGCCGCGAACAGCAGGTTGCTGCCTTCGCCCAGCACCAGCACCGGGCCGTCGCGCAGCGAGGCGAACTCGAACAGTTCGGCCAGCGCATCGGCGCGCGACACGTCGGCCATCATCGCCGCGCGCGCCGGCACGCGGAAGGTGTTGCGGCCGGCGAGGGAAACATCCTGCGCCAGCTGGTAGCCACTCATGCCGGGCCGCCCTCGCGGCGTCGGCGGATCGCGTCGACGCACTCGCCCACCAGGTCGGGGCCGCGGTAGATCAGGCCAGTGTAGAACTGCACCAGCTGTGCGCCGGCGGTGATCTTGCCGGCCGCGTCGGCGCCGCTGAGGATGCCGCCCACGCCGATCACCGGGATGCTGTCGTCGAGCCGCGCGCGCAGGCGGCGCAGCACGGCCGTGGACTTGCCGTACAGCGGTGCGCCCGACAGGCCGCCGGCCTCGCGGGCCAGGCGGTGGTGTTCGATCGGCAGGCGGTCGGTGGTGGTGTTGGTGGCCACCACGCCGTCCACCTGGAGGTCGCTGAGCACGCGCGCGCAGGCGTCGATGTCGTCGTCGGACAGGTCGGGCGAAATCTTCACCAGCATCGGCACGCGCTTGCCGTGCTGCGCGCCCAGCTTTTCCTGGGCCTCGCGCAGCGTGCCCACCAGCTGGCGCAGCTGCTGTTCTTCCTGCAGCTCGCGCAGGCCGGCGGTGTTGGGCGAGGAGATGTTGACGGTGATGTAGTCGGCCAGCGGATAGACGCGCTCGAGGCAGAACAGGTAGTCGTCCGCGGCGTCCTCGTTGGGCGTGTCCTTGTTCTTGCCGAGGTTGATGCCGAGCAGGCCGCCGCGGCGCCGGGCCTTGCCGACGTTGCGCACCAGCGCGTCCACGCCCTCGTTGTTGAAGCCCAGGCGGTTGATGACCGCGTTGCTCTCGGGCAGGCGGAACATTCGCGGCTTGGGGTTGCCTTCCTGCGGCCGCGGCGTGGTGGTGCCGACTTCCACGAAGCCGAAGCCCAGCGCCAGCAGTGCGTCCACGTGGGCGCCGTTCTTGTCCAGGCCCGCCGCGCAGCCCACCGGGTTGGGGAAGGTCAGGCCGAAGGCCTTGGTCACCAGCGGCTTGGGGCGGCGGCCGAGCAGCGGGTTGAGCCCGGTGCGATAGGCCAGCTCCAGCGACTTCAGGCCGAGGCCGTGCGCGCGCTCGGCATCGAGGTGGAACAGGAAGGGGCGGGCAAGGGAATACATCGTGTCAGGAACTCAGAACTGGCCGCTCATGCCGAGCGCGCCCAGCAGGACCGCCAGGCCGCCGAAGAACAGCACCACGGCCAGGATCGAAAGCACGGTGATGACCACCAGCGACCAGCCCAGCACGAGGCCGGCGATGGCCAGGCCGTCGCCTTCCATCGTGGCCGCGTTGCGCCGGATCTCGGCGCGCGCCATGTGGCCGCAGATGATGGCGCCCAGGCTGCCCAGCAAGGGCAGCAGGGTCCATCCCAGCACGCCCAGCACCAGGCTGACGATGGCCATAGCGCTGGTCTGGCGCAGGACGGGGGCAGGCGCCGGGGGCGGCGCCTGGACGGGGGGAGCGGGCGGCAGGAGGGGCTCGGACATCGTGGTTCCTCAGAGGTCGAACTTGATGCCCTGCGCCAGCGGCAGCGCATTGGAATAGTTGATGGTGTTGGTCTGGCGCCGCATGTAGACCTTCCACGCGTCGGAGCCCGACTCGCGGCCACCGCCGGTTTCCTTCTCGCCGCCGAACGCACCGCCGATCTCGGCGCCGGAGGTGCCGATGTTGACGTTGGCGATGCCGCAGTCCGAGCCGGCCGAGGCCAGGAACTGCTCGGCCGCACGCAGGTCGGTGGTGAAGATGGAGGAGGACAGGCCCTGCGGCACCGCGTTCTGCAGCTCGATGGCCTGGTCCAGGGTCTGGTAGGACATCACGTACAGGATCGGCGCGAAGGTTTCGGTCTGCACCACTTCGGCGCTGTTGTGCAGGCCGGTGACGAGGGTGGGCAGCACGAAGTTGCCCGGGCGGTCGATGCGCGCGCCGCCGGTTTCGACGGTGCCGCCGGCGGCCTTGGCCTTCGCGACGGCGTCCAGGTAGGCGTCCACGGCGTCGGAGCTGTTGAGCGGGCCCATCAGGTTGG
Organism: Arenimonas sp.; assembly: GCA_026398695.1. Taxonomy (GTDB): domain Bacteria; phylum Pseudomonadota; class Gammaproteobacteria; order Xanthomonadales; family Xanthomonadaceae; genus Arenimonas. The sequence continues at coordinate 46,573 of JAPLSJ010000030.1, forward strand.
CCGAATCGGTGGGGTCGCCGATCTTCTTCTCGACCTGCTTGTACGCGGCCACCAGCTTGGCCAGCACGTCGGCGTAGATGGACTCGTGCACGAACAGGCGGCGCGTGGTGGTGCAGCGCTGGCCGGCCGTGCCCACCGCGCCGAAGGCGATGGCCGGGATGGCCAGCTTCAGGTCCGCGGTGGGATCGACGATGATCGCGTTGTTGCCGCCCAGCTCCAGCAGCGAGCGGCCCATGCGGCGCGCCACGCGCTCGCCGACCATGCGGCCGACCTTGGTGGAGCCGGTGAAGCTGATCAGCGGGATGCGCTTGTCGTCGACGAAGGCCGAGGCCAGGTCGGTGCCGCCGTCGTTGAACAGGAAGAAGATATCCGGGAAGCCGGCGCTGCGCAGGGCTTCGTTGCAGATCTTCATCGAGGCGATGGCCGACAGCGGGGTCTTGGGCGACGGCTTCCAGATGCAGATGTCGCCGCAGACGCCGGCCAGGAACGAGTTCCAGGCCCACACCGCGACCGGGAAGTTGAAGGCGCTGATGATGCCGACGATGCCCAGCGGCTGGTACTGCTCGTACATGCGGTGGCCCGGGCGCTCGCTGTGCATGGTGAGGCCGTAGAGCTGGCGCGACAGACCGACGGCGAACTCGCCGATGTCGATCATTTCCTGCACTTCGCCGTCGCCCTCGGGCTTGGACTTGCCCATCTCCAGCGCCACCAGCGAACCCAGGGCGTCCTTGTGCGTGCGCAGCGCGTCGGCGCACAGGCGGATGGCTTCGCCGCGCTTGGGCGCCGGGGTGGTGCGCCAGACCTTGAAGGCGGCCTGGGCGCGCTCGAGGATCAGGTCGTAGTCGGCCTGGGACGAGGCGTACACGCGGCCCAGCACTTCGCCGCTGCTCGGGTTGACGGGCTCGATGACGCCGGCGTCGCGGGTCTTGGACCACTCGCCATGGCCGAGGTAGGTGCCCGATTCGTTGTCGGACAGGCCGAGGGCGGTGAGGACGGGATGGGTCATTGCGGGCTCCAGGGTGCGGTTGGCCGAAAAGCGGCCGAGAAAAATGGCGGCCCCGATACGATTCGAACGTACGACCTTCCCCTTAGGAGGGGGACGCTCTATCCAGCTGAGCTACGGGGCCAAGCCCCGGGATTATCGCAGAAACCCCGCCCCGGGTTCCGTGCCCCGGCGCAGCACGCCGGCCAGTGCCGCCTCGTCCGCCGCCAGCGGCGCGGCCTGGCTGGGCCGGGCCAGCATGGCCGCGAGGGCCGCGGGCAGGGGCACGGCGGTGCCCACCAGCGGCTCCACCACCTCGGGGAACTTGGCCGGATGGGCCGTGGCGACGAGGCAGGCGTCCCCCGCCAGGCCCTGGGCGCGCAGCCGCTGAAGCAGCCGGACGGCCGTGGCGGTGTGGGGGCACGGGGTTTCACCCAGGCGCCGGTGCGCGTCGCGCACGCAGGCCTCGATGTCCGCATCGGCCACCGAGCCGGCGAGCACGGCGCCGCGCCGCGCCGCGGGCTCGGGGTACAGCCACGCGAGCCGTTCGTAGTTGCTGGGCGCGCCCACGTCCATCGCGTTGGCCAGCGTGGCCACGCTGGCCCGGGGCCGGTAGTCGCCGCCGGCGAAGAAGGCGGGCAGCACGTCGTTGGCGTTGCTGGCCAGGGCGATGTCGGCGATCGGCAGGCCCATGCGCCGCGCCAGCAGGCAGGCCAGGCCGTTGCCGAGGTTGCCGGTGGGCACCACGAACGACAGTGGCCGTGCGTGCCGGCGCCAGTGCTGCAGGCTGGCGAAGGCGTAGTACGCCATCTGCGGCAGCAGCCGTCCCAGGCTGATGCTGTTGGCTGAACTCAGCGGCACGTCGGCGCGCAGGCCAGCGTCGCCCAGCGCGGCCTTGGCCATCCGCTGGCAGTCGTCGAAGCTGCCCTGCACGCGCAGCGCCTGCACGTTGTCGCCGAAGCAGCCCAGCTGGTGCGCCTGCCGCGGCGACACGCGGCCGTCGGGGTACAGGATCACCACCCGGAAGCCCGGCCGGCGATGGAATGCCGCCGCCACCGCGGCGCCGGTGTCGCCCGAGGTCGCCACCAGGATCGTCAGCGGTGGCCCGGCTTGCGCCTGCGCGGCCAGGCAGGCGGCGAGGAAGCGCGCGCCATAGTCCTTGAACGCCGCGGTGGGACCATGGAACAGCTCCAGCACGTAGTCGCCAGGCGCTCCGAACGGCCGCAGCGGCGGCGCGACGTCGAAGGCCTCGCGGCAGATCGCCGGCAGCGCCGGCGCCAGCGGATCGCCTTCGAAGAAGGGCTGCAGCAAGCGCGCCGCGACCGACGGCAGGTCGTCCAGGCCCTCGAAATCGCGCGGCGAAAATTCCGGAAGCGCGTCCGGCACGTACAGCCCGCCATCGGGCGCCAGGCCTGCGGCCAGCGCCTCGCCCAGGCGGGCCGGTGGCGCCAGGCCACGCGTGCTGGCGAACCTCACGGCAGCAGCTCCGCGCGCGGGCCGGCCACTGCCGACACGTGCGGGTCGCTGCCCAGGCCCGCGGCGGCGAACGCCGCCACCATCGCCGCGGCGGCGGCCACGGCCGGGTCGCGCTGTTCGAACCAGGCGAAGACGCTGGGGCCTGCGCCGGAAATGCTGGCCCCCATCGCGCCGGCGGCCAGCGCCGCCTGCTTCACGCCCGCGAAGCCCGGGATCAGCGGCGCGCGGCGGGGTTCCACCAGGTGGTCGTGCAGGCCGGCGCGCACGAGGGCGGCGTCGCCGCGCTCGCAGCCCAGCAGCACCTGCGCCAGCGCGGCGCTCTGCACCACGAAGTCATGCAGCGCGAACGGTGCCGCCAGCGCCGCGCGCGCCACCCGGGTCTCCAGCGCGAAGTGCGGACGCACCACGGCGCAGTGCCAGTGCGCAGGCACGGCGATCGGCACCAGGCGCTCCGCCGTGGCCAACACCAGCCCGCCCACCAGCATCGGCCCGACGTTGTCGCCGTGCAGGCCGCCGCTGGCGACCGCTTCGCCCGCCATGGCGAACGGGTACAGCGCCTCGCGCGGCAGCGGCGCGTCCAGCAGCGCATTCGCCGCCACCAGGGCGGCCACGCACGAGGCCGCCGAGCCGCCCAGGCCCGACCCCAGTGCGATGCCCTTGTCGAGTTCGATTTCGAAGCCGTACTCCAGGCCCAGCGCCTCGCGCAGCGCGATCAGCGCGGCGCCGGCGGTATTGGCCGCGGCCGCCATCGGCAGGCCCTCGACGCCGCCGCGGATCGCGGCGATGCGCACCACGGGGGCGGCGATGCGGCGAACGGTGGCCGTATCGCCCGGGCCGGCCAGGCTGTGGCCCAGGATGTCGAAGCCCACGCCGACGTTGCCGACCGAAGCGGGGGAAAACGCGCGTGCGCTGGCAGGCGGGCTCACAGCCGCGCCCCGAGCGCCGACGCCAGCCGCAGCAGGTCGGAGAACACGCCGGCCGCCGTCACTTCGGGGCCGGCGCCGGGGCCCTGCACGATCAGCGGGTTGTCGCGGTAGCGGCGGGTGGTGAATTGCACGATGTTGTCCGTCAGTCGAAGGTGGGCGAAGGCGTGGTCGCGCGGCAGTTCCACCAGCGCGACGCTGGCCTGGCCATCGTGCCCGAGCCGCGCCACGTAGCGAAGCACCTGTCCGCGCGCGGTGGCGTCGGCGAGCCGCTGCGCCATCGGTGCGTCCAAGTCCTGCAGCGACGCCATGAAGCCTTCGCGAGAGGCGGCGCGCAGGGCGTCGGGCACCAGGCCTTCGACCCGCACGTCGTCGAGCGACAGCGCGATGCCCGCCTCGCGCGCCAGGATCACCAGCTTTCGGGCCACGTCCATGCCCGACAGGTCTTCGCGCGGGTCGGGCTCGGTGTAGCCCAGCGCGTGCGCTTCGCGCACCAGCAACGAGAAGGGCTGGCTGCCGTCGTAGCGGTTAAACAGCCAGGCCAGCGTGCCCGACAGGATGCCTTCGACTGCGACCAGTTCGTCGCCGGTGTCGAGCAGGTCGCGCAGGGTCTGGATCACCGGCAGGCCGGCGCCCACGGTCGCCTCGTAGCGCAGGCGGGCGCCGCTGGCTTCGCTGGCCGCGTGGATGGCCTGGCGCCGCGCGAGCGGGCCGGCCACGGCGTGCTTGTTCGGCGTGATCACGTGGATGCCCGCCGCCAGCCAGCCCGCGTAACGGTTGGCGATGGCGTCGCTGGCGCTGCAGTCCACGATCACGGCATGCGGCAGGTGGGCGCCCAGCAGGTGCGGCGCCAGCGCGTCCAGGTCGCCGTCGGTGGCGCTGGCCAGGTGGTCGCGCCACGCGCCGGGCGCGCCGTGTTCGCCCAGCCACAGCCTGCGGCTGTCGGCCAGTGCGCGCAGGCGCAGGTCCAGGCCCGCGCCTTCGCGCAGGCGCGGCATGGCCGCTTCCACCTGGTCGAGCAGTGCGGCACCGACCTTGCCGGGGCCGATCACCGCCAGCGCCACCGTCTGCGGTGACAGCCAGAAGCTGGCGTGCGCGGCGCGCAGCGCGCGGGTGGCGTCCTCGGCGGCGACCGCCACGGAAATATTTCGCTCGGACGCGCCCTGGGCGATGGCGCGGATGTTCACCCGCGCCCGCGCCAGCGCGCCGAACAGCCGCGCCGCCACGCCCGGCGTGCCAGCCATGCCGTCACCCACCGCCGCCAGCACGCTGACGCCGTCGGTGAGCTGCACGCCCTGCACCTGGCCGGCGGCCAGTTCGCGGTCGAAGGCGCGCAGCAGCGCGGCGCGCGCCTGGGCCGCTTCGCCGCTGCGCACCACGCAGCAGATCGAATGTTCGGACGAGCCCTGGGAAATCATCACCACCGAGATGCGCGCCGCGTGCAGCGCAGCGAACACGCGCTCGGCCGTGCCCGGCACGCCGATCAGGCCCGCGCCCTCCAGGCTCACCAAGGCCAGGTCGCTGCTCAGCGTCAGCCCCTTCACCGGGCCGCCCGGCCCGCCGTCGAGTGCGATGCGCGTGCCCGGCACCTGCGGGCGGAACGTGTTGCGGATCAGCACCGGCATGTTGCGGGCAATGGCCGGCGTGAGCGTCTGCGGATGGATCACCTTGGCGCCGAAGTAGGCCAGTTCGCAGGCCTCGCGGTAGCTCAGCGCCGGCAGCGGCACGGCTTCGGGCACCAGCCGAGGGTCGGCCGACAGCACGCCGTCCACGTCGGTCCAGATGTGCAGTTCATCGGCTTCGAACAGCGCCGCGAAGATGGCGCCGGAGTAGTCGCTGCCGTTGCGCCCGAGCACCGTGGGCAGGCCGTCTTCGCCGCTGGCGACGAAGCCGGTGGCCACCACGCGCGGCGACGGGTTGGCCGCGCGCCAGCGCTTGAGGTTGTCGCGGCTGGCCGGCCAGTCCACGGCCACGCCCAGCTCTTCATGCCGCACGCGCAGCACCTCGCGGGCATCGAGCAGGGCGCAGTCGGCGCCGCGCGAACGCAGGTGCGCCCACAGCAGCCGTGCCGACCACACTTCGCCGAGCCCCTGGATGCGTTCGAAGGCCGGCCGGCCCGGGGCGCCGAGCACGGACGTGGCCTGCAGCAGCCCGGCCAACTGTTCGACCTGGGCTTTCAGCCAGGCCTGCAGGTCGTCGGCGTCGTCGCCCAGCAGGGCGCGGGCGGCCTCGGTGTGGCGCTGGCGCAGGGCGAGCAGGGCAGGGCGCCAGTCGCGCGCGGAGGTGGCCGCCTCTGCCAGGCCGATCAATGCGTCGGTGACGCCCTGCATCGCGGACACCACGGTGATCTGCCCGGGTTCGTCGGCCGCCAGCAGCAGGTCGGCGACATGGCGTATGCGCGAGGCGTCGGCGAGCGAGCTGCCGCCGAACTTGTGCGCGCGGGTGCGCAGGGCGACCGGTGAGGCGGGTTTTTCTTCAAGCAGCGACGCGTTCATGCAACCTCCGGGGGAGGCCGCGCAACGGTTCAGGGGAGGGTGATGCCGGCCCGCCTCTGTCGAGGTGCGGGGCCGTGGGTGGATTTGTTATCCAGGCAAGACCGACCGCACCACCGCGAGGGTAGTGGTGGTAATGGTCGTGGTGGTGGTGTGCCTAGACATGACCCGACTGTGCCGGCCGGCCGGGCCGCCTGTCAACCGGGGGCGGTGGTGTCCTTGCACGACGAGGCATCCGGCGCCGTCGACACCGCGGAAGCGAGGGGCACGTCCTGCTCAGTGAGGCCTTTTATTTCGCAGGACGTGCCCCTCGCTTCCGCGGCGCCGCCGGTGCATTCCGGCTTGGGCGCCTAACGGAGGGCGGGTGAGCCCGCGCTCTGATGCTTACGCGTGTGGATCCGGACCAAGGCGGGGCATCTTTCTTGCAGATCGGGCCCGGCTAACCCGGCCTCGGCTCGAACGCTGTCCTGGCACATCGCGGCGCGTCCCTTCGGACACTTGTCGCGGCCTCGGCGCGATCGGGGAAGACGGCCAGCCCGATGGTCCTATCCGCCCGGCGGCGGGTGTGGGTTCGACGCGCGCACGACGTCACTCCCTGCGTTCGAAAGAGCGCACAGGCGATCACCGGCTGATCGAAAAACGGCTGACCCATTCGATCCGTCGACCACTCAGGAATCCACGCACCGCCCTGGCGTAGTGGTGCTTTTTCCAATGCCGGCGTGCCGGCGGATCAGTTCCGACAAGGGATGCCACGGTGTGCGCGCCAGGAACCTACACCCGCCGCCGGGCGGATAGGACCATCGGGCTGGCCACCTTCCATGCTGGCCCTGCCGCCGCATCAAGTGTCCGAAGGGACGCGCCGCGATGGGCGAGGAGCAAGAATTTGCCGGACGCGGGTTAGCCCGACCCGATCTGCAAGAAAGATGCCCCGCCTTGGTCCGGATCCACACGCGCAAGCATCGAAGCGAATCGCCACGGGCCTTCCGTCAAGCCAACAAGAAGATCCGTACCGGCGGCGCCGCGAAGGCGAGGGTCGCTTCCTGCGAAATAAAAGGCTTCACTGAGCAGGAAGCGCCCCTCGCCTTCGCGGTGCGGCCGGCGCCTCAGAGGAGCTCGAAGCGATCAGCGTCCAGCTGGGCGGGGAAGCGTTCGCGGTGGGCGGCCAGGGCTTGCGCCGAAAAGACCACGGTGGCCACGCGCACCTGGTCGTCGAGCTCCACCAGCGGCTGGCCCAGGAAATCCAGGGCGACGCTGTCGCCGCTGTAGGCGTGGCCATTGCCGTCGGTGCCCACGCGGTTCACGCCGACCACGTTGCACAGGTTTTCGATGGCGCGTGCGCGCAGCAGGGTCTGCCAGGCGTAGCGGCGCGGGCTGGGCCAGTTGGCGACGAACAGCAGCAGGTCGTAGTCGAACCTGTCCGGCGCTTCGACCCCGAAACGGTTGCGGATGAACACCGGGAAGCGCAGGTCGTAGCAGACCAGCGGGCACACGCGCCAACCCTTCAGCAGCACCGTGAGGCGGTCGCGGCCGGCGGCGTAGCGCTCGTGCTCGCGCGCCATGCGGAACAGGTGGCGCTTGTCGTAGGTATGCAGCTCGCCGTCGGGCGTGGCCCACAGAAGGCGGTTGTAGACGCCCTCGCCTTCCCGGATCTGCACGCTGCCGGTGACCACGGCGCCGAGCTTCGCGGCCTGTTCGCGGATCCAGGCCACGGTGGGGCCGTCCATGCCTTCGGCGTTGGCCAGGGCGTCGTTGCTGAAGCCCGAAGTGAAGGTTTCCGGCAGCACCACCAGGTCGGTCTGGCCGGCCAGCGGCGCGATCAGTGCGCCGTAGCGCTCGCGGTTGGCGGCCGGGTCGTGCCAGGCGGTGTCGCCCTGCACCAGCGAAATGCGCAGGTCGTCCATCAGATTTTCGCCAGGCGCTCGATGGCGGCGTCCAGGGTGGGTTCGACCTTGGCGAAGCACAGGCGCGCCAGGCGCTGCCCGGCCGGCGGCGCGGCGTAGAACGGCGACAGCGGGATCGCCGCCACGCCCTTCTCGATCGTCAGCCAGCGACAGAAGGCCGCGTCGTCCAGGTCGCTCACCGCCGAATAGTCCACCAGCTGGAAATAGCCGCCCGGCACGTCCAGCGGCACCAGGCGCGTGCCCAGCAGCTGCTGGCGGAAGCGGTCGCGCTTGGCCTGATAGAAAGCGCCGAGGCCGTCGTAGTGTTCCGGCTCGTGTTCGATCATGGCCGCGAACGCCCACTGCGCCGGGGCGAACGTGCAGAAGGTGTTGTACTGGTGGACCTTGCGGAACTCGGCGCTCAGCGCCGGCGGCGCGATGGCGTAGCCGATCTTCCAGCCGGTGCAGTGGTAGGTCTTGCCGAAGCTGGAAACCACGAACGAACGCGCGGCGAGCTCCGGGTAGCGCAGCACGCTTTCGTGGCGGCGGCCGTCGAAGATGATGTGCTCGTACACCTCGTCCGACAGCAGCACGATGTCGGTGTCGCGCAGGAGGTCGGCCAGGGTGGCCATGTCCTGCGCCGTCATCATGGCGCCCGAGGGATTGTGCGGCGAGTTGATCATCAGCATGCGCGTGCGCGGGCCGATGGCGTCGCGCACCTTCTGCCAGTCCACCGAAAAATCGGCCGGGTCCAGCGGCACGTGCACGGCGATGCCGCCGGCCAGGTCGATCGCCGGTTCGTAGCAGTCGTAGCAGGGGTCGAGCACGATCACTTCCTCGCCCGGGCGCACCACCGCCAGCACGGCGTCGAAGATGGCCTCGCTGGCGCCGCTGGTGACGGTGACCTCGGCGTCCGCGTCCACCGCGCGGCCGTAGCAGCGCAGCGTCTTGGCGGCGATGGCCTGGCGCAGCGCCGGGATGCCGTTGGCGGGGGCGTACTGGTTCTTGCCCTCGGCCATGGCGCGCGCCAGTTCGTCCACCAGGCGCTGGGGCACGGGGAAATCGGGGAAGCCCTGCCCCAGGTTCACGGCCTGGTGCTCGACGGCCAACTGGGACATCACGGTGAAGATCGTGGTGCCGACCTTCGGGAGCTTGGTCTGGATCTGCATGGCCTGCCGGAGTTGGTTCGCGGCCCCCGATTATGCGGGCTGCCGCCCTCCTGTAGGAGGGCCTTCAGGCCCGACGTTCCTGGCGGAAGCGTCGGGCCTGAAGGCCCTCACCTACAGGGCGGGGCTTAGAGGCAGTTCTTGCGCTGCGACAGCAGGCTGACGGGGCGCTCCTGCGCCCAGTCGCCGACCAGTGCGCCACCGAAACTGGAATACACCGCCATGCTGGTCACGTTGTTGGTCGCCAGCGCGCGGCTGCCGGTGCCGGCCGGCGTGCCGATCAGGCCGACCGGCGCCGCCAGCGGCGAGAAGCCGGAGAACCACTGCAGCGCAAAGTTGGTGGTACCCGCGGCGAAGTTCTTCTGGCCGTAAAGCCAGCGCGGGAAACCCTGCCCGTCGTAAATGTACGGGATGAATACTTCCTGCGGATTGGCGCCACCCGTGGCCAGGTAGGTGTAGCCGAAGCCCGACAGGCTGGGCGCGAACCAGTGGCCGCTGACGTCGAGGTTCTGCCCGTTGAACGACGGGCAGTTGCCGCCACCCACGCGGACCATGGGCTCGAAGCCGCTCTTGCCATCGATATTGAAGTTGAAGGTCATCGACTGCGTGCCCGTCGGCGTGATGATCACGTCACCCACGTCCACCGCATGGGTGTTGCCGCCATCCCACACCACGCGGAAGAGTTCCGCCTTCCAGATGCCGGCCGCGGTGGGCGCGGCGCCCTGCGAGTAGTACCAGGTGGGCGTGCCGTCCTCGAGGTAGGTGTACCAGACGGTCACCCACTGGTCGGGGTTGCCCTGCGGTCCGGCGAAGTCCACGAAGATGCCGTGGCCGTCGCGCGCCACGTTCACGTACTGGCCCGACAGGAAGCCCGGGCTGGCGCCCTGCGCGGTAACGGTGGCAGTGACCTGGGCGTCCACCGTGACGCCAAGCAGGTTCACCGGCACCACGTACCAGCGCCCCGGCGCGAGGTTGGCGCCGGAAAGCGTCACGGTCTCGTTGCCGCTGGCGGTGGCGGAGCGCAGCGCGGCATTGTTGTCCCAGTTGGGCGCGGCGGCGATCGTCGGGCCGGTCGGGGACGCGACCCGCGCCACGTAAAGGTCGATGTTGCCCGTGCTGCCGGTGGTGGTGAACTGCACCGACGTGGCGTGCGGCGGCACGTCGAAGTACAGGCCCCGGTGGTCGCTTGCCGCCGGCAGCGTCACCGCGCGCGGCACGCCGTTGGCCAGCGCGAAGGGCTCGACGCTGCCGCCGCCGCGCGTCAGGCGCACGGGCACCTCGATGGCCGTGTTGCCCTGGCTGGGCTGCACCAGCAGATAACCGACGCGAACGGCGGCGTTGATCATCGACGGATCGTCGTAGGCCACGCGCACCTTGAACGCTTCGCCGGACGCGGTGCGCCCCGGGCCCGTCGCTACCATGTTGCTGCCGGGCATCGCCTGCAGGGCCACCACGAACGACTCGATGGTGGGGGTGATGCTGGCGGCCGACTGGTTCTGCACGCTGATCCAATAGTTCACCGGGGCCGCTTCGCTCATCACTTCGAACTGGCAGGTCTCGATGGCGTAGGACGAAAATGATCCGCAGGCTTCTTCGTTGATGTCGGGTTGGCCGTCGCCGTCGCTGTCGCGACCCACGGCCAGCTGCAGGCCATCGGTGGCCGCGACCGAACTGGCGCGCAGGCGGTACTTCACCGGCTGGCCGCCAGCCGGCGTGGCCGGCACGGTGACCAGGCGCACCTGTCTGGCGTTCGCGGCGATGGCCTGGCTGGTGATCACCGGCGCCACCAGCGGCGTGGCGACGAACCGGGCGCTGGGCAGCGGCACCACGTCGCTGACGTCGATGTCGAAGTAGTCGCGCTCGCGGGAAACACTGCGCGTCACGCCCGCCAGCGCGTCCTGTGCCGCCTGGGTGGCGAACGCAGAGACATACACCGACACCGGCAGCACGAGGTTGGGCCGCCCGTCACCGGAGGTGTTGGTGAGCGTGACGCGGCCATGCACCCACTTGCCCACCAGCGCAGGCGAATCGACGTTGGCGGTGAACACCACGGCCTGCCCGCCCGCGCTGGAAGTGAAGGCATTGACGTTGTGCTGCAGCTGCGCACCGGCGGAGTCCATCGAAGCGCTGATGGTGTAGCTGGCCGTGCCGGCGCCCGGCATCAGCTTGAAGGTGCGGGTGATCACGCAGCTGCGGAAGCAGGCGCCGTGGGCCAGGCTGGGAAGGTTCAGTCCCTGGGCACCGCCCGTGTAGGGGCTGACCACGGGCAGGGCGAACGCGCCCGGCGCCACGTCCAGGTACATGCCGGCCCTCACGGCCTTGGCCACGTCCACCATGCCGGCGCCCTGTTCGTGCGGCGTGGTGGCGCTGCCGCCCTCGGTGACCGAGCTGCGCGCGGTGAGCATCAGCGCCGACACCACGGCGCTGGCGTTCGCCGAGGGGTTGACCGAAATCACCAGCGCCGCGGCGCCGGCGACGTGCGGCGTCGCGGTGGACGTGCCGCTGAAGGTGGCGACGCTGACCGGATCGCCCACGGTGCGGCCGGCGGCGATGATGGACACGCCAGGCGCGGTGAGGTCGGGCTTGGTCACGCCCAGCGGCACCACGGGGCCGCGCCCGCTGAAGGAGTCCAGCCGGTCGCCCGCACCGCCGCGGTCGTGCGTCGCGGCGGCGACGGCCAGCACCCAGGGCGCGTTGCCCGGCGTGCCGTGCGTGGCCGCTGACGGGCCTTCGTCACCCGCGGCGGCGGCCACCACGATGCCGGCCTCGCGCGCGGCCAGGAAGGCTTCACTGTCGTCGTTGATGGCGCCGCCCACGGCCAGCCAGGGATCGACCGGCGGACCGCTGATGGAATAGTTGATCACGTCAACGCCGTCCGCCACCGCCTGGTTGATCGCGGCGACCAGCGCGCTGCCCTCGCACACCGTGTCGGGGCAGGCCTTGTACATGATCAGGTTGGCGCGCGGCGCCACGCCGCTGTAGGTCACCGCCGAACGCACGAAGGTGTTGCCCACGGCGGTGCTGGCGATGTGCGTGCCGTGCCCGTCGGCGTCCACCGGGTCGGTGGTGTTGCCGGCCCCGGCGATGGTGAAGTCCCACAGGCCCACCAGCTTGGCGTTGCAGGCGGCGGGCGTGGCCACGCAATAGCCGCGGAAACCGCCCAGCGGATTGGTGATGCCGGTGCCCGCGAACGCCGAATGCGCGCGGTTGATGCCGCTGTCGATCACGCCCACCACCACGCCTTCACCGCGGTTCGGGGTGCCGGTGGCGGTGCCGCTCCAGACCTGGTCGGCCTTGATCCACTGCGGGCCGCGGTCGGTCTGCAGGAATCGTTTGAAATCGGGCGTCACGCTGCGCACGCCGGGCACCGTGGCCAGCTTCGCCGCTTCGGCCCGGGTCAGGTCCAGCGCCATGCCGTTGAGCGCGTGGGTGTAGGTGTAGCGCGGCGCCAGCGGCCGGCCCAGGAGCACCTGCGCCTGCGCCAGGCGCCGCTGGCGCAGGTCGTCGAGGTAGGCCACGTAGGCCTGGGCCTCCACGCTGCGCGACTGGTACTTGCGGGCGCCGGTGGCCACCGCGCTGGTGGCGGCCAGCCTGGGCCGCTGCTTGTCGCTGGCCGCGAATCCGCGGAAGCGCGCCGCTGCCGGTTCGTCGAACGCGATGATGTAGGTGCCGGCCGCCAGGGCACTCGCCTCGGCGTCGCGCGGGGAAGCGGCGTGCACGCTGCCGGCGGAGATGCCAAGGCCGATCGTGACGGCCAGTGCCAGGGTAACGAACCGCATGCTGAATTCCTGCCGGGGGGGTGGGCTGCTCGATTCTCACGCAGGCGCCGGGGAATGACAACGAAGGAAAACGCCAACTCCGTCACAAAAAAAAGGGGCCCCGGAGGGCCCCTTTCTTCACGCGCGTAGCAACTTACTGGCAGTTCTTGCGCTGCGACAGCAGGCTCACGGCCCGGTTCTGCGCCCAGTTACCGGTCAGGGCGCCGCCGAAGCTGCTGTTCACCGACATGTTGGTCACGTCGTTGGTGGCCAGCGTGCGGGTGCCGGTGCCGGCCGCGGTGCCGGTCAGGCCCACCGGGGCCGCCAGCGGCGAGAAGCCCGAGAACCACTGCAGGTTGAAGCTGCCGTTGGCGCCGTCGAAGTTCTTCTGGCCATACAGCCAGCGCGGGAAGCCGGCGCCGTCGTACACGTACGGGATGAACACTTCCTGCGGGTTGGAGCCGCCGGTGGCCAGGTAGGTGTAGCCGAAGCCCGACAGGCTGGGCGAGAACCAATGGCCGCTGGCGTCCAGGGTGGCCGAGTTGAACGACGGGCAATTGCCGCCGCCCACCCGCGCCATGTTCTCCGAGCCGCTCTTGCTGTCGAGGTTGAAGTCGAAGGTCATCGACTGCGCGCCGGTCTCGGTGATGATCACGTCGCCCACGTCCACCGCATGGGTGGAATCACCGTCCCAGGTGACGCGGAACAGTTCGGCCTTCCAGATACCGGCGGCGGCGGGTACCGCGCCCTGCGAGTAGTACCAGGTGGGCGTGTTGTCCTCGAGGTAGGTGTACCAGACGGTCACCCACTGGTCGCCCGCGAAGTCGACGAAGATGCCGTGGCCGTCGCGCGCGACGTTCACGTACTGGCCGGACAGGAAGCCCGGGCGGGCACCCTGCGCGGTGACCGTGGCGGTCACCGTGGCCGACGCGGTGGCGCCGCTGTTGTTCACGGGCACCACGTACCAGCGGCCCGGGGCCAGGTTGGCACCCGACACCGTGACGGTTTCGTTGCCCGAGGCGGTGAACGAGCGCAGCGCCGCGTTGTTGGCGTCGGCCGGGGCGGCGGCGATGGCCGGACCGGTGGGCGACGCCACGCGCGCCACGTACAGGTCGACGTTGCCGCTGCTGCCGGTGGTCTTGAACTCCACCGAGGTGGCATGCGGCGGCACCGTGAAATACAGGCGCTCGTGCTTGGTGCCGGTGGGCAGCGTGACGGCGCGGCCGGCGCCATTGGCCAGGGCGAAGGCCTCGAAGGTGGAGCCCGTGCGGTTGAGCGTCACAGGCACCAGCACCGCGGCGTTGTCGCCGGCTGCCGCCTTGATGAATATGTAGCCAAAGCGCTGGGTGCCGTTGACCATGGACGGATCGTCGTAGGCCACGCGGATCTTGAACGGCGCACCTTCGGCAACGCTGCCCGGGCCGGTGGCGACCAGCGAACGATTGTCCACCGCCTGCAGGGGCACCGCCAGGGAGTCCACCTTCACGCCCGTGCCGGCGCCGCTGAAGTTCTGCACCATGACCCAGTACTGCGTCGCCAGCGTCTCGCTGAAGACCGTCAGCTCGCAAACCTCGTTCGAACCGCCCGACAGCGACGTGCACTGCTGCTCACCCTCGCTGGGCTGGCCGTTGACGTTTGAATCCCTGCCAACGAAAAGATCGATGTCAGGCGCCGCGGCGGTGGTTGTGGCGCGGATGCGGTACTTCACCGGTTGGCCGCCGAACGGAGTGGCCGGGATGGTGAGCAGGCGGATGAAGTTGGAGTTGACGTTGTCGTAGGCGTCGCTCGGGGTCGGATCGACGGTGATCGTCTGGGTCGTGCTGGTGGGCACCACCAGCCCGGTGGTCGCGAACTGGGCGCTGGGCAGCGGCACGAGGCCCGAAACGTCCAGATCGAAGCTGTCGCGCTCGCGAGTGACCGACCGGGTGACGGCGGACAGGGCGGTCGCGGCTGCCTCGCCGTTGAACGGCGTGGCGAAGATCGCCAGCGGCAGCTTCAGGTTCGGGCGGCCGTCGCCGGCGTTGTTGACCAGGGTGACCGAGCCGTAGATCCACTGGCCGGCGGCCAACGGCGTGTCCACGTTCACCGTGAAGTTGATGGCCTGGCCAGCGGCGCTGCTGTTGAACGACGTGACGCTGGGCGTGACCGTGGTGCCGGCCGGCACCGAAACCTGCACCGTGTAGTTGGCGCCTGCGGGCGCGCCGGGCATCTGCTTGAAGGTGCGGGTGATGACGCAGCTGCGGAAGCAAGCGGCGTGGCCCAGCGTGGGCAGGTTGAGGTTTTGTGCGCCGCCGCTGAAGGGGTTCGAGCGCGGGGCATCGAACCCGCCGGCCGGCACGTCCAGGAACAAGCCAGCCTTCACCGCAAGCGACACGTCCACCGTGCCGGCACCCGAAGCATGCGGATTGGTGAGCACGCCGGCCTCGGTGACCGATGCGCGCGCGGTGAGGGTCAGCGCGGAGATGATTTCGTCGGCGTTCAACGCCGGGTTGGCCGCTTTCACAAGCGCCGCGGCGCCCGCCACGTGCGGTGCGGACATCGACGTGCCGCTCAGCGTCGCGGTGCTGCTGGAACCACTAATGCCGGCGGCGACGATACTGACGCCCGGCGCGGTGACGTCGGGCTTGATGACGCCCAGCGGAACCACCGGGCCGCGGCCGCTGAAGCTGGCCAATCGGTCGCCCGCGCCGCTGCCGTTGTGGGTGGCGGCCGCAACCGACATCACCCACGGCGCATTGGAGGGGTTGCCGACCGTGCCTTCGAGCGGGCCGTCATTGCCGGCCGAGACGGCCACGACGATACCGGCCTCGCGCGCGGCCAGGAAGGCCTCGGCGTCGTCGGTGCCGGCCACGCCCACCGCGAGCCAGGGGTCTTCCGGGCCACTGCCGATGGAATAGTTGATGACGTCCACGCCGTCCACGACCGCCTGGTTGATCGAGGCGATCAGCGCGCTGCCGGTGCAGGAGTCGCCCGGGCACGCCTTGTAGGCAATGATGTTGGCGCGCGGCGCGACGCCGCTGTAGATGCTGAAGGGCGCGCCGGCAGCCGTGCTGGCGGTGTGCGTGCCGTGGCCATCGGTGTCGGTCGGGTCGGCGAGACCGTTGCTGGGCGCACTGGTGAAGTCATACAAGCCGATGAGCTTGGTGTTGCAGGCCGAGGGCGTGCTGATGCAGTAGCCGCGGAAGCTGCCGAGCGGATTGCTGACGCTGGTGCCGACGAACGAGCTGTGGGTGCGGTTGATGCCGCTGTCGATCACGCCGACGATCACGCCCTCGCCACGGTTCTGCACGCCGGTGGCGGTGCCGTTCCAGACCAGGTTGGCCTTGATCCACGTCGGGCCGACGTTGGTCTGCAGGTAGCGCAGGAACTCGGGCGCCACGGCCTTCACGCCCGGCATCGCGGCGATGGACTCCGCTTCGGCCGCGGTCAGCTTGAGCGCCATGCCGTTCATGGCGTGCTCGTAGACGGACATCGGCACCAGCGGGCGGCCGACGCGCAGCGAGGCATCGTTGAGGCGCACGCGGCGCAGGTCGGACAGGTAGTCGACGTAGGCCACGGCTTCGGGGCTGCGCGCGTCGTACTTGCGCTTGCCGGTGGCGGCGGCGCTGCTGGCGGCCAGGCGCGGGCGGGTCTTGTCCGTGGCGGCAAAGCCACGGAAGCGGGCCGCGGCGGGTTCGTCGAACACCACGATGTAGGTGTTGAGGGCTTCAGACTTGCGCACCGTGTCGGGCGACAATGTGGCGGCCTCGGCACCCATGGCAGGAACGCCAAGTCCAAGGGCAATGGCAAGCATCAACGGGGTTGCACGCATGACTGGGCGTTCCTGACGGGAAAGTTAGCCGGCGGATTCTCACGCACATGGCCGGCAATGACAACGTTACTGTGACTTGCCGCACGGTTTGGTTTTGTGAACTCGGTCCGCGTTTTTCCAATGCCAGCGATAGTTGCGCCGTTAGTGAAAAATTGGGGCCGCGTGGACGCTTCGCGGTGTCACTAGGTAGCATGGCGGCCTGATGACCTCCCCTCCCGCCCCCGAAGCACCGCTGCTGCAGGCCCGCGGGCTGGGCTTTTCACGCAATGAGGAGCCGATCTTCGGCCCCCTAGACTTCCGCCTGTGCCCCGGCGAGGCCTTGCTGGTGCTGGGCGGCAACGGGTCCGGCAAGACCACCCTGCTTCGGGTCCTGGCGGGCCTGCTGGAGGCCACCACGGGTGAAGTGGAGCTGATGGGCCGGCCGGTGGACCGCCACCACCTGGCCCGCGGCAGCGCCTACCTGGGCCATCTTCACGGCCACAAGGCCGACCTGGGCGCCCTGGAAAACCTCGCGTTCAGCCAGGCCATCCAGGGCGGACGCGGCCCGGGCACCGAAGCCGCGCTGGCCGAAGTGGGCCTGGCCGGTTACGAGGACACCCCGGCCAGGCGCCTGTCCGCCGGCCAGAACAAGCGCCTGGCCCTGGCCCGGCTGCGGCTGCAGGGCGCCCCGCTGTGGCTGCTGGACGAGCCCTACGCCAACCTCGACCTGGACGGCATCGCCCTGGTGAACCGCCTGATCCAGGGCCACGTGGCCGAAGGCGGCTCGGTGCTGTTGACCACCCACGGCGCCTACGCCGCGCCGCCGGTGCCGGTGCGCACGCTCACGCTCGCCGCCGGGCGGGGGCCCGCATGAGCGCCCCGTCGCTGCTGGCCGCCGCCCGCGCCCAGGCCCAGCGCGACCTGCGCCTGGTCTGGCGCCGGCGCGGGGACGCCGCGCAGCCGCTGCTGTTCGCGCTGATGGTGGTGGCGCTGTTCCCGCTGGCGCTGGGCGCCGACCCGCAGCAGCTGGGCCGCATCGCGCCGGGCGTGCTGTGGGTGGCGGTGCTGCTGGCCAGCCTGCTCACGCTGGACACGCTGTACCGCAGCGACGTCGAGGACGGCAGCCTGGAACAGATGCTGCTCGCGCCGGTGCCGCTGGCCTGGCTGCTGGCGGTGCGGGTGGGCGTGCACTGGGTCACCGCCGCCCTGCCCCTGGTGATCGTGACGCCGCTGCTGGCGGAACTTTTGTTCCTTCCCGCCGATCTGTTGCCGGTGCTGATGGCGTCGCTGCTGCTGGGCACGCCGCTGCTGAGCCTGATGGGCGCGGTGGTGGCCGCCTTGACGGTCGGAATACGCCGCTCTGGTATGCTTTTGGCCCTGCTGGCGCTGCCCTTGTTCCTGCCTGTCCTGGTGTTCGGGGCCGGCAGCGTGATGGCTGCGGCACAAGGCCTGCCCTGGGTCGGCGCACTGCTGCTGCTGGGTGCCGGGCTTGCGCTGGCCCTGGTGCTCGCCCCGCTCGCCGCCGCCGCGGCGATCCGGATCGCCCTGAACTGAATCTTCCCGGTCCAAACCCCGTGAATCCTGTCCTGCTCTGGTTCCACCAACTCGGATCGCCCCCCGTCTTCGACCGCTTCGCCGCGCGCTGGACGCCGGTGGGCTTCGGGCTGGGCCTGCTGACGATGGCGATCGGCCTGTACGGTGCCCTGTTCGTGGTGCCGCCCGACTACCAGCAGGGCGACAGCTTCCGCATCCTCTACATCCACGTGCCGGCGGCGTGGATGAGCCTGTTCGTGTACGCGCTGATGGCCTTCTACGCCGTGCTCGCGCTGGTCTGGCGCATCAAGCTGTGCGAAGTGCTGGCGATGGCCTGCGCGCCCATCGGCGCCCTGTTCACGGCGGTCACGCTGGCCACCGGGTCGATCTGGGGCAAGCCGATGTGGGGCACCTGGTGGGACTGGGACCCGCGACTGACCTCGGAGCTGGTGCTGCTGTTCCTTTACCTGGGCGTGATCGGCCTCAACGCCGCCATCGAAGACCGCCGTGCCGCCGCGCGCGCCGCCGGCTTCCTGGCCATCGTGGGCGTGGTGCTGCTGCCGGTGATCCGCTATTCGGTGACGTGGTGGAACTCGCTGCACCAGGGCGCCACCATCAAGCTGTTCGGCGAATCCACCATGGACTCGTCGATGATGTGGCCGCTGTGGGTGATGGTGCTGGCCACCAAGTTCTGGTTCGTGGGTTCGCTGCTGCAGCGCGCCCGCGCCGACAACCTCGAGCGCGAGTCCGGCAAGGACTGGGCACGCGCGTCGGCGGGAGTGCCGCGATGAGCTACCTCGAATACGTCATCGGCGCCTACGCGGTGTTCGCCGCGTTCCTGGCCTGGGATTTCCTGGTGCCGCGCCTGCGCCTGGCCCGCGCCCGCCGCAACATCGTGCTTCGCGCCCAGCGCGAGGCCGCCCGCTCTCCTGGAACCCCCGCATGAACCCGACACGCAAACGCCGCCTCCTGCTGATCCTCGCGCTGGTGGCCGCCTCGGGCGTTGCCGCCACCCTGGTGGCGCTGGCCCTGCGCGAGAACATCACCTACCTCTACACGCCCAGCCAGGTGTACGCGGGCGAAGCGGCCGACCAGGCGGTGTTCCGGCTGGGCGGGATGGTGGCCAAGAATTCGCTCAAGCGCGAGGACGGCACGCTGAAGGTGAGCTTCGGCGTCACCGACGGCGACGCGGTGATGACCGCGCGCTACGAAGGCATCCTGCCCGACCTGTTCCGCGAGAACCAGGCGGTGATCGCCACCGGCCGCCGCGAAGGCGATGAGTTCGTGGCCACCCAGGTGCTGGCCAAGCACGATGAGGAATACATGCCGCGCGAAGTGGCCGAAGCCATGGGCAAGGCGCACGTGAAGCACAACGTGCCCGCCGAGGGCGAAGCCGCCACCGACGCCGCCAAGCCGGGAGGTTACTGAGTGCTTCCCGAACTTGGATTGGTGAGCCTGGCGCTGGCGCTGGTGCTTTCGCTCGCGCTGTCGGTGCTGCCGCTGGTGGGCGCGCACCGCGGCCACGGCCCGTGGATGGCCACGGCGCGGCCGCTGGCCTACGCGCAGCTGCTGATGGTGGCGATCTCCTACGGCCTGCTCACTTGGGCCTTCCTGCAGCACGATTTTTCGGTGGCCTACGTGGCCACCAACTCCAACACGCTGCTGCCGGTGGCCTACCAGTTCACGGCGGTGTGGAGCGCGCACGAAGGCTCGCTGCTGCTGTGGGTGCTGATGCTGGCGGTGTGGACCGCGCTGGTGGCGCGCTTCTCGCGGGCGCTGCCGTCGCCGGTGGTGGCGCGCGTGCTGGCGGTGATGGGCATGATCGCGCTGGGCTTCCTGGCGTTCACGCTGTTCACGTCCAATCCCTTCGCGCGCATCCTGCCGGGCGTGGCCGAAGGCCGCGACATGAACCCGCTGCTGCAGGACGTGGGCATGATCTTCCACCCGCCGCTGCTGTACATCGGCTATGTCGGGTTCGCGGTGGCGTTTGCGTTCGCGGTGGCGGCGCTGATCGACGGCAAGGTGGACGCGCAGTGGGTGCGCTGGTCGCGGCCGTGGACGAACGTGGCGTGGGCCTTCCTCACCCTGGGCATCGCCCTTGGCAGCTTCTGGGCCTACTACGAGCTGGGCTGGGGCGGCTGGTGGTTCTGGGACCCGGTGGAAAACGCCAGCTTCATGCCCTGGCTGGTCGGCGCGGCGCTGGTGCATTCGCAGGCGGTGACCGAGAAGCGCGGCAACTTCCGCGGCTGGACGATGCTGCTGGCCATCGCGGCGTTTTCGCTGTCGCTGCTGGGCACGTTCCTGGTGCGTTCGGGCGTGCTGACGTCGGTGCACGCTTTCGCCTCCGATCCCGAGCGCGGCATGTTCATCCTGGCGTTCCTGGCGCTGGTGGTGGGCGGCTCACTGCTGCTCTACGCCATCCGCGCACCGAAGGTGGAAACCGGCAAGCCCTTCGCCGCGACCTCGCGCGAGACCTTCCTGCTGGCCAACAACCTGCTGCTCACCGCCTCGGCGGCGATGATCCTGCTGGGCACGCTGTACCCGCTGCTGGCCGAGGCGCTGGACCTGGGCAAGATCTCGGTGGGCCCGCCCTACTTCGGCCTGCTGTTCATCCTGCTGATGGCGCCGCTGGTGCTGCTGCTGCCGTTCGGGCCGCTGGTGCGCTGGCAGCGCGAGGACATCACGCAGCCGCTGCGCTGGCTGGCGCCGTGGGCGGCGCTGGCGGTGGCGGTGGGCGTGATCACGTTCTTCGCCTGGCCGCAGGGTACGGCCAAGACCGCGGTGGGCATCGCCGGCGCGGTCTGGATCGTCGCGGGCACGGCGCGCTTCGTCTGGCAGCGCGTCCGCAGCAGCGGCAGCCGCTTCACCGCCGAGATGGTGGGCATGCTGTTCGCCCACGCCGGCGTGGCGGTGTTCGTGGCCGGCGTGTTCATCACCGAATCCACCAGCATCGAGCGCGACGTGGCGGCACGCGCCGGCGACCGCTTCGAACTGCGCGGCTACGACTTCGCCTTCGACGGCGTGGAAAAGCACCCCGGCCCCAACTACCTCGCCGACCGCGGCACCGTGCGCGTGTTCCGGGACGGTGAACCGGTGGCGGTGATGCATCCCGAGAAGCGCGCCTACAAGGCCGGTGGCCAGGTGATGACCGAAGCGGCGCTGGACGGTTCGCTGTCGCGCGACCTGTACGTGGCGCTGGGCGAACCGCTCGACCAGACCGGCGGCTGGGCGCTGCGGCTTTACGTGAAGCCCTACATCCGGCTGATCTGGCTGGGCTCGCTGATGATGGCCATCGGCGGCTTCGTGGTGGCCTTCGACAAGCGCTTCCGGCGTCCGGTGGCCAACCCGTGATCAAGCGCCTGCTGCCGCTGTTCGCCTTCCTCGCCCTGGCCGTGCTGCTGGCCGGCGGCGTGCTGCGAAATTCCGGCAAGGACACCAGCGCCATCCCCTCGCCGCTGATCGGCAAGCCGGCGCCGGCGTTCTCGCTGCCGGTGCTGGGCGAGCCGTCGCGGATGATCGGCAATGCGGACCTGCTCGGCCGGCCCTACCTTCTCAACGTCTGGGGCAGCTGGTGCCCTGCCTGCCGGGACGAACACCCGGTGATCACCGAACTGGCCGCCAGCGGCGCGGTGCGCGTGATCGGCTACGACTACAAGGACACGACCGAAGACGCCCAGCGCTGGCTGGAGCAGTTCGGCAATCCCTACGAGCTGGTGATCACCGACGAAGAGGGCCGCGCCGCGCTCGACTGGGGCATCTACGGCGCGCCCGAATCCTTCCTGGTGGACGCGCAGGGCATCGTGCGCTGGAAATTCGTCGGCCCGATCACGCCCGAGGTGGTGCGCGACCAGCTGATGCCCGAACTGGAGAAGCTCAAGTGAAGCGCCTGCTGCTGGTGCTGATGCTGCTGTTGTCGACCGCAGCGTCAGCCATGGAACCGATCAAGTTCGCCGACGATGCCGAAGAGGCGCGCTTCCGCGCGCTGTCGGCCGAGCTGCGCTGCGTGATGTGCCAGAACCAGTCGCTGGCCGACTCCAACGCCCAGATCGCCCACGACCTGCGCATGCAGGTGCTGGCGCTGATGCGCGAGGGCAAGAGCGACCGCGAGATCAAGGACTACCTCGTGGCGCGCTACAGCGATTTCGTGCTCTACAACCCGCCCGTGCGCCCGTCCACCTGGCTGCTGTGGTTCGGGCCCGGCCTGATCCTGGTCGGCGGCGCAGTGGTGCTGGCCGTGGTGGTGCGCAAGCGCTCGGGCAGTGCGCCCGCGGCGCCGCCGTCCGAAGACAGCCAGGAGTGGTGATGACGACCTTCGTACTTGCATCGCTGGCGCTGGCCGCCCTCGCGCTGGCCTTCCTGATGCCGCCGCTGTGGCGCCAGGCACGCGGCACCGCCGTGGTGCTGCTGGTGGCGCTGCCGCTGGCGACGCTGGGCCTGTACGCGATGCTGGGCGTGCCCGCCGCGCTTGATCCGGCGAACGTGAAGCTGCCCGAAACGCTGGACGAAGCCATCGTGCAGCTCGAGCGCCGGCTCGCCGAAGAGCCCGCCAGCGTCGAAGGCTGGGTGCTGCTCGGCCGCAGCCGCATGGCACAACAGAAGTGGCCCGAGGCGCGCGATGCGTTCGCCAAGGCGCACGCCCTGCTGCCCAACGAGCCCGACCTGATGGTGGAATACGCCGACGCGCAAATGCGCGCCGCGCCCGACGGCCGCTTCCCGGACAGCGCCGTGGCGCTGCTTGAAACAGTCGTTGCCGGCCAGCCCACCCACCAGCGCGGCCTGTTCTACCTGGGCGCGCAGCGCCTGCAGGCGGGCCAGCCCGCCGAAGCGGTGAAGGTG
Source organism: Arenimonas sp. (assembly GCA_026398695.1). GTDB lineage: Bacteria > Pseudomonadota > Gammaproteobacteria > Xanthomonadales > Xanthomonadaceae > Arenimonas. Next base: position 69,409 of record JAPLSJ010000030.1, read on the forward strand.
TGGGAGCAGCTGCTGCCGCTGGTGGACGGCGCCACCGCGCAGGCACTGGTGCCGCAGCTGGCGATGGCGCGCGAACAGGCGGGTTTGCCGCCCGTGCAGGACCTGCCCGCCGCCGGGCCCTCACCCACGCTCGAACTCACGATCGAACTCGCGCCCGCGCTGGCGTCGCAACTCGCGGCCGGCGACACGCTGTTCGTATTCGCCCGCACCGTGGACGGCGCCGGCCTGCCGGTGGCGGTGAAGCGCATGCCGGCCACCGGCTTCCCGGTCACGCTGGGCCTGTCGGACGCCGACGGCCTGATGCCGGCCCAGAAACTCTCGATGCAGACGCAGGTGCGCCTGATGGCGCGGATCTCGAAGTCCGGCGATGCCGCCGCGGCGGCGGGCGACCTGGAGGCCGAAGGCCAGGTGGTGGACGTCGCCGACGGCGCGCGTTTCACCCTGGTCATCGACCGGGTGCACCCGTGACCGAATCCATCCCGCCGGGCACGCGCTTCGCCGCGCTGCCCTCGCCGTTCGCGTTCAAGCGCGGCGGCGAGCTGCACGGTGCGCGCATGGCCTTCGAAACCTGGGGCGAACTGAACGCGACGCGCGACAACGCCGTGCTCATCCTCACCGGCCTGTCGCCCAATGCGCACGCGGCTTCCAACGCGGGCAACCCGGAGCCGGGCTGGTGGGAAGCGATGCTGGGCCCGGGCAAGCCGATCGACACCGACCGCTGGTTCGTGGTCTGCGTGAACTCGCTCGGCAGCTGCAAGGGCTCCACCGGCGCCGCGTCGCTGGACCCGGCCACGGGTGAGCCCTACCGTTTGTCGTACCCCGAACTGTCCATCGAGGACGGGGCACGCGCCGCCCACGTCGTGGTGCAGTCGCTGGGCATCGAACGCCTGGCCTGCGTGATCGGCAACTCCATGGGCGGCATGACGGCGCTGGCCTACCTGCTGCTGCATCCGGGCGCGGCGCGCACGCACGTCAACGTTTCGGGCAGCGCCCAGGCGCTGCCGTTCTCCATCGCCATCCGTTCGCTGCAGCGCGAGGCGATCCGCCTGGACCCGCAGTGGAACGGCGGCAACTACGACGACGCGCACTACCCCGAGAACGGCATGCGCATCGCCCGCAAGCTGGGCGTGGTGACCTATCGTTCGGCGATGGAGTGGGACGGCCGCTTCGGCCGGGTGAAGCTCGACAGCGAGATGCGCGGCGACGAGGACCTGTTCGGGCAGGAGTTCGAGATCGAGCGCTACCTCGAGGCACACGCGCAGCGCTTCGTGCGCAGCTTCGACCCCAACTGCTACCTCTACCTGGGCCGGTCGATGGACCTGTTCGACGCGGCCGAATACGGCGGCGGCGACGTGATGAAGGGCCTGGCGAACATCCACGTGGAGCGCGCGATGGCCATCGGCGTGCACACCGACATCCTGTTCCCGCTGCAGCAGCAGGAACAGGTGGCCGAGGGCCTGCGCGCCGGCGGCGCCGACAGCGAATTCGTGCCCCTGCCCTCGCCCCAGGGCCACGACGCCTTCCTGGTGGACATCGCCCGCTTCGGGCCCGCCATCGCCGGGTTCCTGAAGTTGGTCTGACCGATTTTCCGCAAGAAAAAAGGCGGCGAATGATCGCCGCCTTCGGTTCGGGCTCGGGGGCCTGCACTTGTTCAGGCCACTCCGTGGTACCGGTGAGAGGACTCGAACCTCCACTGTGTCACCACAAGCGGATTTTGAGTCCGCCGCGTCTACCATTCCGCCACACCGGCATTGCCCGGCGATTATAGCTCAGGCGGCCTCGTCCAGCCCCAGTTCGCGGGCGGCCTTGCCGTACCAGTTGCCGCCTTCGGGCTGGAACATCGCGCAGCAGGTGAGCGCCTGCTTGTAGATGTGCAGCGAGACCGCGATGGCGTCGCGGCTGGGGTTGCGGATGGTGTGGTACTCGTGCGGCGGGATCAGGCTGCCGGCCGAGCCGGCGCCGGCAAGGTGGGTGCCCACGGGCTCGAAGTGGAAACGCTCGCCCTGCTGTTCGCGCAGTTCGTACTGGGTGATTTCCAGCTGGCCGTGCCAGATGCCTTCCACGCACCACAGGCCCGAATGGTCGTGGATGGGCGTGCCCTGGCCCGGTCCCCAGGTCATGGCGACCACGCTGTAGCCGGACTCTTCGCAGCGGTAGAGCTCGCGGCGGGCGTAGTGGTCGTCCACCGGCTCGAGCACGCAGTCGGGCAGCTGGATCTGACCATCGCGGATGGCGTCGGACAGGCCGTTGCGCAGGCGCTCGGTGATGGCATGGTCGTCGCCCAGGGCGACGGCCTGGTCGATCATCGCCAGCAGACGGTCACAGCC